>JAEUMG010000076.1 GCA_016793355.1 Hyphomicrobiales bacterium
TCCCGCCCTAGCCCAGAGCCCCCATGCCCCCGCCCCGCACCGTCCATATCGGCATTTTCGATTATGACGCCTCCTTGCGCGCCCGCCGCCTGTCGGGCCGCCACGCAGAGGCGGCACTTGCCGGCGACTTCGCCTTCCCCAATGTGCTCTATCGCTGGGACACCGGCGAAAGCGTCTATGACTTCACCGAACAATTCGGCGCCGAGCCGTGCACCGTCGACAGAGACAGCCGCCGCACTTACCCTTTCGAGGCTGATGCCGCGCTCTACATCGCCGACTATGCCGGCCCCTCGCAGGCGCTCTCGCCGCGCGAAGTCCTGAAACGCCAGATCGCCCGCGCCGGCGCGTTGGGCTTCTCCGTCAGATCCGCTTTCGAATGCGAATTCACCGTCCTCAACGAAACCGCCGAGAGCCTGCGCGAGAAGCATTGGGAACGCCCCTCCGCCTGGGCGCCCGACAATCGCTGCTGGTCGGCCGATTCCGCCGGCACCTATGCCGAATTCGTCACCGGCCTCGAGGACGTTATCGCCGGCCTCGGCATCCCGCTTTACGGGCTCGGCACCGAACTCGGCCCCGGCTGCATCGAAGCGACGCTTGAAGCCGACACGCCGCTCAAATCCGCCGACGACTACGCCCTCTTCCGCACCTTCACCCAATCCCATTGCCGCCGCCGCGGCCTCACCGCCTCCTTCCTCGCCCAGCTTGGCGAAGGCTTTCAGGGCCTCTCCGGCCATCTCCATCTCTCGCTCGCCGACAGGGCGACCGGCCGCCCGCTCTTCCCCGATGCCGCAAGTCCGGATGGCATGAGCCAGACCATGAAGCACTTCATGGCCGGCCTCCTGACGCTGCTTCCCGAATGCGCCGCGCTCTGCACCCACACCGTCAATGCCTGGCGCCGCATGTTCCCCGGCAACTGGGCGCCGCGCACGCCGTCATGGGACTTCAACAATTACGGCGTCGCCCTGCGCGTCGTCACCGCGACACCCGAGATCACGCGCATCGAATTCCGCGTTCCCGCCGCCGACACCAATCCGCACCTCGCACTCGCGCTCGCGCTTGGCGCCGGTCTGTGGGGCATCGAGAACAAGATTGAACTGCCCGAACGCGCCACCGGCGACGTCCGCGCCTTTGTGCCGAAGGGCCTGCGTGCCTTGCCGCGTACATTGCTCGAAGCCGCCGAGCGTCTCGAAGCCTGCGAGCCCGCCCGCAAGATCTTCGGCGCAGCGTTCCTCGATCACTTCGTCATGACGCGCAAGCACGAGGACGCGGTCCTGCGCCGTGCGGTGAGCGCCGCCGAACGCGCCCGTTATCTCGAAGCGATATGACCGTCACCGCTAACGATACTCGTCCAGCGCCACAGCCTGGGCGCTGCCTCTCGCTTCGGTGATGTAGCGCCAGATATCCGGCCGCGAACCGTCGATATCGGTGAAGCCGTAATGGCGCGCCAGCTCACCCGAATTCAATGTCCGCTGGTTCCATTTCCGTCGCTCTGGGTCAGCCGCCAAGGCCGCGACGGCACGACCGACGTAACGCGGCGATTCCGACAGCGCAAAATCCGGTGGCGCCTTGGGCTGGCTGCTTCCCCTGTCGGTCAGCGCGTCGCGCCAGTTCTTCTCGCCAACCTTGTAGTTATCGAGCATCATCTCCGATCTCAGCCAGCCGGGCGTCAGTGCGACGGCGGTGGCTCCATAAGGCGCGAGTTCGTGTCCTTGCGAGAAGGCAAGCCGGATAACCGACGATTTCACGAGGTCGTAGAACACCGAGATCCGGTATTGCGCTGCATTGTATTCGGCCGTGCCATCGGTCACCTCCACGAGAAGCCCGCCCGGCCGCTCGATGAGAAGCGGCAGGAGATGGTGCGATGTCACCAGATGCGTCTCGATGCCGAGCCGCACCATCCTCAGGCCTTTATTGAGATCGAGATTCCAGATCGGCGTGTTCCATTGCGGCGGGCCGCCTACGAGCAATTCGCCGCCCCAGATATTGTTCACCAGCACATCGATGCGGCCATGCCGGGTTCTGATGCGCGCGGCCAGCGCCGCCACCTCATCCGGTACGAGGTGATCGACAACCTCCGCTATCCCTGTGCCGCCAAGGCGCGAGACAAGTCTCGCCGTCTCCTCGATGGTTTCCTGCCGGTCGTAATCGGATTTCGCCGATGCACTAGGACTGTCGCTGCTGCGCCCGGTGCAGATGACCGTAGCGCCCGCCTCGCCCAATGCCGCGGCGATGCCCCGGCCCGCCCCGCGCGTTGCTCCGGCGACGACGGCAATGCGCTCGCGTAGTGAGTCTTTCATGGCGGCTATACCTTTCTATCCGTTCCGGCAACTCTTCATGCGAAAGGCCCCATGCGCTAGTAACTCCAAAACCCTCGCTTCTTATCCCATCACAATTCGCGCGTCATGACCCAAACCTGCGACTATCTCATTCTCGGCGGCGGTTCCGCCGGCTGTGTCATCGCCCGCCGCCTCGCCGAGAAAACCCAAGGCCATATCATCATGGTCGAGGCCGGCAAGTCCGACGAAGTCGATCCCGCCGCCAATGACCTTTTCCTCCTCGATGATCAGACGGCTGATTATGACTGGGGCTTCCTCGCCTCAACGCTTTCCGGCCGCGCCCCCGAACTGAACTACAGCCGCCAGAAACTGCTTGGCGGCTGCGCCAACCACAATGACTGCGCCTTCCTCTTTCCGCCATCATCCGATTTCGATCACTGGGCATCGCTTGGCGCCAAGGGCTGGTCGGCCGCCGACCTCGCACCCTATGTTGCCCGCATCCACAAGACCGTAAATGTCGAGCTTGCCCCGACCCACCCCGCCAGCCGCGCCTTCATCGAAGCCGGCAGAGAACGCGGCCTTCCCGAAGTCGATTTCCGAGACGCTATCGTTCCGGGCGTCGGCCTCTTCCCGCTCAATGCCCGCGGCCGCAGGCGGCAGTCTTCTTCCATCGCCTATCTCCACCCCCTTTCCGCGCTCCCGAAGCATCTCGAAATCTGGACCGAGACCTTCGCCTCGAAAATCCTCTTCGAAGGCCGCCGCGCTATCGGCGCCGCAACATCGCGAGGCACTGTCCGCGCCAATCGCGCGGTCGTCCTCGCCTGCGGCGCAATCCAGACGCCGCAATTGCTGATGGTCTCGGGCCTCGGTCCTGCCGCCGACCTGCGAAATCATGGCATCCCCGTCATTGCCGATCTTCCCGGCGTCGGCCGCCATCTCCTCGATCATGTCTCGGCGCCCGTCGTCTGGGCCACGCGCGAGCCGGTCGCGCCCTGGCAGGTCTGCCCTTTCGAGGCGACCATGCTGTTGAAACTCGAAGACGAGGCTCCGGCGCCCGACATCCTCTTCCACTTCGGCCTGCGCGTGCGCGAGAAATATGGCGATCATCCGCGCCTTGCCGTCGGCGTCCCGGCCGTCAAGGCCTCGCCCAATGTCGCGCGCGCCAGAAGCGAAGGTACAGTGCGGCTTGCCTCATCCGACATGCGCGACAAGCCGGTGATCGACCTCAATTACTTCTCGGACCCGGATGGCTACGACTTGGCGCTCCTCATCCGCGCCATGCGCTTCACCCGCGAGCTCGGCCACACCCGCGCGATGCGCTCGCTCTGCTCGGCCGAATTGCGCCCCGGTCCCGAAGTCGCGAGCGATGCCGATTGGCAGAGCTACATCGAGGATGTCTGCGAGACGGTCTATCACCCCTCCGGCACCTGCCGCATGGGCGATCCCGCCGATCCGAAAGTCGTCTGCACGCCCGATCTCAAGCTCAAAGGCTTGGACGGCCTCTATGTCGCCGATGCCTCTGTGTTTCCCAGCATGGTCACGGTCAACATCAACGCCACCGTCATGACCGTCGCCGAAAAGGCCGCCGATTTGATCGTCTGAGCCGATTCCTTTTCCGTCACCCGCGAAAATTGGCTTTCCACTAACATCGCCTTCTTTCACTTGCCATCGCCGGACTTGTTCCGGCGATCCATCGTGCCGATGCTCCGCCTGCAGAGCATAGCTGAACCGTGGATTGCCGGGACAAGCCCGGCAATGACAATTGGGGTATCCTTTTCACCCCATCGGCGGACTTGCCTGTCCTTGGGCGCGACCCGAGGCCTGCCCGATTCAGACTGGATAGTCTGCCCTACCCCCGCCTGTCGCCGACATGCTCCGGCATGCCCGTGCGCTTCGTCGCGGCAAACTCCTCAAGCTGCTCTTCGCTCATCGATTCATACATCTGGCGCGATGCGCCGACGAGCTCGCTTGGATCGATCTCGCCTCGCTTGGCGGCAAGCGCAGCCCCGGCGGCTTTCTGCTGGGCTTTCGACCTGGCCGGCATGGCATGAACCCTCGTCTGGACGGGCATCCCAAGGGCCAAGGACCGGATGCCGGGACCCTTGCCCAATGAAAGGGAGGCGTCAGAGCCACTTATCGAAGCATGACGATTTCTATACAAATAGCTGCGCAGTCAGTCAAGGATTTTTTAGACGACGAAACACTTTTTTCATATATCTTTGAATTCACAGGACGAATCTCAACACCTGTTCGCGGCATGGCCAAAATGCTCCGTGTACAAACGATTCTCCAAAGAGGGTGTTTTATCCTGTCCCCGACTTGCCGATTCAGCCGAATTCCGGCATCATCCTTCCAAAGCGGAGCTAGTCCATGAAATACCTCGCCCTGACCCTCCTGATCGCCACCCTCGTCCTGCCGGCGACGGCGGCATGTGCCCAAGAGGAAAAGCCGGAATGGACGGGATTTCTGAACATGATCTATGCCCGCCCCTTCGGGATCAAGACGGTCGCGGATGAAGCCGACAAGCGGGAAAAGCCGAAGAATCGCTTAGGGACGGGCCTTATCGTGCTGATGCCCAATGGCGGCGGCCCGCTCCTCCCCTCCAAGCCCCCGGCCGACCAGCAGCTCGGGCAGTAACCGGTTTCACCCCCCGGTCACCGGCGGGAAGAAGGCGATCTCATGCGCGCCCGTAAGCGGGGCGTCGAGTTGCACATGCGCCTGGTTGTTCGCCGCGCGCACCACCCGCAAATCCGCAAAGGCATGCGCATAGCCCTCATCCCGGCCTTTGAGCCATTCGATCAGGGCGCCGACGGTCGCGATGCCCTCCGGAAGCTCGACCTCTTCCTCCGCCTTGCCGACCATCTGCTTGACGCGCGCGAAATAGATGAGCTTCATTTTCCGTCCATCACATGGCCGATCCCGGCCCTGAAATAATCATAGCCGGTGTAAAGCGTGAGCGCCGCAGCGATCCACAATCCCGCCAGGCCGATATCGGACACATGGGGCATGATCCGGTCGCCGGCCGGCCCCGCAATGAGAAACCCGATGGCCAGCAATTGCACGGCGGTCTTCCACTTCGCAACCTTGGTCACCGGC
>JAEUMG010000086.1 GCA_016793355.1 Hyphomicrobiales bacterium
GCCATGGACAGGGCCTCAGCCATCGAACACCAGCGCCTGCCGCTCATCGGCCATGTCATGGCGCTCTTCGCCATGATCGGCCTTGTCGAGGGCGGAATCGTCGAGCGGGTGCCGAAGCCGCTCCACCGCGCGGTCTTGCGAATCCTGCGCACGATGGAATCCGCCGTCAGGCGGCTGATCGTTGCCGCGGCGCGCGATATCGTGCTCGAGCCCCCGAAGCCGCGTCCGCCTAAGCCAAGCCAGAAGCCTTCCGACAAGGCCAAGGCCAGGGCGGATGGCGAAGTCAAAGAGAAGCGCAAACGCCGTCCCCTGTTCAACCTGTTCGATCCGCTCAAGCGCCTTGGCCGCCGCTTCAGGAAGAAGAAACGCCGGGGGCCTGAGCCCCGTATCCATGTTCTGGATAGAGGCCCCGATCCGCGCATCCCCCTGTTCCTCCGCCAGCCGCCTCCTCCGCCGGAACCTGTCGTGGAGAAGAAGGCCGATGACGGCACGGTCAATGCCAAGCCGCTGATCCGCCGCCTCATGGCTGTCCTGGACGCGGTTCAAGACATCCCGCGCCAGGCCCTGCGGCTCGCCCGCTGGCAGGCGCGTCCCAAGGAGGAGCGGCGGCCCGAGCGCTGGAGCCCCTTGCGCCCCGGCCGCCCACCCGGCTTCCGCCGGCGGCCGATCCACGAGGTCGACGACATCCTCAAAGAATGCCACTGGCTCGCCACTGACGGCAACCCGCCGCTCGACGACACGTCTTAGGGGCCAATCCGCCACAACTCTCCATGGGCGGGCCCGCCCGTCCTCGGGCTCGACCCGGGGAACCCGCCCATCCAGACTGGATGGCCGCCTCAAGGGCGGCCGTGGAGGATAATCATTGCCCTCATCCTTCGAGGCAGCGCTTCGCGCTGCGCTGCGGGACGAGGGGTATTTTGTGCCCTCATGCCCTGACCTCGTCCTGAGGGGGCCGCGCAGCGGCCCTCGGAGGACGGCCATGGTTCGAGGCGGCGCCTTTGTTCGCGGCACCCACTGAGGTTCGCATTTTCAGCGATGCGAGTTATTGGCGGAGTGAACTTCAACTCTCCGGCAAGGCGCCGCCCTCGGCCGTGCGGCGGGCGAGGAAAGCGGCAAGTTGTTCCGCCCTGCCCGCGTCCATCTTCGGCGGTTCGAAATTCTTCAGGATGTCCTTCCAGATGCGATTGGCGCGCATGGTGGCGGTCCTGCTGCCGTCCTCGCTCCAGCTTCCGAAATTGCGCCAGTCGGAAACGAGCGGCGTGTAGAAAGCGCGCTGGTAGCGCTCCATCGTGTGCCGGGCCGCAAAGAAATGGCCGCCGGGCTCGACCTCGGCGATCGCCGCGAAGGCCAGTTCCTCATCGCCCGCCGCCAGCGGCTGGAAGATTTCAGCGAATATCTGCAAGGTCTCGATATCGAGAATATACTTCTCCATCGAGGCCGTGAGGCCGCCCTCGAGCCAGCCCGCGGCATGGATCATCATGTTGACGCCGCCGAGGATCGAGCCCCAGGCCGACATTAGCGACTCATAGACCGCCTGCTCGTCCGGCGCGTTTGACGCCGTCGCGGAAGACCCGCGCCACGGCAGGTTGACATGGCGCGCCAGCTGGCCGGCCCCGAAGGCGCCTTGCACGAATTCCGGCGTGCCGAAGGCGGGCGAGCCCGACTTCATGTCGACATTGGACGTGAACGAGCCATAGACCACCGGCGCGCCGGGGCGAACCATCTGGCTCAAGGTGATACCGGCGAGTGCCTCGGCATGCTGCAGCGTGAGCGCGCCCGGGATGGTCACCGGCGCCATCGCGCCCGACAAGGTGAAGGGCGTGATCACCGAGGCCTGGCCGGCGCGGGCGAAATCGATGATGCCCTGACACATCGGAATGTCGAGCTGGCGCGGCGAGTTGGTGTTGATGACGGTGTAGCAGTAAGGCCGTTGCGCGAATTCCTCCGGCGTCAGGCCGCGGGCGATGCGCACCATCTCCATCGAGTCGCGCACCTGGGGCGTTCCGCGCGAGAAGATGAAGAGGGGCTTGGTCGACAGCGTCAACTGTGCCTCGGTAGTGTGCAGGTGGCGCAGATTGAGGGGCACGTCCTGCGCCTCGACATTGGGTGACTGGATGTGGATGACGTCGAAATGCTGGTTGAGCCTGATGATGTTGCGGGTGTCTTCGAGCGTGCCGTTGCGCTTGCCGCGATCGAGATCGGAAATATGCGGCGGGCCGCCGACGCAGACGAAGGCGATGTGATCGCCGCCGAGCGTGACATGATCGTCATCGCCGGCGCCGAGCAGATCGAATTGCGACGGCGCGGTTCGCAAGGCTGCGGCAACGAGGCCGCGATCGATGCGGACCATCAGCGTCGCCTCATCGACCGCCGCGCCGCCGTGCTTGAACAGCCGGCGCGCCTCTTCATTGAGCACCTTGACACCCAATTCCTCGAGGACGCGCAATGCGGTGTCATGAATGGCGGCGATGCGGTCGTCGCTGAAGATCGGCTGGCGGACCAGCGGATTGACGAGCTTGCGGTAATTGGTACGGCGCTGCGGCGCGTCCTGGTGGGCGCCCGTATCGGAGCGGCGGCGGCGGCGCTCGTGGCGGGCTGGCCTGTCAAGCATGGGACCATCCTTCCTGTGCCCGCGACCCAAGCGCGGCGCGCGGCAAAAGGCAAGGGAAGTCAGCGGTTCCAGAAGGGACGCCGGGGCGTCGATGCCCCCTCGTCCTCGGTTTCCTCCCCGTCGAGCCAGGGATCGCCATCCTCGAGCAGGACGGCATCGTCTTCGATGCGCGACTGCGGCCGCGACTGTCGCACTGGGCTCCCAAAGAAAACGTCTCCGGCGGTGCTGGGCCGCCAGCGGTCCGGATAACATGTGGAATGTTTGAATTCAGTCATGGGCCGCCTTTCCCAAGACTTGCCGCCGTCCCGTGATTCTCTCCCTTTTTCCCATTCAATGGGCGCTCCCCGGCGGGGTTTGTCAAATCAATGACGATCCCTTCCGGAGGAATCCGTCGCAATGTGTCCTTTATGTTGCGCCGGGCGTGACGTAAGCTGGCGCGGTTTCGGCGAGTCGGAGCATCGGCCGCCGTGCACAAGGGGGACAAATCATGGACTGGCTCGGCATCATCATTCAGATCATTGCAGGCGCCATCGGCGGCAACGCCGCGGGCAAGGCGATGAAGGATTACGACCTCGGCACCACCGGCAATTCGATCGCCGGGGTGGTCGGCGGCATCATCGGCGGACAGATCCTCGAAAGGCTGTTCGGCAGCGCGGCGCCCGCCGTCGCCGACGCAGCGGCCCAGGCGGCAAGCGGCATGGATATCGGCGCGATCATCCAGAGCCTTGCCGGCGGCGGCATTGGCGGCGCGATTCTGATGGTCATCGCCGGGATCATCAAGAAGCAGATGGCGAAGGGTTAGGCCTCGTCAGCTTGCGGACTGTTTCCCTCGCCCCGCTGGAGAAGCAGGGCGAGGGAGCATATTGACTGGGCTACAGCTGCTGCGCGCTGAAGGTGTCGCAGCTCGCAAGATCGCCCGAGTCGAGGCCGCGCTTGAACCAGCGCACCCGCTGTTCCGAGGTGCCATGGGTGAAGGATTCGGGCACGACATAACCCTGCGAGCGCTTCTGGAGGCGGTCATCGCCGATGGCCGAGGCGGCGTTGAGGCCCTCCTCGATATCGCCCTCCTCGATGATGTTGCGGCTGTCATCGGCCTTGCGCGCCCACACGCCGGCGAAACAATCGGCCTGCAGCTCCATCATGACGGAGAGCTGATTGGCCTCTGCCTCCGGCAATTGCATGCGCCGCTGCATGACCTTGTCGGCAATACCGAAGACATTCTGCAGGTGGTGGCCGACTTCATGCGCCACGACATAGGCCTGCGCGAAGTCGCCCGGCGCGCCGAGCTTGTTCTTCATGTCCTGATAGAACGAGAGGTCGATATAGACCTTGCTGTCGCGCGGGCAATAGAACGGCCCCATCGCCGACTGCGCCATGCCGCAGGCCGACTGCACGAAGCCCGAGAAGAGCACGAGCTTGGGGGCGGGATACTGCCGGCCCATTTTCTGGAACTCTTCCGTCCATACCCGTTCGGTCGAACCCAGCACGCGCGCCACGAAATCCTTCCCCGCATCGCCGGTGACATCGGCCTGCTGACCACCGCCGGTCTGACCGGGCTGCGGGATCTGGGTCTGCCCCTGCTGCTGCGGCACCGGCTGCAGACCGCCGCCGCCACCGCCCAGGACATCGAGCAGGTCGATGCCGAAAATGAACTTGATGGCGAAATAGGCGATCACCAGCATGATGATCGTGCTCATGCTGATGCCGCGGCCGCCGCCCATCGGCACGCGCATGCCGCCGCCCCCGCCGCGCGGGAAGCCAAAGCCGCCACCGCCGCCCTGGCCGCGGCGATCCTCGATGTTGTCGCTTGGACGTTCGTTATCGAGCCGCATTCGCAAATGCCTCCCAGTCAAACACAGATGCTAGCCGAAGCGGCAGCGTGCTTTCACCAAATCATAGACCAATTGCAGGGTCGGTACAGCCATCCCCGCGATTTGCGCCAATTCAATGACGGAGCCCAGAAGCGCGTCAAGTTCGGTCGGGCGGCCGGCATCGACGTCCTGGAGCATGGACGTGCGGTGGGCGCCGACCCTGGCCGCCATGCCGATGCGCTCGTCGATGTCGATGGTGAAGCTGATGCCGAAGGCCTCGGCCACGGCGCGGGCCTCCGCCATCATGGCGCGTATGACGCGCCGGCTTTCGGGATCGTTGGCGAGCTGCTCCAGGGTGCCCCGGGTCAGGACGCTCACCGGATTGAAGCTGAGATTGCCCCATAGCTTCAGCCAGATTTCGGTGCGCAGATTGGGCCGTACCGGGCTCTTGAAGCCGGCATCGACAAGGAGCGTGCTCAAGGTCTTGACGCGCGCGGTCTGCTCGCCCGAGGGCTCGCCCACCGGCATGCGATCGCCATAGCCATGGACGACGATGCCGGGGGCTGCGAGTTCGGCTGCCTGCCAGACCACGGTTCCAATGGCGCGCTCGGGCGTAAGCCTGTCCCAGATGAGGCCGCCGGGATCGACGCTTTCGAGCTTGCGGCCGCCATGCGCGGCGCCGCCGCCATAGAAGTACCACCAGGGCAGGCCGTTCTGGGCGAAGAGGATGGCGGTCTCGGGCCCGAGCAAGGGCATGAGCGCATCGATCGCGCCGGTCAGTGCATAGGCCTTGAGGCCGATGATCACGAAGTCCTGGGGGCCAATTTCGGCGGCCTTTTCGGCGGCGCGCGGCCGGGTGACAAACTCCTCGCCACCCTTGCGCAGGATCAGGCCACCGGCGCGGATGGCGTCGAGATTGGCCCCGCGTGCGATCACCGACACCTCCGACTTGCCCGCATGCGCAAGCTGCGCGGCAATGAGACCGCCGATCGCGCCGGCGCCGAAGACGCAGATCCTGGTCATGCCAGGCCGAGTTTCCGGGCGAGCCCGATGCGCTGCAGCTTGCCGGTCGCGCCTTTGGGGATTTCGGGGAGGATCACGATGCGGCGCGGCACCTTGAAGGTGGCCAGCCGCTTGGCCGCGAAGTCCTGCAGCGCGCGCTCGTCCGCGTGAGCGCCTTCCTTCAGCACGATGGCGGCGGCGACATCCTCGCCGAGCTTGTCATGCGGCAGCGCGAAGGTAACCGCCTGCTGCACGGCCGGATGCTCCATCAGGATCTCGTCGACTTCGACGGGCGCGATCTTTTCGCCGCCGCGATTGATGATTTCCTTG
>JAEUMG010000121.1 GCA_016793355.1 Hyphomicrobiales bacterium
GAGTCCGTGCCGGCCGGCGAACGCACCCAGTTGCCGTCCGCCAGTCCAGGGCCGCGCGGGGTTTCGCATTCACCCTTGGCGCGGCCCATGTCTTGTCGATGATATGCCGGCGCTCGGTCTCGGTACCGTTCTTGACTGTTATGAATGACGGCCCGGCCGCGCGGACAAGCCCACAGTGATTTCCGGCCTTAACATCGCCTCCGGGACAGACATATCCTTTGGATGATCGCCAGTCTTCGGGAGTGAGATCGCTTGGCCTTGGGAACTGCAGCACGGATTGGATTGCTTTTGGCCGTCTTTCTTTTGGGACCCGGTGCGGCCCATGCGGGCGACCCCCTGGGCACCTGGGTCATGTCCGACGGCAAGGTGACCGTCCGGCTCAGCAAGTGTTCGGCAAAGCTGTGTCTGCGGCTTGCCGGCCTCAAGGAACCCCTGGACAAGGAGGGGCGGCCGAAGCTTGACAAGCTCAATCCCGATCCCGCCCTGCGCGGACGGCCGCTCATCGGCCTCCTTCTGGCGAGCGGCCTCGTCGCGACGGGACGCAATGCCTGGAGAGGCTCCATCTACAATCCCGATGACGGCCTGACTTACGCCGTCCTGCTCAAGCTTAACGGGCAGGAGATGGCAGTGAAGGGCTGCGTGGCCGGCGTCATGTGCAAGACGCACAGCTTCCGCCGGCGGTGAGTCCGTTATTCCATCCGAGCGCTCGATTTGCCCCGGTGAGCCCGGTGCGGATCGAACGCACGACCTCCTGATTAAAAAGGACGTTCCATTCTTCAACAAACGGTCTAGCAGGCTGCTGAAAAAGTCGCTTCACGAGGCGTTTGCTGTGTGATTCTGTGCATGTGGTTGATTGCTCTGGACTGGGGAATGCGATGCGCGGGGAAGATCAGCGATCGGACGGTTTTTTCAGCTATGTGCCATTGGACCGGCGGATTCCAGCGGATCATCCGCTGCGCGCGATCCGGACGCTGAGCGATGAAGCGCTGAGGGGGCTGTCTCGGGACTTCAACAAGCTTTATGCGCGAGACGGCAGGCCGTCGATCCCGCCGGAGCGATTGTTGCGCGCGCTGCTGCTGCAGGCCTTCTACACCGTGCGCTCGGAGCGGCAGTTGATGGAGCAGCTCGACTACAATCTGCTGTTCCGCTGGTTTGTCGGACTGTCGATCGACGATCCTGTGTGGGACGCAACCGTGTTCTGCAAGAACCGGGATCGTCTGCTCAACGGCGATATCGCAGCCAAGTTCTTTGCGGGTGTGCTGAACCTGCCGCAGGTCAAAGGCCTGCTCTCCAGCGACCACTTCTCGGTCGACGGCACGTTGATCGAGGCCTGGGCCAGCATGAAGAGTTTCGTGCCGAAGGAGGGCGGCGATCCATCTTCGGGAAAGCGCCGTGGCGGCAGCGGCGGGCGCAATGGGGAACGCGACTTTCATGGCGAGAAGCGCAAGAATGACACGCATGCCTCGACCACCGACCCCGACGCGCGGCTTTACCGCAAGGGTGCCGGCAAGGAGGCAAAGCTCTGCCACATGGGTCATCTGATGACGGAGAACCGCAACGGGCTCATCGTCGATGCGCGGCTGAGCGAGGCCAATGGAACGGCCGAGCGCGCAATCGCGCTCGACATGATCGAGGACAATGCCAGACCTGGCAGTACGGTAGGCGGCGACAAGAACTATGACACCGCTGACTTCGTCGCCGGCTGCCGCGAGCGCGGCTGCACGCCGCATGTCTCGCAGAACAATGCCAACCGCCGCTCGGCGATCGATGGCCGCACCACCCGGCATCCCGGCTATCGCATCAGCACGATCAAGCGCAAGCGGATCGAAGAACCATTCGGCTGGATCAAGACCGTCGGCGGCCTGCGCAAGACACGCCATTGCGGAAGGGCGCTGGTCGAATGGTTCTTCGTGCTCACTGCCGCTGCCTACAACCTCATCCGCATCCCGAAAATCCTGGCGGCAACGCGATGAGTCTGTCCGCAGCATCGAATATGACCCAAATCCACACCCATCACAGCGCATGCGCCGCCGCCCACCACCCGCTCCGGCATTCGCTGCCAACGCACACATCGAGAAAATCACTCTCAAAACTTGGTTTTTCAGCAACCTGCTAGAGAAAGACCAGCGCCGTGGTCCAACGATGGGGCGGGCTCACAGGCTCAAAGACTCTCCCCATAACCGGATGAGAAATGGGGCTCAGGTCAGCTGGCGTGATGCGGTCCGCGTTCGGTTTTCTCATCAATGTAGGAATCGCGGTCGCGCTCCTAGCCCTGTTGGTAGTATTACATGCCGCCTGAGACAGTTCCAATTAGGACGCTTGATCGGTTCGCCGCGCAGTCGACCGTCAGTCGTCAGCTAAAGACGCTAGCACCTTTTTGAGATTGCCGTCGTTAGAGATAATATTTCTCACCTTATCTGCCGACTCTGGAGTGATGAGATTCTTCTTGAGCAAGGCCGAGGTAACGCAATCTGCGACTTGCTGCGCCTCACGCGGTATATTTTTCACGAGAGCGTTGAGCGTATCACCGGACATTACTTCTGGATTGGCTCCGCGCCACTCCTCAAGCTTGGGTTTCATACTTTCATATTGAGCTTTGCGGAGCCAAACGATCTCCCGATAGAGAGTCTGCTCATAGATGTCCCGCAGGTAGCGCTTATGGTCGGGAAGAATATTCGCAAGCTCCGGCGTGGCAACCTTCGAATAGAGGCTCCCTGTCAGCCAACCCACCTTCGCGGCAAACACGTCATCGAGTTGAGATACCTTCGAAGCGAGGCATGCTTCGTAGTGATCGACCCGTATTGCCACGGACAACGTCAAGAAAATGCAGAGGTCTCGCGAGACGGTTTGAGAGGCGCTACGGGGGATATAAAAAATTCCTTCCTCTTCGTGGTTTAAGATCCGTTCAATTAGCTGCCTTGCTGAATCTTCGTAGCTCTTGTCACATATTCGAGCCGGCAATCGTTCCCGATCAAGCGTCGCGCCCTCTAGAAAGCGATCGATTACAAGTTGGAGTGGTCTCGCCGCTGCGAGCGTTATGTAGCGAGACTTGCAGCCCTTAGGCGGGCGCCTGATAAGATCGCATGACTGGGTGAGAATGAGAAAATGGGTATAGTCCGTCGCTGTCGCATAGTACCCGTGCGCTTTTTGAAGAGCTTCGGTCAGGGGGGCGTTTCGGACTAACAGGTCTCCTTGAAGGAGATTAGACTTGTCTAGTGCATCAGCAAATATCTGCATGAGCTACTCGACTTTAGTAGTTTCTCTTTTTGCAGTTCCGCGAACGATCGCGCCTGCAGTCTCCATCTTTCCTTTGATTAGCTTCCCGCGCAGTTCTTTGTTGATGCCGAGGGTTTCGTAGACCCGTCCAGCCTTCGCGTAGCCAAACTGTGTATCGGCTGATCGCCGCGGTTCGCCCGAACTAATTGAGGTAGCGACATTCGAGGTTGGTCGAGATGGCGCCGTGGACACGGAGGAGGCCTTGCTTCGTGATCGGACGATCTTAATCATTGTTGCGCTCCCGCTTCAGCTTCAAAGACGTGTGCTGCCACCTGATAATTCTCCAATTCATATACGTTTCTCAATATTGATTGAGCGATAGCGAAGCATCGGTCGATTGAACCAGGTACCATTTCGGTGATTGCACCGGCCGTGCTCGTCGGATGATGGAAGTTGAAATCGAATGCCGCTTCGACCGTGGCCAACGAACGGCTGAAGTTCAGATCGACGCCAGCCGCCATTTCCACTGTGGAAACAAGCGTCGTTTTCTTGATGTTCGGGAACTCAGCGTCAAGTCCATCGTCGATACGAATTCGCGAAATGACGCGGTCGGTTGCCTCGGCCAAATCGAAATGGAAGTTGATACCCAGTGCCTTAACCGGGGTATGCGGAAGAACGGTGAACAGTCGTCTGAGTACGGTTTCTGCGAGTGACTTAGTCGCCTCGCTTAGGCTATTGATGTAGACTTCTAAACGTTCGTTTGTCGCCGAAATGCCCACGTCAGAAATGTAGATTGTCTGGCGCGCGGGCGCTTCGATTTGCGCAAGCTGGACAAAGGTAATGTCCGCGCCCTCTGCAAACTCGTAGAGCCACCGCGCGATCCAGCTCGGCTGGAAGATACGACGATTGAAAGCACCCACGACGACGAACGTGGGTGCCGTGAGATTGAGGATCATCAGTTCCCAGATATGCCGCTCAAATGCCGATGACGTAGCAGGAGTCGAAGGACAAGCATAGCCTGGGTTAGGACGGGGGCAATTCTGTGGAAAAACGGGCCCAGTTTCCAGAGCATTTGCCTATTGCCGCTTTGCTGAGCGCAGAATCCGACCATTGCGAGAGAGAGAAAAAGCGCATGGTCAGACAACCCTACGAGGACATCCGCCAAGCCTTCATGATGAACGATGACGCCGGCATCCTTGCCAAGATCGGGACGATCGCGCCGCCGGCCGACGAAGGCGAGATCATCTCGTTGATGTATGTCGTCGCGCTCGAGCTCAAGCGGCGCAGGATGCCCCGCGACGGGCAGCGGCGGGAGCTCCTGGCCGGCGTGGTCGATCAGATCGGCAAGTCGGTGCTGTCGCGGGCGGCGATGCACTGAGGACGCGGGCCGGTCGCGGTCAAATGCCAACTTAGCCCTCAATTAGCCCGGGGCAATTTGAAGGGCCAATTCGCACCGATTTAACGAGCGGATTTATGGGGCTAAGTATTTGTTTTTATTGCTTGGTGAGCCCGGTGCGGATCGAACGCACGACCTCCTGATTAAAAGTCAGATGCTCTACCACTGAGCTACGGGCCCGAGGCCGGGAAGGCGGGCGGACCATAGGCGGCGATGGTTTGAGGGTCAATAGAAGGTCGCGGGCGCCGCGAAGAAGCCTCAATCGCCAAGACAGAGTGCTGCAAGGGGTCCGGAAGCGAATCTTTCATCACTATTGTGGCATGCAAAATGCTAGCGGGAAGCGGAGAGACCCGGGTGAATACCCTATGAGCGAGATTGCCATCATTGTCCTCGCGGCAGGACTGGGGACGCGCATGCGTTCCGAGCTGCCGAAAGTGCTGCACAAGGCGGCGGGGCGCAGCCTTCTCGGCCATGTGCTGACCGCAGCCAGGGAGCTGAATCCGGCTCGTTGCGTGGTGGTTTGCGGGCCGGGCAAGGAGGACCTCTCCGGCGAGGCGAAGCGCCATGCCCCGGGCGCCGAGATGGTAACCCAGGCGGAGCGCCGGGGCACCGGCCACGCCGTATCCATGGCCGAAAGCAAGCTCAAGGATTTCACGGGAACGATCCTCATTCTCTATGGCGATGTCCCGCTGATCGAGGCCGCAACTTTAAGCGCCCTGGCCGAGCAGGTCGGCGACGCGCAGCCTCTGGCGGTCCTGGGCTTCGAGGCGGCGAATCCGAAGGGCTATGGGCGGCTGCTCCGCGGTGCCGATGGCAGCGTCAAGGCGATTCGCGAGGAACTCGACGCAAGCCCCGAGGAGCGGCTGATAACACTCTGCAATTCGGGCATTCTGGCCGTCGATGCGGGGCTGCTGTGGCGGCTGCTCGCCGCGGTCAGGCCGAACAATGCCAAGGGCGAGATCTATCTCACCGATATCGCCGAACTCTGCGTCGCCGAGGGCAGGCGGGTGGGCTTGAGCGTCTGCCCCGAGCAGCAGGTGCAGGGCGTCAATACGCGTGCCCAGCTTGCGCGCATCGAGGCGATCCTGCAGGAGCGCTATCGCGCCTTGGCGCTCGATGGCGGGGCGACGATGATCGCGCCCGATACCATATTCTTTTCAGCCGACACCAGGATCGGCCACGACGTCGTGATCGAACCTTTTGTGGTGTTCGGTCCGGGCGTTACGGTCGGCAACAATGTCCACATACTTGCCTTCTCGCATATCGAGGGCGCGTCGATCGAAGCAGGCGCGCGGATCGGGCCCTTTGCGCGGCTCAGGCCCGGCGCGGAGATCGGCGAAGACGTCCATATCGGCAATTTCGTCGAAGTGAAGAAGGCGAGGGTCGACCGGGGCGCGAAGGCCAATCATCTTTCCTACATCGGCGATGCCCATGTCGGCGCGGGCAGCAATGTCGGGGCGGGAACGATCACCGCCAATTACGACGGTTTCGACAAGCACCATACCGAGATCGGCGCGGGTGTC
>JAEUMG010000182.1 GCA_016793355.1 Hyphomicrobiales bacterium
CCATACGATCTCTGCAATGTCGCCGATGTCGGCGACGCGCCGGTCAATCCGCTCGATTTCGCCAAGTCGATCGACATGATCGAGGCCTTCTACAGGAAGATCCACAAGGCCGGCGCCGTGCCGCTGTCGATCGGCGGCGACCACACGGTGCCCCTGCCGATCCTGCGCGCCATTGCAAAGGATGGTCCGGTCGGCATTGTCCAGATCGATTCCCATGCCGACACGCTCGATACGCTGGCCGATACCAGGATCAATCACGCAACCACCTTCCGCCGCGGCGTGGAGGAGGGGCTGATCGATCCAAAGCGCACCATCCAGATCGGCCTGCGCGGCTCGCGCTTCTCGCCCGACGACATCAAATGGGGCGAGGACAAAGGCTTCACCTGCGTGACCTATGACAAGTTCGAGGAGAAGGGCCGGGACTGGCTTATCAAGAAGATCGATCAGGTGACGGCCAAGGGCCCGGTTTATATCACCATCGATATCGACGGGCTCGATCCGGCCTGGGCGATCGGAACCGGCGTGCCGGAAATCGGCGGTCTGACCCCGCGCGATGCCCAAGTGATACTCCGCTCATTGCGCGGCAAGAACCTCGTCGGCGGCGACATCTGCGAGGTCGCACCCTGCTACGATCCGTCGGGCATCACATCTGTCACTGCCGCGAATCTGATGTGGGAAATGCTCTGCGTCATCGCCGACTCTCGCGCCGCACGGAGGAAGTAGCACTCTCCAACGTTGTCATTGCCGGCCTTGTTCCGGGAATCCATGGTGCCGCAAACACCGGCGACGAAGTGTCGGCACGATGGATCCCCGCAACAAGTGCGGGGATGACAGAAGAGCGGATTGTTCGCCTCACACACACCGTCATGTCAGCGAAATCCCGCATCTCCTGAATCGCTTCCGCTATTGCAATCCGTCTTGAAACCCCGGCTTTCATCGGGATGACGGCTGGGGCGATCCCGCCTCACTTCCCTTGCCTTTGCCTCGAGCGGCGCAAATATGGGACGCATCGCGCCGGCTCCCATCATCGCGATCCGCATTTCTTTCCCCAGGCCCGCTAGGTTCCTTGCGGATGCGGTCCCCGCCGCCGGCCCGCCTCGATCGCCGCCAAAGCCTGCTCGAGCAGGGCCTTGACGCGCACCGCACTGTCCTCGTTCATCGCGGAAGGATCGAGATAGAGGTCGAGCCCCGGCATATGCTCGCTGAAAAGCCTGTGCGTCACGCCTTCATTGCCGAGCACGCCGTCGACCACATAGGGCACCACCGGATGTGCGATGCCCTTCATGCGGATCGGCTGCAGGGCATGCCCGCTCAGCATGTCGCGCACCAGCGCATACGTCTCGTAGCTGAGGATGATCTGCCCCGGCTCGGCGATCGATTGCAGGCGCGCCGCGAGGTTCGCCTCCGCGCCGATGATCGTGTAGTCCATGCGGTCGCTGCTGCCGAAATTCCCGACATTGCAGAAGCCGGTATTGATGCCCATCCGCACCCGGAACGGCTTTTCGGTTCCCTCGCTGCGCCAGCGGGCATTGAGTTCGGCGATCTTGCCTTGCATGGCGAGCGCCATCCTCAGGCAGGCGCGCGCATCTTCCGCGACGCCCTTCGTCTCGGGATCGCCGAAAAAGATCAGGATCGCGTCGCCGATGAATTTGTCGACAGTGCCGCCGTGTTCGGCGGCGATCCTCGACATTTCGGTGAAGTACTCGTTGAGGAGGACGGTGATCTCCTCGGGCTCGAGCTCCTCCGTCGTCGCGGTGAAGTCCTTGATATCGGAGAAGAAAATGGTGAGCTTCTTCCGCTCGGTCTGGATCGTCACGTCTTTCTCGCCTGCGAATATGCTTTTGTAGAGCTGCGGCGAGAGATAGCGCGATATCTTGAGCGACACCGAGGCCAGGAAGGCATTGTTCGTCTCAAGCTCGCGGTTCATCGCCGAGATGAGCCTCCCCTGGCGGTACTGATAGATCACGAAGCTCAGGCCCACGATCGCCATCGCCACGAAATAGGCGAGTAGCCATTTGAAGGAGAGGATGTTGGCGGCCACCGGCTGGTCGATGATGACCTCCTGGATGCCGCGCACATCTCCGACTTTCCAGTCGTGCTTGGGGCTGTCGGGACGGGCATTGTGGCAGGCGACGCAGGCTTCGCCCATGATCACCGGCGCTACGAGGCGTACCTTGCCGTGAAAATTGGCCCAGGACACATCGGTGATTTTCTGCTCGGAATTCTGCCTGAGCTTGGCGAGTGCATCCCGTTCAAAGGCGTCGAGCGCGTGCGGCTCACGGCCTATGAAGGGGTAGTCCGAGACGAAGCGATAGGTGATATCGCCCTGCTGTTCGCTGATGACCTTGCCGAGCTCGAGCGACAGCGTGGCGGGGATCGGGATGGCGCCCTCGACGTCGTGGTAATTGTGGATGACCTGTGTCTTGTCGGGTGAGGCGAGCACCCGCGAGACGACATTCTTGGCGTAATAGGCGCGCACGCTGCTGATCACCGAATTGAGGTTGGTGGATTGCTGCAGGAGCGATTGCTCGGAGAGGTTGCGGAGGTCGGTCCACACCACCAGGGGCAGTCCGAGCAGCAGGGCGAGGACGGCGATCACCACGGCCCAACCGGGCAAGCCCGTACCCTCATTCGTCTTGGCTTCCGTCATGGCCAGCTCTTCGGGTTGTGAAGCCTGAAGTCTATCCGATTGAACCTGAACAATCATGAAAGGAGGCCTTTGGTAGTTCTACGTATGTTCTAAAATAGTACGACCAAAAGCCGATGTCAAGGATTTATTTTCTAGCTTCTTTCCCTCTCCCCTCGTGGGAGAGGGCGGTCGGCGCTTCGCCGACCGGGTGAGGGGGCCTGTCCGCTACGCTGGTCCAACCCGCCCTTTCTCCCACCACTAATCGCTGTTACAAGGCCCGCGACTTTGAAAACCTGATTTGCTCCCGACATGAACGACATGACCGAAACGTCCGCCCGCGACTATCGCGAGACCCTGTTCCTGCCCAAGACCGCCTTCCCGATGAAGGCCGGCCTGCCGCAGAAGGAGCCGGAACTGCTCAAGCGCTGGCAGGAGATGGGTCTCTACAAGCGCCTGCGCGCCGAAAGCAAAGGCCGGCCACTCTTCGTGCTGCATGACGGCCCGCCCTATGCGAACGGCAATATCCATATCGGCCATGCACTCAACAAGATCCTGAAGGACATCGTCACCAAGTCGCGCCAGATGGCGGGCTTCGATTCGAATTACGTGCCGGGCTGGGACTGCCACGGCCTGCCGATCGAATGGAAGATCGAGGAGCAGTATCGCGCCAAGGGCAAGAACAAGGACGCGGTGCCGATCAACGAGTTCCGCAAGGAGTGCCGCGACTTCGCCGCCCACTGGATGAAGGTCCAGCGCGAGGAGTTCGAGCGTTTGGGCGTCATCGGCGACTGGGACGGCCGCTATGCGACGATGGATTTCCCGTCGGAAGCCTTGATCGTCCGCGAGCTGATGAAATTCGCATCGTCCGGCCAGCTCTATCGCGGCTCGAAGCCGGTCATGTGGTCGGTCGTCGAGAAGACGGCGCTCGCCGAAGCCGAGATCGAGTATCAGGACTACACGTCGGACACGATCTACGTGAAGTTTCCGGTCAAGTCCGTCGCGCACCAGAAGATTCTTAACGTCTTTGCGGATCGGGGTGCTGCGGAACGACCATCCTCAGCTGATGAACTTCTTAAGTCCAATGTAGTGATATGGACGACCACGCCATGGACAATCCCGGGCAACCGCGCGATCAGCTATTCACCCAAGATCAGCTATTGGCTCTACGAAGTTGTCGAGAACGAGCGCGATTATGGCCCTATAGTCGGTGAGAAGTATATTCTTGCTGAGACACTGTGGGGCGCCTTCGCTAAGGAGACCAAAATTAAGCTGAGAGAAATTCGCGCGGTCTCTAGCAAGGAGATCGCTAGCCTCACTTGCCATCATCCTCTTTACGGCAAGGGATATGACTTTGACGTCCCCCTACTTGCTGGTGATCATGTCAGCGATGATGCTGGCACCGGCTTTGTGCACACCGCACCGGGTCACGGCACGGATGACTTCGAGATCTGGGAAGCGAGCCATGCTCAACTCAATCGCGAAGGCATCAAGACTGCCATCCCCTTCACCGTCGATGCCGATGGCTTTTTTACCAAGGAAGCGCCGGGCTTCGAGGGCAAGCGCGTTCTCAATGACAAGGGTGAGAAGGGCGATGCCAACGAAGCGGTGATCAAGGCTTTGATCGATGCCGGCATGCTCGTCGCGCGCGGCCGCCTCAAGCACCAGTACCCGCATTCCTGGCGCTCGAAGAAGCCGATCATCTTCCGCAATACGCCGCAATGGTTCATCTCCATGGGCGACGGCAAGCCGGATGGCCTGCGTGCCAGGGCGCTCGCCGCGATCGATGTCACCGAATTCTTTCCCGCCGCCGGCCAGAACCGCCTGCGCGGCATGATCGAGCAGCGTCCCGATTGGGTCATCTCGCGCCAGCGCGCCTGGGGCGTGCCGATTGCCGTCTTCGTCAACAAGGCGACCGGCGAAATTCTGAAAGACGAGGCCGTCAACACCCGCATCGTCGAGGCCTTTGCCAGGGAAGGCGCCGATGCCTGGTTCGCTCCCGGTGCCGCCGAGCGCTTCCTTGGCCGCGCATCGAACGACTGGGAGAAGATCGACGACATTCTCGACGTCTGGTTCGAATCGGGCTGCACCCATGCCTTCGTGCTCGAGCAGCGGCCCGATCTCAAATGGCCGGCCGATGTCTATCTCGAAGGCTCCGACCAGCATCGCGGCTGGTTCCACTCGTCACTGCTCGAGTCTTGCGGGACGAGGGGCAGGGCGCCCTACGACCAGGTCATCACCCATGGCTTCACCATGGCCGAAGACGGGAGAAAGATGTCGAA
>JAEUMG010000203.1 GCA_016793355.1 Hyphomicrobiales bacterium
AGGGGAGTGTCTTTGCAAGTGCGAGAGCGTTCATTCCGCGGCCTCCAGTGATGCGGCCGCAAGGCGGCGGCTGATTTTGCCGGTATCGGTCTTGGGCAGGCTCTGCCGGAACTCGACCGCTTTCGGCACCATGAAATCTTCGAGGTTCTGCGCGCAGTGACGGATCACCTCGCGCTCGCCGAGCGTGGGATCGGAAGCCACCACGATGGCGCGGATCGCCTGGCCGAGGATCGGATCGGCGACGCCGACCACCACCGCTTCGGCAATGCCGGGGCAGGCATGCAGCACCGCTTCGACTTCCTTCGGCGCGACCTTCTCGCCGCGCGTCTTGATGATGTCGTCCTTGCGCCCGACGAAGTATAAAAACCCCTCTTCGTCGCAGCGGAAGAGATCGCCGGTGTGGAGTACTTTCTCCCAAGGATTGTAGCCGGGGCGAAGCGCCCTCGCGGTCGCGACTTCATCTTCCCAATAGCCCTGCATGACATGGGGGCCCCGGATCACGAGTTCGCCGATTTCGCCAGGCTTTACGCGCTTGCCGTCATCATCGACGATGTAAGCTTCGGTATTGGGGATGGCGATGCCGACCGAATCGGAGCGCCTGTCCAACTGCTCGGGCGGCAGATAGGTGCAGCGCTTGCATTCGGTAAGCCCATACATCGAATAGAGCCGCACGCCGGGAAAGAGTTCGCGCAACCGCGCGATATGGGCCGGCGGCAGGGCAGCCGCCGTATTGGTGATATAGCGAAGGCTGGGAAACGAGCCCGGAGCCAGATCCTTCATTTGCAGGATCAGCGCCGCCATGGTCGGAACGAGCGGCAGGCCGGTGACCTTTTCCTTGCGCATGAGATCGAAGATCGCCTGCGGGAAGGCGAAGGACTTCTCAAGTACTAGCGTTGCGCCGAGCTTCACCGCCATCAGCATCTGATAGAGCCCGTAATCGAAGGCGAGCGGCAGGACATTGAGGATGATGTCGTCGCTGCGGTTTTCGACATAGGTCGTGATCGATGTTGCCGCCGCCTCGATATTGCGATGGGTCATCATCACGCCCTTGGGGCGGCCGGTCGAGCCCGACGTATAGATCAGCATGGCGAGATCAACATCGATGCCTTGGTGGTCGGGCAAGGGCGCCGTGCAGGCGAGGCAATCGGCGAAGGACAGGGCATCGGGAAGGGCCGCGCTCGGCTTGCCGGCAACGACGCTGAAGGCAACGGACGGCGCATCCGCGATCGCCTCGGCGGCAATGCCGGCAAGCTTGGCCTGGGTCAGCACCGCGCGCGCCCGGCAGTTGCGCAGCACATAGGCAAGTTTGTCGGCCTTGGTCGAAGGATTGATCGGGCTGAACACGGCCCCGGCCTTGAGGATGGCAAAGATCGAGACCACCGCTTCCCAGCCATTCTCCATGAAGACGATGACGCGGTCGCCGCGCGCAACCCCCTGCCCGGCAAGCGCGGCCGCCAGCCGGTCCGACGCCATGTCGAGAGCGGCATAGCTCATCCGCTTGTTGGCGGTGACGAGTGCCAGCTTGCCGGCATTGCGGCTGGCGCTGGCGCGCAGGAACCCTTCGACCCTCATGTCTGACTCTCCCTAGGCGGCGACGAGCTTCGCCGGTGCTTTGCTCTTTGCCGTCACGAAGGCGCAGATGCTGGCGATCGAATCGAGATTGGCCGGCACGATCTCGGCATCGGCGATGGCGAGGCCGAAATGCTGTTCAAGATAGGCAACGAGCTCGAGGATGCCGGTCGAATCGATCAGATCGGCTTCGAGCAGCGATTCCGTGACGTCCGGCATCCGGCTCTCATCGCCGAATAGGAAGTTTTCCAGGATGAAGTCCCGGACGTCTTTCTCAATCGATTGCGACATGGTTACTCCTCACAGAAACTGATGTATCAGGCAGCGTGCGATGCAGGGATCGTGCCGCCGGCGGCAAAGGCGTGGCACCAGAGCTGGCTCGACAGCACGCCGATGAAGGCGGCATTGTCGCGGAAGCCGGAAATCCCCTGGCGGCGGCATTTGTCGTAAAGCTTGGCGACGGCCCTGGGATTGAAGAGCCCGCAATCGGCAACCGTATTGGGTGCGAGAGCGGCCGATACATAGGCGGGCGCTGCCTCGCCGCTGAAGGACTGGCTATCCGGCGCGCGATAGGGCTGCTTGGTCCGCCGGGCGATCGAGGCGGGCAGCAGGTCCCTGGTCGCCTCGCGCAAGATATGCTTCTCGGTCAGGCCTTTAAGTTTCATGGATGCAGGGATGCGCGCGGCAAATTCGACGAGGCGGTGATCGAGGAAGGGGAAACGGCCCTCGACGCCATGCGCCATCGCCATGCGGTCGCCCTGGCTCGACAGGATATAGCCGGGCAGCAGGAATGCCGTTTCGAGATATTGCGCCTGGTGAAGCGGATGCCAGCGCGGGAATTCCGGCGGCAGATTGGCGGCGAGTTCGGCCGCCGCGTCATAACCCTGGAGCTGTGCGCGCAATTCGCCGGAATAGAACATCTTGGCGGCCGCGGTTCCGCGCAGGCGCGGCCCGTGACTGAATAAGGGATCGTCGACCCGGTCGAGCCCGGTGCCGAAGAAGGCGGCAAGATAGTCGGGACTCTGCTGCTTGAGGCCGGGGAGATAGGGATAGAGCTTGCGGAAGAGATGCGGACGGATGCGCGAGCCCGGCTGGCGCGCACAGAAGCGCCGGACCATCGCTTCCTTGAAAATATCGTAGCCGGCAAAGACTTCATCGGCGCCTTCGCCGGTCAACACCACCTTGAAGCCTTCCTTCCGCACCAGGTCGGAGAGCAGATAGAGCGGCGCCGGCGCGGTGCGGATGACCGGTCGTTCGGTTGCGCGCACCACATCCGGGAAAATCCGGGCGATGTCGCCGTCCCGGCAGGCGATCGCCGAATGCTGCGTGCCGAGTGCCGCAACCATTTCCTGCTGCTGCGCGCTCTCGTCATGCTCGGGCGAATCGAAGGTCACCGAGAAGGTACGCAACCGGTCCTTGACCTGCCGCTGCGCCATGGCCGAGACGATCGAGGAATCGAGCCCGCCCGAAAGGTAGGCGCCGACCGGAACATCGGCGCGCAAGCGAATGCGCGTTGCATCTTCGAGAAGGGCGCGGAGTTCTTCGGCGACCTGCGCTTCATGGCGCGGCGGGAGGCGTTCGTCGCGATCGGGGAAACTCAGGCGCCAATAGGGCTCGACTTCGCTGCCGCGCTTGTCGATCATCATGCGATATGCCGGCGGCAACTCGCTGATGCCCTTGAAGGGCGTGCGCGGTGCAATCGGCGCCCACAGCGTAAAGATCTGATCGAGCGCGATCGGATCCATGGCCGCGCCGATGCCGGGAACCGTCAAGAGAGCCTTCACTTCGGAAGCGAAGAACAGAACGCCCTTGTGCATTGTGTGGAACAAGGGGCGCACGCCCATGCGGTCGCGCGCCAGCATCATCTGCTGCCGCTTCTCGTCCCAGATCGCGAAGGCGAAATCGCCATTGAGCCGGTCGACGCAATCGATCCCCATCTCGTCATAGAGCTGGAGAATGACTTCGGTGTCGGAACCGGTGCGGAAATGCCGGCCCTTGGCGATCAACTCATTGCGCAATTCGACATAGTTGAAGACTTCGCCATTGAAGCTGATCCACACCGTGCCGTCCGGATTCGCCATCGGCTGCTGGCCGTCGGAAAGCCCGACGATCGATAGCCGCGTATGCGCGAGACCGGTCCCCTTGCCGACATGAATGTCGCGCTCATCCGGCCCGCGATGGCCGATCGCTGCGTTCATCCGGCGAAGAATGGTTCTCGCATCGCCGACTTTGCGTATATCGCCGAAATAGCCCGCAATCCCGCACATGGTCTAGGCCCCCGTTACGTCTTTTGCGAAGTCATCACCGACCAGTCTCGTCCAGCTGTCGCCGGCGAGACCGTTGAAGAAGGCACGGCCTGACAGAAAGGGTTCGATCAGGCTTTCATCGCGCGCATGAACCAGGCTCGAGGCGCGGTGCACATGGAAGCAGTTGCGCGTGAGGAGCGCATCGAGCAGGAAAGGCTGGCTGCGGCCGCGCACCGCGACCGCTCCCAATTCTTCCGCATGGAGGAAGAGGCGATCGAGCACAGCTCCGGCCTGCCCGGGCAGTGCGACGACCTGCAGGACATGCGCGATGCGTCCGCGCTCGACGTGATAGAGAAAAGCGCCGATCGGCGTGGCGCCGCGCACCGTCACGGCGCGCGCGATGAATGTGCCGTAGCGCGACTTGTGCGAGGCATTCTCGATCATGCGGCGGAGTGCTGTCGTGCTCCAGGCCGGATGCATGGGGGTCTTTGCGACGATGCGCTGGATGAGTTCGGCCAGTTCCTCGATGCCGATCTCGCGATCCTGCGCGCTCGGATTTTCGGGTGCACGCAACACGCCGGGCGCGACGCGACGCGCCAGGGCGTCGAACGGTTTCGCGACGCCGCGCATCGCACCGAATGCCGGGACCGATCGCCTTGCGACTTCCAGGGCAAATCCTGCCGGCCGCAGGACGCGCACCCATTCAAGGCTGTAGGCGGGAAGGATCGTGCCGCGCAGCTTGCGCCACATGCCTTCCGAAACCGGATTGGCGGTCTCGCTCAGGGATATATCCTGCGGACCCGACAGGAAGCTCCGCATCAACCGGGCGCCCGCGAAGGGATCGCCGTCACGCTCATCGACCATCAGGGAGCCGCAGACCGCACCGCGCAGGTCGCGGCCCGCATGGCGAAACGGCAAGGGCAGCACCCCGATGAAACCGTTGACGACCCCGTCGCCGCGCACATGTACTTTCGCGGTGATTTCGGGATCGCGCTCCGGCGCATCGAGAAACAATTGCGCGAGATAGGCGGTCAGGCTCGGGGGTACAGGGCCCTCCTGCTTCTCGAAGACCCGCATGAACAGGCGCGCGACCTGTTCCATGTCGGAAGCCTTGGCCGCGCGCACATGGCCACCGGCGGATTTCGGGGCGTCGTGCTCCGCCGCAGCCAGAAGCCTTGCCGCCTTGGCTCCGCTTTCTGCGTCGATTGGCACGAGCAAGTTCATGGTTGGAATTGTCATTTCCACGTCCGCATCAAATGGTTGGCCTTCAACCGACCCACCCGATGCAACTCGCGCGCCACATCCGGGCCGCTCGCGCTGCGACGCTTCCGCAACGCTTTGTTAACCATCGCGTCGCGCGCAGGGCCGACTGGCACCCATTTCGCATCCGCAGCCTGAGATCTCTTCTGTCCTGGAGCGCAATGACGTGACGTGGCGACGTTTCATGCCGGCCTCGGCCCTGGTTCTCGCCATTCGCCTGGGCGGCGCCGGTGGCGGCTTCCTGATCCAGTTGATCCTGGCGCGCCTGCTGGCGCCGGAAGCCCTGGGCACCTTTTTCTCCGCAACGAGCCTTGCCGCCGTTCTCGCCCTGCTTGCCGCCTGGGGCTATCCCAATCTCGCGCCACGCTTCATCTCGCGTTATCGCGAGCGCAACTACCCATGGCTTGTGTCGGGCTTCCTGCGCCATGCCGCCCGCGACACAGCCATAACCAGCCTGTTTGCCGGCCTCGCCGTCATCGCCATTGCCTGTTTCTGGCCGGATGCGACGGCCGATAACCGCATCGCCTTCATGATGGCGGGGCTTGCGGTGCCGATGCTGGCTCTCCTCACCCTCAATGCCGCGACGGCCGGGGCTGTCCGCGCCTTTGCCCTGTCCTATGTCCCTGAATCGCTGGCGCGGCCTCTGCTCTTTCTTGGCGCCTTGGGACTTCTCATCGTGCTTAAGGAACCCTTGACGGTCGAATTCGCGCTTGCCGTCTTTTTTGGCGTGACCGCGGTCATCGCCCTGGGCCAGTTTCTCATTTTGCGACAGATTCTGGATTTGGGTCCCGGCCGCCGCCCGCCAAGGCTCGCCAGGGTCTGGCGCGCCGAGGCCCTCCCCCTCGTCATCGTCGCCCTCTTTACCGCGCTCTTTGCCGATCTCGACATCCTGATGGTGACGCCCTTTCTCCATGGTGCCGATGTGGCCGCCTTCGGCATCGCCCTGAAGCTCGCCCTGCTTGTGGGTTTCGGCGTCCAGGTGGCCCACATGATTGCCGCACCCGATCTCGCCGATGCGCATGCCCGCCGCGCCCTCGACGCTGCGGGAACAGCCTTGCGCCGTGCAACGATATTTCCGGTTCTGCTGACCGGCGCGGCAACGCTTGCCTGCCTGGCGGGCGGGCAATATGCGCTCGCCCTCTTCCATCCCGATTTCGTGAGCGCCAAATGGGCGCTGACCATCCTGGTCTTCTGTCAGTTCCTGCGCGCGCTCGCGGGACCGAGCGTACAGCTTCTCACCATCATCGGCGCGCAGCGGCTCAATGCCTTGCTCTGCTGCGTGGCGCTCGCCATGCTCGCCGCCGGCAACACCTTGCTGACGCCGGCCTATGGCGTCACGGGTGCGGCGATCGCCGTCGCACTGTCATGGTCCGTCTGGCTGGTCTTGACCGGTATCATGCTCCATCACCGCGCCAGGTTGCGCAGCGATCTCGCCTTTGTCGGTTTCAGAAGCCGCCCGGCGGCGCTGGCGCCAGCCGAGTGAATTCAGGGCTTGTAGATGCCGGTGCCGAACACGTAGCCCTTGTGCGAAACGACCCAGCTCGACTTGGCCACATCCTTGCCTGAGATCGGGTCGCGCCAGACATAATCAACCCATGCGCCATCCGGCGTTGCCTTCTCGATGAACTCCACGCCGAACTTCTTTCCGTTCACATCCGCCAGCGAAGCGGCGTCGCCGCCGATCAGCGTTGCATCAAAGCCGTGCGCCACGAGCCTGGTCTTGTCGAAGACGAAGACATAGAGATCGCGATCGACAAAGGTCTTGCTTGGCGCTGTCATGGCCGCGAATGCGGCTGTGCCTTCGGCATCGAAGGCGGCGATCGCCTTGGCGACCATCGCCTTCGCCTCGTCGGCCGTCCCGCGGGAGTCCTGCGCAAGGGCCGCCCCTGCAAAGAGCCAGAACAGCGCGCCGAAAAGCCCGGCAAGTATGATCATTGAATGCCTCCCATGCCTGAGCGCGCCGTTGCGCGCCGCCTTGCCCATCATAGAGGCCCGTTTCGCCATTTGTCACGATCCGTGCGGGTGCGCTAGCAATGGGAGATTGAGAACATGACGGAAGAGTTGAGATGGCCAGTCCCGCGCTCGTCGGCGATATCGGCGGCACCAATTCGCGTTTCGCGCTTGTCGATGAAGGCGTCGAGATCCGCGACATCGAGAAATACAAGAATGACGACTTTCCCTCGCTCGAAGCCGCCGCGCGCGAATATCTCGACCGCAAGGGGCATCCCAAGGTGCGGGCACTCTCCTTCGCCATTGCCGGTCCGGTCACCAGTGAGCCGATCGCGCTCACCAATCGCGACTGGAGCTTCACCCGCGCCAGCCTGAAGGAAGCAACCGGTGCCGAGCGCGCGATCATCCTCAATGATTTCGAGGCGCTGGCTCTGTCATTGCCGCATCTGAAAGCCGGGGATCTGGTTCAGATCGGCGGCCATCCGCCGCCGAAGCCCGAGGTGAAGATCGTCCTCGGGCCTGGCACCGGGCTTGGCATGGCGACGCTCGCGCCCTTGCCGAAAGGCGGCTGGATCGCATTGCCCGGCGAACTCGGCCACGGCACCTTGCCGATCGTCACGCGCGAGGAATTCGAACTTCTCGAGGCCATGACCTTGCCGGGCGTTCTCTTCGAATCGGAGGATGCGATCACCGGCCCCGGTATCCTGCGCATGTACAACGCCATCTGCGAATTGACGGGCGAGCGCGCCGCCCAGCACACGCCGGAAGCGGTAATCGCCGCGGCGCGCGATGATGCCGACAGGGCGGCCCGCCGCGCTCTCGACCAGTTCGTCATCTGGCTGGCGCGCCTGGCCGGCGATGCGGCGATGATCCTCCAGGCGCATGGCGGTGTCTATCTGGCGGGCGGTATCGCGCCGACCATTATTGAGGAGCTGAAGAAGGGCCCGTTCCGCACCATCTTCCAGGAAAAGGGCCGCCTTGCCCATGTCATGCGGCCGATCCCGATCTATGTCATTACCGACCGCTTCCCCGCTTTCAAGGGCTGCGCGGCGGCCTTGGCGCGACCAGATTGATGAGCGTACCTCACAAATTGACAAGATCGCCGCACTCGGCTTGACTGACCCGAAATGGGAAAGATCACGATCCACGATGTCGCGCGCACGGCTGGCGTCAGCGCCGCCACGGTCGACCGCGTCCTCAATCGCCGCGCCGGGGTCAAGCCCGCGACCATCGAACGTGTGCAGACCGCGATCCGCCAGCTCAATTACCAGCCCGATCGCCTCGCCGCGCGTCTTGCCCGCGCGCGGGAATATCGATTCTGCTTCATTCTCCCCTCCGGCAATAACAGCTTCATGGTGGCGCTCGGCGAGGAAGTGCGCAACGCCGCCGAGCGCATGGCCTCCGAGCGCGTCTCGATCGATCTGCTCCTGACCGATGTTTTCGACGGCGAAGTCCTTGCCGCGACGCTCGAATCGATCGGCGACACGCATGATGGCGTCGCGGTGGTGGCCCTCGATCATGCCGAGGTGCGCGAGGCCATCAATGCGCTCGAACGGCGCGGCGTCACGGTGGTGACGCTCGTCTCCGATGTGCCGGGCTCCAAGCGCCAGCATTATGCCGGGATCGACAATTCCTCCGCCGGCCGCACGGCCGCCAGCCTCATGGGCAAGTTCCTCGGATCGCGCCATGGCGAGGTCGGTCTGATCGCGGGCTCCTTGGCGCTGCGCGATCATATCGAACGCCAGTTCGGCTTCGAACAGATCATGGCGCATGAATTCCAGCACCTCGAAATCTTGCCCGTTCGCGAAGCCCGCGATGACTGGCAGCGTGTCGAGGAAATCACCACGCAGTTACTGCGCGAACACCCGAACCTCATCGGTCTCTATAATGTTGGTGCCGGCACGCGCGGGATTGTTTCGGCCCTCGAGAAGGCCAGCCGCGATCGCGAGGTCGTCTTCATCGCGCATGAGCTGACGGAGGATTCAAGGAAAGGCCTGATCAAGGGCACGATCGATGCGGTCATTGCCCAGGATGCCGGCCATGAAGTGAGGAGCGCCATCCGCGTGCTCATGGCCAAGGCGGATAACGTTCCCTTGATTGCGGGTCAGGAACGCATCCGCATCGAAATCTTCGTCCGCGACAATCTTCCGTGAGCGGGGCGCGATGAAAAAATACTTGTCATTGCCGGGCTTGTCCCGGCAATCCATCGTGCCGCACACTCCGACGCCGCAGAATGCGGCCCAATGGATCGCCGGAATGAATCCGGCGATGACAAAAAGGAATGATGGGAGGCTTGGCTAACCATGTATCTCGGGCTCGATATCGGAACCTCCTCCGTCAAGGCGGTGTTGATCGACGATAAGCAGAAGATCATCGCGACGAAGACATCACCGCTCACCGTCTCGCGCCCCTATCCAGGTTGGTCGGAACAGGATCCCGAGCATTGGTGGAAGGCGGCAACCAAGGCGGTGCTCGCGATCAAGCGCGAAAGGCCGAAGGAAATCGCCGCTGTCGAGGGCATCGGCCTATCCGGCCAGCAGCATGGCGCGACATTGCTCGACAAATCCGGCAAGGTCTTGCGCCCGGCCATCCTCTGGAACGACGCGCGCTCCTTCGCCGAATGCAGGGAGATCGAAGCGCGCGAATCGAGGAGCCGCGATATTTCCGGCAATGTCGCGATGGCCGGATTTACGGCGCCCAAGCTTGTCTGGGTGCACAAGCACGAGCCGCGCGTCTTTGCGAAGGTCGCGAAGGTCCTCTTGCCCAAGGACTATGTCCGCTACCGCATGACCGGCGAATATGCCTCCGACATGTCGGATTCATCCGGCACCCTCTGGCTCGACATTGCGGGGCGCAAATGGTCGCCGGCGCTTCTCGATGCGACCGAGATGCGCCTCGACCAGATGCCGATGCTCTACGAAGGCACCGAAGCGACCGGCCGCCTCACCCCGGAAGTCGCCAAGGCCTGGGGCATGCCCAAGCGCCCGGTGGTGGCGGGCGGCGGCGGCGACAATCCGGCTTCCGCCTGCGGCATCGGAGCGGTGACGCCGGGTGCCGCTTTTGTCTCGATCGGTACTTCCGGGGTCTTTTTCGTTTCCAACGAAAAATTCCGCCCCAATACCGAACGCGCCATCCACGCCATGTGCCATGCCGTGCCGAATGCCTGGCACCAGATGGGCGTAATACTTTCCGCCGCCGGAAGCCTCGAATGGCTGGCAGGCCTTCTCAAGACTCCCGCACCTAAACTTACGGCTGCCTTGGGCGACAAGGTCACCGGCCCCTCGCCCGTGCTTTACCTGCCTTATCTTTCAGGCGAGCGCACGCCCATAGCGGATGCCCGTGCCCGCGGTCTCTTCATGCGGCTCGGTCATGAGACCGACGCCAAAATTCTGACCCATGCGGTGCTCGACGGCGTTGCCTTCGCCTTTCGCGATTCGCTCGAAGCCTTGCGCGCCGCGGGCAGCGAGGTGAACCGCGTCACTGCCGTCGGCGGGGGAACGCGCTCTGCCTTGTGGCTCAAGATCATTGCGACCGTGTTGGGCCTTCCCGTCGATGTCCCGACCGATGGCGATTTCGGCGGCGCCTTCGGTGCGGCCCGCCTTGGCCTCATCGCCGCCACCAAAGCCGATTTCAGGCAGATACTGAAGCCGCCCAGGACGGCAAAGACCGTCATCCCCGACAAGAAATCCTCAGCCAGCTATCAGGATGCCTATGCGGCCTATGCCCAGATCTATCCAGCGACCCGGGAGCTCAATCGCCAATGACCAGTTTTTACTCGCTTCAGAACCCGATCAAGTATGAAGGCCCGGAAAGCCGCAATCCGCTCGCCTTCCGCTGGTACGACCCCAAGCGCAAGGTTCTGGGCAAGACCATGGAAGAGCAATTGCGCTTCGCGGTCTGCTACTGGCACACGCTGTGCTGGCCGGGGCTCGATCCCTTTGGCGGGGAAACCTTCCTGAGGCCCTGGCATCAGCCCGGCGATGAAATGGCCCATGCCCGCATGAAGGCCGATGTCATGTTCGAGACGCTGCGTCTCCTGGGTGTGAAGTTCTTCACGTTCCACGATCTCGACATCGCGCCGGAAGGCAGATCGCTTGCCGAATTCAACCGGAATGTCTCGACAATTGCCGACATCCTGGAAAAAAAGATGCAGGAAACCGGCGTGAAGCTGTTGTGGGGCACGGCTAACATGTTCTCGAACCGCCGCTTCATGGCGGGGGCGGCGACCAATCCCGACCCGGATGTCTTCGCCTATTGCGCAGCCCAGGTGAAGCACTGCCTCGATGTGACCAAGCGCCTGGGCGGCGAGAACTACGTCATGTGGGGCGGCCGCGAAGGCTATGAGACCTTGCTCAACACCGACATTGGCCGCGAACTCAAACAGGCCGGCCGCTTCCTCGCCATGGTCGTCGATTACAAGCACAAGATCGGCTTCGAAGGCCCGATCCTGATCGAACCGAAGCCCCAGGAGCCCACCAAGCATCAATATGACTACGACGTTGCAACCATCTATGGCTTGCTCAAGAGCTACGGGCTCGAAAACGACGTGAAGCTCAATATCGAGCAGAACCACGCGATCCTCGCCGGCCACACTTTCGAGCACGAAATCGCATTGGCTGCGGCGCTTGGCATATTCGGCTCGCTCGACATCAATCGCGGCGACTATCAGTCGGGCTGGGATACCGACCAGTTCGCCATGAACGTCCCGGAAATGGCGCTGGCGCTCTATGAAGTCTTGAAGGCGGGCGGCTTTACGACGGGCGGTCTCAATTTCGATGCCAAGATCAGGCGCCAGTCGCTCGATCCGGACGATCTGCTCCATGCCCATGTCGGCTCGATGGATGCCTGCGCCCGCGGGCTTCTGATTGCCGCAAAGATGATCGAGGACGGCACGCTCGCAAGCCACGTGAAATCGCGCTATGCAAAATGGGACGAGCCGAAGAACAGGGCGATGCTCGAGGGCAAGGAAACATTGGACTCGATCGCCGCGCGTGTGCTCAAGGAAGGTCTCGATCCCAAGCCCAAGTCCGGCAAGCAGGAGTATCTGGAGAATCTGCTGAATAGTTACATGTGATCATTCCCGTCCCCCTTATGGGGAGGGGAATCCAAGACAGTCAATCGGGAGGAGCTTCATGGCGAAGAACATCAAGGGACCGGCGATTTTTCTGGCGCAGTTTACCGGCGACGCGGCCCCCTTCAATTCCTGGGATGCGATCTGCAAATGGGCCGCAGGCCTCGGCTACAAGGGCGTGCAGATCCCGAGTTGGGACGGGCGCATTTTCGACCTGAAGAAGGCCGCTACCTCCAAGACCTATTGCGACGAGATCAAAGGGCAGGCCAAGGCGCACAAGATCGCGATCACCGAGCTCTCAACCCACATCCAGGGCCAACTCGTCGCCGTCAATCCGGCTTTCGACGATGCCTTCGATGCCTTCGCGCCCAAGCAGGTTCACGGCAATCCGAAAGCCCGGCAGAAATGGGCGGTCGATCAGGTGAAGCTCGCCGCCAAGGCCTCGCGCAATCTCGGCCTCAACTCGCATGTCTCCTTTACCGGCGCACTGGTCTGGCCCTTCGTCTATCCTTGGCCGCCGCGCCCGCCCGGCCTGATCGAGGAAGGCTTCGATGAACTGGCGCGCCGCTGGAAGCCCTTGCTCGATGCCTTCGACGATCAGGGCGTCGATGTCGGCTTCGAATTGCATCCTGGCGAAGACGTGATGGACGGCGCCACTTTCGAGATGTTCCTCGAGCGCCTGAAAGGCCACAAGCGTTGCCAGATCAATTACGATCCCTCGCATTTCGTATTGCAGCAGCTCGACTATCTCGATTTCATCGACATCTATCACGAGCGCATCTGCGCCTTCCACGTGAAGGATGCCGAGTTCAATCCGACCGGC
>JAEUMG010000205.1 GCA_016793355.1 Hyphomicrobiales bacterium
GCCGATCGGCGCGGGAAGTTTAAGGAAGCAAGACATGTACGCAGTCATCAAGACAGGCGGCAAGCAGTATCGCGTCGCCGCCAATGACAGAATCCAGATCGAAAAGCTCATCGGCAATCCCGGCGACAAGGTTGAATTCGCCGAGGTTTTGATGATCTCGAATGACGGCGCGGTCGAGATCGGCGCGCCCTTCGTGGCCGGCGCCAGCGTCACAGCCGAGATCGCCAGCCAGGATCGCGGCCCCAAGATCATCATCTTCAAGAAGCGGCGGCGCAAGCACTACCGCCGCAAGAACGGCCACCGCCAGGATCTGACCTCGGTGACCATTACCGGCATCATCACCGGCGGCGAGACCAAGTCCGCGGCGAAAAACGCTTAAAGGAGAAGCACTTATGGCTCACAAGAAAGCAGGCGGCTCCTCCCGCAACGGCCGCGACACGGCGGGCCGGCGGCTCGGCGTCAAATTGTTCGGCGGCGAAAGCGTCACCGCCGGCAATATCATCATCCGCCAGCGCGGCACCAAGTGGCATCCGGGCACCGGCACCGGCATCGGCCGCGACCACACGATTTTCGCCGTCATCGACGGCACGGTTTCCTTCCGCGCGTCCAAGGGCGACAAGCAGATCGTGTCGGTCAACCCGGCGGCGCCGGCCGAGTAATACGGCGGCTCCAACTCCGCCGGCCCATCAAACCGGCGGCGATTTCAAAGGCTTAAGGGGAGATGGGAAACCATCTCCCCTTATTCTTTGGACCTACGCGTATGACCTGCATCGCCACCGAAAGATTACTCCTGAGGCCGATCGGGCCTCCCGATCTCTTGCCGATCGCCAGGCATATCAACAACTTGGCCGTCGCGCAGAACCTGACGCGGGTGGTTCATCCCTATTATCCGGATGATTTCCATCGCTGGGAGCAGCGCGACAAGCGCCACGCGCATGTTTTCGGCATTACCCTGAAGGGCGCGATCATTGGGGTGGTCGGGCTTGAGTCGGATGCCGTCGGATCGGAGGCCGAGCTCGGCTATTGGCTGGCGGAAGCCTATTGGAATCAGGGGCTTATGAGCGAGGCGGCGCGGGCGGCCACGGATTTCGGCCTCGGGAGGGCCGGGTATGACCGGCTTGTTTCAGGCTACAGGCATGGCAATGAAGCCTCGCGCCGGATCCTAATCGGGCTGGGCTTTCGCCATACCGGGCATAAATCTGCCTGGTCCTTTGCCCTGAAGCGGCCGGTTGCGATCGCAACCGTCGAACTGACCCGCCGCGAAGGCTTGCGGGAAAGGGCCCGAAAATGACCCTTTCCCTGCGCAAAAGGCCTTTAGAATACGAGGTTTACGTATTTCTGGATGATGGTCTTGCGGCCCAGCCCGCCATTGTGCTTGGAGGCGGCGAGGTGCAGGTTGCCCCTGGAGGATCTGAGCGCCGCCGACAGGTGCTCGAGACCCCAGCGGACATTGGTGCGGGCATCGGCAAGGCCGGAACAGTCGCCCTCGAAGCCCAGGCCGCGCGCCGTCGGGCATTTCATCTGGAACACGCCATACTCCCCGGCAGCCCCGCGCAGCGTCGGGTTATAGCCGGATTCGATCTTGGCAATGCGCAAGGCAAACCAGGTCGGAACGCCATATTTGGGCGCCATGGTCTTGATCATCGCCACCACCTCCGCGGCCGATCCGCCGGTCGCTCCGCGGCGCGCCGCGTGGCTCGTGCTCTTTCTCACCAGGATCTGGGTTTCCGTTTCCTTTTTCACGGCCGGAAAGCGCATGGCAACGCGGGTGGTCGACACCTTGCGAAGCCGGGCGGTCCGCAGGCTCGCGGTTTTCGGCTTGTGGTAGCGGCGCGCCGTCTGGACCGGCTGCTTTGCCCTAACACGCTGAACTTGCGTGGTTTTTCTTGGTTTAGCAGCGATCGTTCGGGTGGCCGTGCGGGTCGCTTTCGCTGTCGTGGTGTTAACCGGCTTGAGATAGATTCGGCCGTGATTGCAGGTTCCGCTATCGCCGCATCGGGCTTCCGCTGGGGTACTCAAACACAGGCACGCCGTCCAGGCCGCCGCAAGGGCAGCATACGCAAACTTCATTCCGATTTCCCTCTTCTTGTTGGTCCGGCCCGCGTCGAACGCGCTCTCCCGCGAGACCCCTCTGCGGACCGGTCTGAGGGCGCTCAAAGGCTTCAGCGATGTGGCCTCAATGTGGAGATTCCGGTGTCATTTCCGGGCGGAGTTACCTTTGGGAAACAACGGCTTGCCGCAATGCAGCAGGTTCCACTAGAAGGGCTTTCGCGATGAAGTTTCTCGACCAGGCCAAGGTCTATGTCCGCTCCGGCGACGGCGGCGCGGGGGCGGTGTCGTTCCGACGCGAGAAGTTCATCGAGTTCGGCGGCCCCGATGGCGGCGACGGCGGCAAGGGCGGCGATGTGTGGGTGGAAGCGGTCGACGGTCTCAACACGCTCATCGACTATCGCTATCAGCAGCATTTCAAGGCGGCGACCGGCGGGCATGGCATGGGCAAGCTGCGCGCCGGCGCGAATGCCGCCGATATCACACTGAAAGTGCCGGTCGGAACGCAGATTTTCGAAGAAGACAACGAGACGATGATCGCCGATCTCGCCAGGCTCGGCGATCGCGTGCGCCTAGCCAAGGGCGGCAATGGCGGCTTCGGCAATGCCTATTTCAAATCATCGACGAACCGCGCGCCGCGCCATGCCAATCCCGGCCTGCCGGGCGAAGAGCGCTGGATCTGGCTGCGGCTCAAGCTGATCGCCGATGCCGGCCTCGCAGGATTGCCAAATGCCGGAAAATCGACGCTTTTGGCGGCTGTTTCGGCGGCAAAACCGAAGATCGCGGATTATCCTTTCACGACCTTGCACCCGCAGCTCGGCGTGGTGCGCGTTGCCGGCCAGAGCTTTGTGCTCGCCGACATTCCGGGCCTTATCGAAGGCGCGCATGAGGGTCATGGGCTGGGCGATCGTTTTCTCGGCCATATCGAGCGCTGCGCCGTGCTGCTCCATCTCGTCGATGTGACGGCGGAGGATCCGGTCGCCGCCTACCGGATCGTGCGCAAGGAGCTCAAGGCCTATGCGGAAGAGCTCGCCGCCAAGCCGGAGATCATCGCGCTCAACAAGGTCGACCTGATCGGCGAAGAGGAACTCGCCGAGAAGATCGCCGCCTTCAAGAGACGGGTGCGAAAGACGCCATTGGCGATCTCCGGCGCCACGGGACAGGGCGTCGAAGCGGCGATGAAGAAGCTGCTCGAAGTCATCCAGAAGACCCGCAGAGGGGGTAAGCCCGATGTCAAGGGTGTCTCGATCGCGGAAGGCTGGAAACCATGAGTACGCGGCTTTCCAAGGCCCGGCGCGTGGTGGTCAAGATCGGCTCGGCCTTGCTAGTCGAGGGTACAACCGGAACGGTCAAATCGCCCTGGCTGGACGCTCTGGTTGACGATCTCGCGGCGCTTCGTGCCCGCGGTGCGGAGGTGATCGCAGTTTCTTCGGGTGCTATCGCGCTCGGCCGCCGGACGCTCGGTTTTGCCAATGGCGATCTGAGGCTTGAGGAAAAGCAGGCGGCCGCCGCGGTCGGCCAGATCACCCTCGCGCAGGCCTGGTCGGAAGCCTTCCGGGCACGAAAAATCGTGGCTGCGCAAGTGCTTGTGACGTTGAACGACACGGAAGAGCGCCGCCGCTATCTCAATGCGCGCGCGACCCTCACGACCCTGCTGCAGCAGGGCGCGGTACCGGTCATCAACGAAAACGACACGGTGGCGACGTCAGAAATCCGCTATGGCGACAATGACCGGCTAGCGGCGCGCGTCGCTTCGATGATGTCGGCCGATTGCCTCGTCCTGCTGTCCGACATCGACGGGCTCTACACCGCCCTACCAGGTACGCCAGATGCCCGCCTCATCCCCGAAGTGACTGAAATCACGCCGGAAATCGAGGCGATGGCGGGCCGGCCGGTTTCGGGCCTCGGGTCCGGCGGCATGATCACCAAGCTCGAGGCGGGCAAGATCGCGCTCGCCGCCGGCTGCAACATGGTCATCGGCTCGGGCCATGCCCTCAATCCCTTGTGCCGGATCGAGGAGGGAGCGCCCGCGACCTGGTTCGTCGCGAGCGCCTCGCCGCTCGCCAGCCGCAAGCGCTGGATCGCCGGCTCGCTGGTGCCGATGGGCCGATTGATTGTCGATCAGGGAGCCGCACGGGCGCTGGGCAGCGGCAAGAGCCTGTTGCCGGCCGGCGTCAAGCGCATCGAGGGCGCGTTTGCGCGCGGCGATGCGGTGTCTATAGTAAGCGAGGGCGGCGGCGAGATTGCCCGCGGACTGGTGGCCTATGATGCCGCCGAAGCCGCGCGCATTGCCGGACGCCGCACGGGGGATATCGAGGTGATCCTGGGGTTTCGTGGACGCGATGAGATGGTGCATCGCGACGACATGGTCATGACGGGTGCCGCATGAACGAGATGGCGAGCGCGACACGCGAAACCATGCTGGCGATCGGCAAGGCCGCCCGTGCGGCACAGCGCGCGCTGGCCCTGGCAACGAGCGCTCGAAAGAACGATGCGCTCGAGGCAATGGCCGCCGAAATCCGCAAGACGGCATCGGTTATCGCCACCGAAAATGCCCTCGATGTTGCCCACGCCCAGGAAAAAGGCGTGAAAAGTTCCTTCATCGACCGGCTCACGCTTACCCCTGAGCGCATCGAAGCCATGGCCAAGGGACTCGAGACGATCGCAGCCCTGCCCGATCCGGTGGGTGCGACGATGGCGGAATGGACGCGGCCCAATGGCATGCGCATCGCGCGGGTGCGCGTGCCGATCGGGGTGATCGGGGTCATCTATGAAAGCCGGCCCAATGTGACGGCCGATGCCGGGGCTCTCGCCATGAAATCCGGCAATGCCGCAATCCTGCGCGGCGGTTCCGACGGCATTCGCAGTTCGGTGGCGATCGTCGAGGCCCTGCAGCGCGGACTCGTCAAGGCGGGGCTTCCCGCAGCAGCGATCCAGGTCGTGCCGATCAGCGATCGCGCGGCGGTCGACCTGATGCTCGCCGGGCTTGATGGTACGATCGATCTCATCGTGCCGCGCGGCGGCAAGTCACTGGTCGCCAAAGTCCAGGAAGACGCCCGCGTGCCGGTGTTCAGCCATCTCGAAGGCATCTGTCACGTCTATATCGACAAATCGGCGAAGACCGACATGGCAGTCACCGTCGCCGTCAATGCCAAGATGCGTCGTACCGGCATTTGCGGCGCGGCGGAAGCAATCCTGATCGATCGTGCCGGCAAAGAGCGGCATCTGAAGCCGGTGATCTCGGCACTGATCGAGGCGGGATGCGAGATTCGCGGTGATGTGGAAGTCCAGGCCGCGGACTCGCGCGTCAAGCCCGCCGCCGACAGCGACTGGGGCATGGAATTTCTCGACGCGATCGTCGCGATGAAGATGGTCGAAGGAGTCGATGAAGCGATGGCGCATATTGTGCGTTACGGCTCGCAGCATACGGATGCGATCATCGCCGAGGATAGGGCGGCGGCGGAGCGATTCCTCGCCGAAGTCGACAGCGCCATCGTGCTGCACAACGCCTCGACGCAGTTTGCCGATGGCGGCGAATTCGGTTTCGGCGCCGAGATCGGCATCGCGACCGGCAAGCTCCATGCGCGCGGACCCGTAGGACTCGAACAGCTGACGACCTTCAAATATCAGATCCGCGGCACGGGCCAGACCCGGCCATGATTTCAGCCGCTGCATGATTCCGCGCTTCGGCACCGGGCAGCGCATCGGCCTGTTCGGCGGCTCCTTCAACCCCGCCCATCGCGGCCATGTGGCGGTGGCCCTGTATGCCCTGAAGAAGCTCAGGCTCGACTGGATCTGGTGGCTCGTCGCGCCGCAGAATCCGTTGAAGGACCCGGCGGATTATGCGGGTTACGAGGAGCGGCTCAGGCAGGTCAGGCGGGTTGCGCGCCATCCGCGTTTCATCGTCAGCGATATCGAACGCGAATTGGGCACATCGACAACGGCTGGCCTGCTGAGGCAGCTTGCCCCGGTCATGCAGCGCGGCCATTTCGTATGGATCATGGGCGCCGACAGTTTTGCCGATCTGCATCGCTGGAACGACTGGATCGCCATTGCCGAGAGCATCCCGCTCGCTTTCCTGGCGCGGCCCGGCTATTCGATCCGCGCCCTCAACAGCCCGGCGGCCCTGCGCTATGCCGAATATCGACTGCCGAACGAGGACGCAGCGCGGCTTGCCGATATGAAACCGCCTGCCTGGGTTTTCGTGCCGATGCCGTTGCGCCGCGAAAGCTCGTCCGCGATTCGGCAGAGGCGGCAGCGGAAGTCTAGAGCATGAGAATGACGCGGCTCCCAATCGCTCCATCGGCGGGCTTGATCCGCCGATCCAGGCTGGATGGCCGGGTCGAGCCCGGCCATGGAGAGTATTTGATATTGGCTTCCAAAACGGATCATGCGCGAGGTCTCAACACATGCGCATCCTGATCACCGGCACGGCGGGTTTCATCGGCTTTCATCTTGCGAAAAGGCTGTGTGCCGAAGGACATCTCGTGACCGGCATCGACGGGATGACCAGCTACTATGATGTGACTCTCAAGCGTGAGCGCACGGCAATCCTCGCCCGCAGCAATGCATTTCGCGGCCATGAGTTTCTGCTCGAGGACATGGCGCGGCTTCGCGAAGTGGCGGCGGCCGATACGCCCGAAATCATCATCCATCTCGCAGCACAGGCGGGTGTTCGATACAGCATCGAGAACCCGCGTGCCTATGTCGACGCCAATCTCGTGGGCACGTTCAATGTGCTGGAGATCGCGCGCGAGATCAGGCCCAAACATCTGCTGATCGCGTCGACAAGTTCGGTCTATGGCGCCAATGCGTCTATCCCGTTCCGCGAGACCGATCGCGCCGACCAGCCCCTGACGCTTTATGCGGCGACCAAGAAGGCGGCGGAAGTCATGGCGCATTCGCAGGCACACCTCTATGGCATCCCGACCACGCTGTTCCGCTTCTTCACGGTCTATGGGCCGTGGGGGCGGCCGGACATGGCCTATTTCAAATTCGTGCGCGCCATGTTGCGCGACGAACCGATCGACATCTACGGGCATGGGCAGATGTCGCGCGACTTTACTTACATCGACGATCTGATCGAGGCCATCGTCAGGCTGATCGCCTGCGTGCCGGCGACCGATGTGAGGGTGGCGGGCGAGATCGATTCCATTTCGCCGGTGGCGCCGCATCGCATCGTCAATATCGGCGGCGGCACGCCGGTGGCCCTGCTCGATTTTGTGGCGGCCGCGGAGAACAGCCTGGGGCTGAAAGCCAAACGTAACTATCTCGACATGCAGCCGGGCGATGTGCCGATCACCTATGCTGCGGCCGATCTCTTGGAGCAGCTTACAGGATACAAGCCCTCGACGCCGATCCAGGCGGGTGTCGATGCCTTCGTGGCGTGGTACAGGGGCCACTACGGGGCGTGAGTACCGCCGTGAAATGCCAGACTTGACCCGCCGCATGATATTTGGAACAGGGGTGCGCCACGTCCGGAAAGCCATGTTGACCTGAGCCCGTGTCGTGCCGGGGAAACATGTCGATCACGCTGTGCATGACGCTCAAGGACGAGGCTGACATCCTGGTCCGCTGCCTCGATTCCGTGCTGCCTCATGTCGACGAGGTTCTGATTACCGATACCGGATCGGTCGACGGAACGCGGGAACTGCTTGCCGATCGATATGGAATCAGGCCGCTCAGTCGGACGCTTGAGCCGGCCCGCTTCTATTCAGTGACCGATGTCCGGAACGAACTCTACGGACTGGCCAAGACCGACTGGGTCTTCTACCTCGATGCCGACGAGGTGCTGGCCGGAGAAAGCGGACCGCGGCTTGTCGAAGCGACACGATCGGCGCCGGCGTCGATCGGCGGGTTCTTTGGAAAATGGTCAACGCAGTTCGAAGGCGAAGAGGTCTTCGAGGACTACAAGCTTTTCACTTTCCGGCGCGGCTATCGCAAGCGCGGCCTCGCGCATGCCAATGTACAGCTCGATATCCGCGAGAAGGGCGGTCGCGCAGCGTGGCTGGACGGGTTTGTCGTCGCCCATTTTCCGAAGTCGCGCGGCTTCAAGGAGAAGCGCAAGCTTTATCGCTGGCGGCTGTCGAAGGTGATCGCCTACGAGCCGGGTTGGTTTCGTCACAACTGGTTTGCAGGCTACATGGAGTTTCAGGACGGCGATCATGAGCGGGCGCTTGCCCTGTTTCGGCCGTTGATCGAGAGCCGGTCACGCTTTTTCCCCGTCGAGGGGCTCAATGCGCGGATGGTCGCCATCGATGCGCTGCTGCGCCTGGGCCGTGCGGATGAGGCGCGGAAGACGCTGGACGAGGCCTTGTCATTTTTCGCAGAGGTTTGCGATGATTTCGAGGTCGCGATCAATTTCCGCATCAGGCCCTGGCTCTTAGAAGCAGGCAGCAGGCTTGCGGCAGGTGATCTTGACGGCATCAGGGCTTATCGCTTTTCCTGTTAGGGGCAGACGGATCGAGGAGCATGAACAGGGTTCAGCAGGCAGGTTTGCCGACACGGCGATCGGTCAGGCAGGCCGACGGGAAAAGCAATCTCATCATCATCACCGGGCGCAAGACCGAGGATTGGCGCGACTT
>JAEUMG010000210.1 GCA_016793355.1 Hyphomicrobiales bacterium
TTGTCGCGCATCGCCTGCTTCACATAGGCCGCCTTGCCGGCGAGATGCGGGACGCGGTCGATCACGTCCTGGACGAGATGGACGCGGTCGAGATCGTTGAGCACGACCATGTCGAAGGGCGTCGTGGTCGTGCCTTCCTCCTTGTAGCCGCGCACATGGATATTGTCGTGATTGGTGCGCCGGTAGGTGAGGCGGTGGATCAGCCAGGGATAGCCGTGCTGGGCGAAGATCACCGGCTTGTCGCGCGTGAAGAGCGAATCGAAATCGACATCGGTGAGCCCATGCGGATGTTCGGTGTGGGGCTGCAACGTCATGAGGTCGACGACATTGACGACCCGTACTTTCAGTTCCGGCAAATGCAACCGCAGGAGATCGACGGCGGCCAATGTCTCGAGCGTCGGCACGTCACCGGCGCAGGCCATGACCACGTCGGGCTCGCCGCCCTGATCGTTGCCCGCCCAGTCCCAGATGCCGATGCCGGCACTGCAATGCTTCACCGCCTGGTCCATGGTGAGCCATTGCGGCGCCGGCTGCTTGCCCGCGACGATCACGTTTATGCGGTTCCAGCTCTTCATGCAGTGATCGGTTACATAGAGAAGGGTGTTGGCATCGGGCGGCAGATAGACGCGCACGACGTCCGATTTCTTGTTGCAAACGTAATCGATGAAGCCCGGATCCTGATGGCTGAAGCCATTGTGATCCTGCCGCCAGACATGGCTTGTAAGGAGATAGTTCAGCGAGGCGATCGGCCGCCGCCAGGGAATCTCGTTGCAGGTCTTCAGCCACTTCGCATGCTGGTTGAACATCGAATCGATGATGTGGATGAAAGCCTCGTAGCACGAGAAGAAGCCGTGGCGTCCGGTGAGGAGATAGCCTTCGAGCCAGCCCTGGCAGGTATGTTCGGAAAGGATCTCCATCACGCGCCCGTCGGGGGCGAGATGATCGTCATAGGCGAGCGTCTCGGCGACCCAGGCGCGGTCTGTTACTTCGAAGACATGCGAGAGCCGGTTCGACGCTGTCTCGTCGGGGCCGAAGACGCGGAAGTTCCGATCCTTGGCGCTCGCCTTCATGACATCGCGCAGATACTCGGCCATCACGCCGGTCGATTCGGCATTGCGCGCGCCGGGCTTGTCGACCTTCACCGCGTATTGCGCGATCGCCGGCAGTTCGAGCTGGCGCAGCAATAAACCGCCATTGGCATGCGGATTGGCGCTCATCCGTCGCTCGCCCTCAGGCGCCAGGGCGGCGATCTCGGGTTTCAGCGCGCCTTCGCCGGTGAAGAGCTCCTCCGGCACATAGCTCTTCATCCAGTCTTCGAGCAATTTCACATGGCCGGGCTTGGTCGCCATTTCGGCGAAGGGCACCTGGTGCGAGCGCCAGTATCCTTCCGTCTTCTTGCCGTCGACTTCCTTCGGCCCCGTCCAGCCCTTGGGCGATTTGAGCACGATCATCGGCCAGGCTGGGCGTTCGGTCTTGCCGTCTTTGCGCGCCGCGGCCTGGATCGCCTGGATGTCGGCGATCGCGGCATCGAGCGTCTTGGCCATGAGCTGGTGCATCGTGGCGGGATCGTCGCCCTCGACCCAATAGGGCTTGTAGCCATAGCCGACCATCAGGCTTTCGAGCTCTTCGCGCGGGATGCGCGCCAGGATCGTCGGATTGGCGATCTTGTAGCCATTGAGATGGAGGATCGGCAGAACCGCCCCATCGGTCGCGGCGTTCAGGAACTTGTTCGAATGCCACGACGTGGCGAGCGGCCCGGTTTCCGCCTCGCCGTCACCGACCACGCAGGCAACGATGAGACCGGGATTGTCGAAGGCCGCGCCGAAGGCATGCGAGAGCGCATAACCGAGTTCTCCGCCCTCATGGATCGAGCCCGGCGTTTCCGGCGCCACGTGGCTCGGGATGCCGCCCGGAAAGCTGAACTGCTTGAACAGCCGCGCCATGCCGTGTTCGTTCCGGGGAATCCGCGAATAGGTCTCGCTATAGGTGCCCTCGAGCCAGCAATTGGCGACGAGCCCCGGGCCGCCGTGACCCGGTCCGGTGATGTAGATCATCGACAGGTCATGAGCTTTGATGACACGGTTCAGATGCGCATAGAGGAAATTGAGGCCCGGCGTCGTGCCCCAATGGCCGAGGAGCCGCGGCTTGATGTGCTCGAGTTCGAGCGGCACCCTGAGGAGCGGATTGTCGAGCAGGTAGATCTGCCCGACCGAGAGATAATTCGCCGCTCGCCACCAGCGATCGATAAGGTCGAGGTCCTGGTCGCTCAACGGGCCGGAAACGCTCTTTTTCGCCATGGGGGAGCCTCCTGCTGTTCGGCCCTTTATTAGTCCGCTTTCGCGGCAATTCCCTGACGAGATCCGGGGCCGGGCGCCTTGATCCGAATCAAGCTTGACGCGGGGCGCGCAAGGCGGCAAAACCCCGGCCGATTTCCAGAGATCGGAGTGTAGCGCAGTCTGGTAGCGCACCTGCTTCGGGAGCAGGGGGTCGGAGGTTCGAATCCTCTCACTCCGACCAATCGTTTTTTTCCTGAGAGCGAGCTCGTATTTCAGTTACGGCACGATCTCGACCGGCGTGCCGTCGGGCACCGCGCGCCAGATCTCGTCCATCTCCGAATTCGTCACCGCCACGCAGCCGGCCGTCCAGTTCATGAAGCGGTGAAAGCCGCCGACCCAGCCATA
>JAEUMG010000254.1 GCA_016793355.1 Hyphomicrobiales bacterium
CCGGTCGCGGCGGTGATGTGCGGCGGGACGGCGACGGTCAGTTCCGGATCGAGAATTGCGACATCGGGCTTGATCTCCTCGCCCCAGGCCCAGACCTTGATTTTCTGCGCATTGGAGAAGACGGCGACGCGCGTCACTTCCGCGCCGGTTCCGGCGGTGGTCGGGATGGCGATGATCGGCAGGCGGTTCTTGGGCAGCGGCGTTTCGCAAAGCTGATAGGCTTCGGCCGGCGCGCCCGAGACGGCGCAGGCGGCAACAAGCTTCGCGGTATCGAGCGCCGAGCCGCCGCCAAGGCCGATCACGGCCCCGGCACCTGCTTTGAGGGCAAGAGAAGCGGCTGTGTCGATGTCGCTCGACTTGGGTTCGCCCTTGAAGCCGTCATAGATCGCGAAGCGGTGGCCCGCGGCGGTCAGAGCGGCGGTGAGTTTTGCCGTGATGCCCAGGCCCGCCATGGCGGGATCGGCGACGATCATGGCGGTTGTCCCGGCGCCGGCCACGGCTTCGAGCTTGGCCGGGGCATCGGCAAGGCGGCCCGCGCCGAACAGGATTTCGGGGACGCAGCTCAGGGTGAAGGGGTTCATGGGATGCGGTTCCAGTCTGTTTCCGGCAGGCCTATGGGCCGGGCTCGGCACGGTCAAGGGTGAGGTGGCTTCACCCTTACTCCGTCACAGTCCCATGCCGAGCTTGCGGCCCTCATAGATCGCCATGACGGCGGTGCGCGCCGCCACCGTGTCGCCGATCGAATGATGCGGCAGCTGGGCCTCGATCAGGCCGTCCGAAACCGCCGTGTCGGAGACATTGGTAGTAGAGAGCACGAGCGAGTCGGCTTCAATGCGCTCATCGGCTCCACCATAGGTGAAGATCGTCGCGGCATTGCCATGCCATTCCCGGATGCCAGCCTCGGTCATGAGCCGCGCACCAAGCTGGCGCAGGCGCTGGCGTGCCAGCACATCGGCGTTGGTGCGGGCCATTTCAAACATCACCGTCGGCGCAGGCGTTACGACAACGACGTCATGGCCGTTCTCGGCGAGATGGATCGCAGTGCCGGCACCTTTCCAATTGGCCGTCTCGTCCAGAATGATGACACGCTTGCCGAGCCGCGCGGAGCGGTTCATCACATCCTCGACCGCCCAGACATTGCCGCGATCGATGCCCGGCAGGCGATCATGCTCGGGAAGCGCGCGCTGGAAGCCGGCGCCGTCGGGCTGCGAGCCGGTCGCGACGATGACCTCATCGGCGCCGAAGGCCTTGATGTCTTCCGGCTCGAGAAGTGTGTTGTAGAGGATCTTGACCTGAAGCCTGGTCAGTTGCCGCTCGAACCAGTCGAGGTAATCGATGATCTGCTGGCGGCGCGGCTGCATTCCGGCAAGCCGGAACTGCCCGCCAAGCTTGTCGGAAGCCTCGGCCAAGGTCACATGATGGCCGCGTTCGGCGGCAACGCGCGCCGCTTCAAGGCCGGCCACGCCGCCGCCGACGACAAGCACTTTCTTCGGCCGCGCGGCCGGCGTGAAACGATCGCCGCCCCATTCGAATTCGCGACCCGCCGAGGGATTGATCAGGCAGGAGATCCAGTAGTCGCGATAGCGCCGGCCCCAGCACATCTGATTGCAGGACAGACACGGGCGGATATCCTCGGGCCTGCCTTCCCTCGCCTTGTTGGCCAAATGCGGATCGGCGATCTGGCCGCGCACGATCGACACCATGTCGGCCTGGCCGGACGCCACGACATAATTGGCGTTCTCGGGCGTGCGCACATGGCTTTCGCATTGTACCTTGGCGTGCTTCACAACCTGCTTCAGTGCTTCGGCATAGGGTGCGCCAAGCTTGTCGGCAAAAAAGACCGATGGGATCAAGGCCTGGTGCGAGAAGTAACTTCCCGTGCCACAGGTCACATAGTCCATGAGATTGCGCTCATCATGCCAGGCTATGATCTCCTGCATCATCTCGATCGAAGGCGAGACCTCGATTTCCGGCTGGAGATTGATGGCGAGACCGATAATGAAATCATCGCCCGCCATCTTGCGGATGCGGCGCAGGATTTCGGCCGAGAAACGCGTGCGGTTCTCGAGCGATGTGCCGCCCCATTTGTCGGTGCGGCGATTGTTGAAGGGCGTCCAGAACTGGTCGACGATGGCGTTGTAGGCAGCGAAGATTTCAATCCCGTCGAAACCCGATTCCTTGGCGCGCCGCGCCGCCTGGACGAAGCTTTCGATGATCTCCTCGATCTCGGTTTCGGTCATGGCGTGGCTGCCGTCCGAATCGTGGAAGGAGGGAAGGCCCGAGGGCGACCAGTTCGGCTCGTAGGAATTGTCGAAGTCGCCATGCTGGCCGACATGATAGAGCTGATGGCAGATCACCGTGCCATGCGCGTGGACGGCATCGGTGATCTTGCGGAAATGGGGAATGATCTCGTCGGTCGAGTGGCGGAAGTTGCCGCGCGTCAGCACGGCGGTGCGATGCACCGGCACCGGCTCGACGACGATCATCGCAGCACCGCCCCTCGCGCGCTCCTCGTAATAGCCGCGATGGCGCTCACCGGGCAGGCCCATATCCGACATGTTGGCGGTGTGCGAGCCGAAGACGATGCGGTTGCGCAAGGTCTTGTGGCGAAGCTGCAAAGGCTGGAACAGGGCAGGGAACTGGTTCGACATCATAACCTCGTCACCGCAAGCTCAGGCGGAAATAAACGTCTTCATGATCCTTCATCTCACCGCGCCGCCAGCCGCGATTGGTATAGAAGCGGGCGGCGGTCGAACCCGCATCGGTCGCAAGCCAGGCTTCGCCGTGGCCGCGCTCCGCGAGCCATTCGGTTGCGACGTCGAGCAAGCGTGTACCGACACCGCGTCCCTCGCAGCCGGGCTTGGTGAAAAGCGCAAAAATCTGTCCGTCGCGATTGTCGGCCATCGAGAAGCCGAGGATCTCGCCATTCTGCTCCTCGAGCCAGCCGCCGAGGTCGCCCGAGTCGAGATCGGCCAGGATGCCGGCCGGCGTTATGCCGCGCTCGGCCATCTCCGCAACGCTCAGGTGATTTTCCTTCACCGAGGTTCGCAAGCGAGTGATCTCCGCCAAATCGGCCGCGGCGATGGGACGGATCATGCGGCAGCCGGAACGGTATGGTTCAGGGGCAGGCGGCCGCCATCGGCATAAAGCGTCCGGCCGGGCATAGAAATTGAATCATCGGATGCCAGGAATGCTGCGATGGCGGCAATCCCGGCAGGCTCGCCAATGCGCCCGCGGGGGGTGCGCGCCGCGCCCGTGACGACCGCAATCTTGACCCTCAGCTTCATTCGTACCTCAATAAGTATCGGCGGCGCGCACCGCGCGGGCCGCCACAGCAATGATGAGGGCGGCGATGACTGTCAATCCGAGCGCTGCCGGAAGGCCTGTCACCTC
>JAEUMG010000266.1 GCA_016793355.1 Hyphomicrobiales bacterium
AACGGGAATCGGCCATGCGCTCCGGCCGGCCGCCGGGCTGGCGCGAGCGGCCGAAGGATGAGATCGACCGCATCCTCAAGGAGTGCCACCTGCTCGCCCGCAACGTCACCCCGCTCTTCGACGACACGTCTTGAGGCTTCACGCTCCCTCCGCACCGGACTTCCGGCTCCTTGCCATCCCCGGCCAGGCGATCGCGCCTGCCTGCCGGCGCTCGCTGTTTCTCAGAAGCGAGGCGGGGCGAGGTTGAACCGGCTTGACGTCATCTCGCTCTAGGGCCATCGCGACGGCGCACGCCACCTCATGCAGATTGTCCAGATCGCCACCGGACTGCCACCGAAGATCGACGGGGTCGGCGATTATGCCGCGAACCTGGCCCTGGCTCTGCGCGATCTGGGGATTGAGACATGCTTTCTGATTCCGCGGCGCGGGGGCGCCGAGCCGGCGGTTCCCTTCGCGACGCGGCCGCTCGCATCGGCAACACCCGGCGCGCTGGCGGCGGCGCTCGCGGCCTGCGGCACGGACCGTGTCCTCCTGCATTTTTCCGGCTATGGCTATGCCCATTGGGGCTTGTGCTGGTGGCTCGCCGAGGGGCTTCGCCGCTGGCGCCATGGCGGGCGCGACCGGCGGCTGGTCACCGTCTTCCACGAACTTTATGCGACGGGTCCGGTCTGGCGGGCGAGCTTCTGGACGTCTCCGCCCCAGCGCCTGATCGCGCGCCATCTGGCCACGCTCAGCGACGGTATTGTTGCAACAACGGAGTGGAGCGCGGAAAAAATCCGAAGATGGAAGGTGTCCCGGACACCAGTTGTCATCCCCGTCTTCTCAAATGTTGGTGAGCCAGATGCACCGCTGCCTCTTGGCCGGCGCCATCGCCAGGCGGTCGTGTTTGGCCAGAGACCTCAGCGGACAAGAGCATATCAGCGGCTCGCGCGAATGAAGAGCGGCCTTTGGGAGCAACTGAAGTGCCTGGGTGTCGATCGGATTGTGGATATCGGTCCTCCGCTGGCCTGCTCCGAACAAGTCTCGAGCCTGCCAGTTACCGTGCTTGGTCAACTTCCACCATGCGAGATCTCGGCGGTCCTCAGTGATGCGCGATTGGGCTTCCTCCATTATCCGCCGCTTCTGCTGACCAAATCGGGTATATTCGCTTCGTACCTTTCGCATGGGTTGCTTGCGGTAAACCTGTCGAGTGAAGGCGTATCGTCCGGCGGTTTGGTTGACGGCGAGCAGTATGTTGGATGCGGGAGCGATGCGCCTGACTCTTATCGTGAAGCAGAGTCCATCGCCGTGCGCGGCTATCAATGGTACAGTGGGCATACGCTCAGGCGGACGGCCCATGCCATCGCTGAACAGCTTTCGTGATTGCGATCACCGAAATTCAGTGATCTGCTTGCCGCGAATTCAGTTTTTTCCTCCCCGTTCGTAAACATGGTACCCGCCGATATCAGGCCATACACCAGAGCCGCGGCGCTGCTACGCAACCACGCGACTGAAAGGCATCGCCGTATCGCGGTGCTTATGGTCTTCATTCTTTTCGCGTTGAGCTTGATTGAGGGGCCAATGCGGAAGTGGTTCTATACTGATTATGGTGTGTACTTCGTGTTTCTGCGCGATCCAGTGGCAGCTGTTCTCTATGGCTACTGCTTCATCCATGGCCTCTTCCTCAAAAGCCGTCTGTCCCAAACGTGGATTGCATTTGCCGCAATATCCTGTGCGGTCGGGTTTCTTCCATATCTGTTTGGCGAAGTAGATCTGTTTGGCTGGTTGCTCGGCATTCGGACTTACTGGCTATACATGCCGCTTGCCTTCATCGTTGGAGCGACCTTTCGGCAGAACGATGTTCGGAACTTCCTCTTGCTGATTTCACTGGTGGCAATCCCTTACGCGATACTAATTGCGCTCCAATACAATGCCGGGCGAGATGCATGGATAAACGCCGGAGTAGGGGGTGATGACGAGACGGTCGTTAGCCTGACTAGAGAAATCGTACGACCGTTTGGGCTTTTCACCTACACTATTCCGAATGTCGACTTCACGGCAGCTACACTCGCAATCTTTCTGGCGCTTTATCTTTCAAGCGCTCGGGTCTGGATGCGGGCATATCTACTGGCTCTGGCAGGTCTGGCCATAAGCGCAATGGTTGTCCTTACCGGCAGTCGTATGATTTACTTTCTCCTGGCTTCGACTTTGGGTCTGACGCTCGGTGGCGCAGTCATTGCGCGCCCCGACGCCCGGACTATAGCCCGCAGCCTCGGCGTGCTCGTATTCGTCCTGCTAGCGGCGATGATGCTGTTGTCGGTCTTCCCGGACATGTACAGCGCCATGGAGTATCGCTTTGAGACGGCGCAGGCCTCAGAAGGTTCGATCTGGGATCGCGTCATACGGATATTCTCCTTCGTTGATGCGCTTTTCCAGGCTCCGCCACTTGGCCAAGGGATCGGGATTGGCGCTGCCGGCGTGACGAACTATCTTGGCTTACCGGCGATGCTCTATGGGGAGTATGATCTTGAGCGAAACGCCAATGAGCTCGGCATCCTTCTCGGAACCAGCTTCATTGTCTTGCGCTTTACCACCGCGGCCTGGCTGGCCGTCACGGCGGTCAGGCTGGCGCGCGCGGGCGTGCTCGCCGCGCTTCCCCTGGCGGGCTACGCGATCGTGCCGATCGCCGTCGGCCAGCTCACCAATTCCCCGCTGCTTTCCTTCATGCCCTTCCTGGCAGTCGGGCTCGTGATCGCGCTTCAGCGCAACCATGCCGATCCATATGCCCGGATGCGGCGTGCGCGTGGCGGCGGCGCCTGATGCGCGATTCTGGGTCCATGCACATCATTCATACCGTCTCCTCGCTTGAGTCGGAGGCATCCGGGCCGTCCTATACGGTGCCTCGGCTGTGCCAGGCGCTGGCGGAGGGTGGAGCGCGAGTCGAACTGTTTTCTCTCGGTCGCAATGGCGGCTCCGGGCTCAACGGCTATAGCGACGTCCGGTTTGCCTATGACGATGCTTGGATGCCACTGCGCAAGCTGGGGCGCTCGCGCGCGATGCGGGACGCGCTTTTCAGCGCACAAGCGGATGTGTTCCACACACACGGATTGTGGATGATGCCGAATGTCTATCCGGCGCAGGCGGCCCGGCATCTACGAAAGCCGCTTGTGCTCGCCCCGCGCGGCATGCTGGGACCCGAGGCGCTGCAGTTCTCGCGCAACAAGAAGCAGATTTTCTGGAACCTCGTTCACGCGCCGCTCATGAAGCATGTCAGGTGCTTCCATGCCACGGCGGAACAGGAGTGCGAGGAGATCAGGGCCTTCGGGCTTGACCAGCCCGTGGCGATCGTTCCCAACGGGATTGATGTGCCGCCTGCCTCGGACTTGCCGGCACCGATTGAGTCTCGTTCGGTTCTGTCTCTGGGCCGGATCCACCGGAAAAAGGGGCTGGAGCAACTGGTTCGTGCGTGGGCGAGGGTTGAGCCTGAATACCGGGACTGGCGCCTCGACATCGTCGGCCCGGGTGAGGGCGGGTATGACAAAGTATTGTTGAACCTCTCGCGAGAGCTTGGCCTGCGCCGCCTGTCGATCTCCGGCCCCGTATACGGCGCGGACAAGATTCGCCGCATGGCGGAAGCCGAGCTGTTTGTCCTGCCGACGCTCAATGAGAATTTTGCCATGACGGTTGCGGAAAGCCTTGCCTGCGGCACGCCGGTCGTGTCGACGAAGGGCGCCCCGTGGGCGGGACTCCATGACAACAGGTGCGGCTGGTGGGTCGAGCGGGGAGAGGATGCGTTGGCGACGGCGCTGCGGGCCGCCCTGTCGCTGCCGGCGGAGGAAAGGCGAAACATGGGGCTTCGCGGCCGCGCCTGGATGCTGCGAGACTTCGGATGGACGGCGATAGCGGAGAAGATGGCGGCAACGTATACGTGGCTCCTGTCGGGTGGCGAGCCGCCGCAATGGATCAGGCTCAGGTGAGAGGAATCATCGAATAGACGGCCTGAAGCTGGACATCGCCGCGAATCGGTCGGCGATCAAGTGGACGCGACGGGAGCAACTGGGGCGAATCCTGTGGGCCTGCGCGCATCCGCTTTTTGCCTTGAGCCCGCGGCCGTTCTGGGCCTGGCGCCGATTCCTCCTGCGGCTGTTCGGCGCGCGGATCGGACGCGCGGTGCATGTCTATCCCAGTGTGCGCATCGCGATCCCGTGGAACCTGACGGTCGGAGACTACTCCGCCATGGGAGATCGTGCGATCGTTTATTCGCTCGGCAGGATTTCACTCGGTGCGCGTGTGACGGTTTCACAAGGCGCCCACCTCTGTGCGGGCACCCATGACTATCGCGATCCTGCCATGCCGCTGCTGAAGCTGCCGATCACGATCGAGGATGATGCCTGGATCTGTGCTGAGGCCTTTATCGGGCCAGGCGTTCGAGTTCATCAGAAGGCGATCGTGGGGGCGCGATGCGTGGCGATGAAAGATGTCGCCGCGGGAGAGATCGTAGTCGGAAATCCTGCAAGATTGCTGAGGAGCCGCGCGTAGGCCCTGACGGTCATGGCGCTTACGCGAATGTCTTCATTTGCAAGCCGAGCGACCGCGGGGCCGAACCATGAGGCGTTCGGGTCCATGAAACCGAGAAGGGACGCAATGTCGAGTAAGGCTAAGATACCTGTCACCGTCGTTATTCCGGTGAGGAATGAGGAACGGAACTTGCCCAAATGCCTTGCCGGGCTTTCGCGCTTCGCCGAAGTTATCGTCGCCGACTCCGGGAGTAGCGACCATACCCAAGAAATCGCCCGCCAAGCCGGCGCGAGGGTCATCGAATTCCGCTGGAACGGGCAATATCCGAAGAAGCGCAACTGGGTGCTCCTGAATGAGAAGCTCGAAAATGAATGGGTTCTTTTTCTCGACGCCGACGAGTTCGTCGATGACAGGTTCTGCGACGAGCTCAAGACCGCCATATCATCCGGTGACCATGCCGGCTATTGGCTCACCTATGCCAACCACTTCCGCGGTCGCCGTCTGAAGTATGGTGTACCGCAGCGAAAGCTCGCCCTGTTCAAGGTGAAGTCCGGCCTGTACGAGCGCATCGAGGAGGACATGTGGAGCGACCTCGATATGGAGGTGCATGAACATCCGGTCATTACCGGTACTATCGGTTCCATCCGATCCCCGATCGAACACAATGACGGAAGCGGGCTGAGTGCGTTTATCGAGCGTCATCGCAAATACGCGATGTGGGAAGCGCGAAGGGCGCTAAAGGTAGAGAGTGCCAAGGATGAGGTCTGGAATTCATTTACGTTTCGCCAGCGGATGAAATACCGGAATCTCGCAAGCTGGTGGTTCCCGTGGTGCTACTTCTTCTATACCTATGTCGTTCGGCTGGGATTCCTGGACGGCGGGGCCGGATTCAGTTACGCATTCTATAAGCTTTGGTACTTCGAAACCGTGCGTCAGCTCAGTTTGGAGGGTCGATCAAACGTCGCAGAATAGCTCAGCATATTCGGAACGGGATAGGCGTATGGCCCTGGCGCTCGGAATATCGCAAGATCGCTGGAAACTTGAGGTAAGATATACAGATGGTTCGACTATATGACTCGCGGCGCCGAATCTTGGTTACTGGCGGTGCTGGCTTCCTCGGCTCTCACCTCATTGATCGTCTGCTTGCTGATGGACACGAAGTGCTCTGTGCCGATAACCTCTTCACGGGAACAAAGAAGAATGTGGATCACCTGCATAACCATCCTCGCTTCGAGTTCATGCGTCATGATGTTTGTTTTCCGCTCTACGTGGAGGTAGACGAAATTTACAACCTCGCGTGTCCGGCATCGCCCATCCATTATCAGCATGACCCCGTCCAGACCACCAAGACGTCGGTCCATGGCGCAATCAACATGCTTGGCCTGGCGAAGCGGCTCAAATGCAAGATTTTCCAGGCATCGACCAGCGAAGTCTACGGCGACCCGTCTGTCCATCCTCAGCCCGAGGAATATTGGGGCAATGTGAACCCGATTGGCCCACGTTCCTGCTATGACGAGGGCAAGCGCTGCGCGGAGACGCTGTTTTTTGACTACTACCGCCAGCACCAGCTTGAAATCAAAGTCGCCCGCATATTCAATACCTATGGCCCGCGAATGCACCCCAAGGATGGGCGGGTCGTGTCCAACTTCATTATGCAAGCGCTGGCGCATGAGGATGTCACAATCTACGGCGACGGCTCGCAGACCCGATCTTTCTGCTATGTCGATGACCTGATCGAAGGCTTCGTGCGTATGATGGCAAGCCCCAAGGAGGTTGTCGGACCGATCAATCTCGGCAACCCGGTCGAGTTCACAATGGTGGAATTGGCAGAGCAGGTTCTCAAGCTCACGAATTCAAAGTCGAAGCTCAAGCACATGCCCTTGCCTGCCGATGATCCCAAACAACGCCGCCCGGACATCTCCAAAGCGCGTTCAACGTTGGGCTGGGAGCCGAAGGTACCGCTGACGGAAGGCTTGCGGCAGACGGTCGATTATTTCCGCAATCTGAGTTAGGCACTTGGAGATTAGAGCCCGTTTCGAAAAGGGTTGAGTAGTTGAGGCTGGCGTGATCCCAAGGGGCAGGCCTGCAGGCTCAAAATCAGGCCAAGACTCTCCCCATAACTGGATGAACAAAGGGGCTCAGGTCATGGCGTCTTGCCAAAGCAATAGCGCCCTTGATGGGTGCGTACCTCATTGTATTCAGTCACCCAGTCGTCGAGGTCGCGTTGCAGGTCGCCAATGGTCTCGTAGAGCTTCTTGCGGAACGCGATGCGATAGAACTCGTCGAGCATGGTCTTGTGGAAGCGCTCGCAGATTCCATTGGTTTGCGGGCTCTTGGCCTTGGTTCGGGTGTGATCGATATTTTCCACCGCGAGATAGAGTTCATATTCGTGGCGATCGTGGGTGCCGCAATATTCGGTGCCGCGATCGGTGAGAACCCGTTGGAGCGGCACGCCCTTGTCCTCATAGAAGGGGATCACCCGATCATTGAGCAGATCGGCCGCGGTGATCGGGGTCTTGCGATCGTAGAGCTTGGCAAAGCCGACCTTGGCGTAGGTGTCGATGAAAGTCTGCTGGTAGACGCGCCCGACGCCCTTGAGGGTGCCGACGTAGAAGGTGTCCTGAGCGCCGCAATAGCCCGGACATTCGGTTTCGAATTCGCCATGGGCTTCTTTGTCGGCCTTGGCCTTTTCCAACGCGGCGAGCTGGGCTTCGGTGAGGATAAACCGCTCCTGCGCCATCTTGGCCTCGAGCGCCTTCAGGCGATCCTTCATGGTCGCCAGATCGTGGCGCAGCCAGATTGAGCGCACCCCGAAAGGCGATACGATGATGCCGCGCTTCAATAGCTCATTGGAAACCCGAGCCTGGCCGAAGGCCGGCTGATCGATCGCCAGGGCGACCACTGCCTCCTCGACCTCCGGCGCCACCCGGTTCTTGAGCAGCGGCTTGCGGCGTGACAATTCCTGCAAGGCGATCTCGCCGCCTTTATCGTAAAGCTCCTTGAACCGGTAGAAGCTATCCCGGCTGTAGCCCATGATTTTGCAGGCTTGACTGACATTGCCAAGCTGCTTGGCCAGGTCGAGCAGGCCGGCCTTGGCGCGGATGATTTTCTGGTCCTTGGTCATTTCGGTATCTCCTGAAACGCCGTGGCGGGGGCTACGCAACCCCGGCCAGCTCCGCCCCCGCCACGGCTCGCTATGAGCCACGGAAGATACCGTCTGTCAGATTAAGTAAAGACTTCTACAGTTTTGCCATTGCCGAGGGCCTGGCCAAGGAAGGCGCGCGCATCTGAATCGTCGACATCGACACGGCAGCGCCTGACGCCGCCCGACGGGTCTAGAGCAAATCCCGTTTAGTTGGCATAGCCGCAGTGTTTGAGATAGGCGGCGCATTCTTGCGCTGAGAAGGTGTTGAGGGTGTTCGCGA
>JAEUMG010000151.1 GCA_016793355.1 Hyphomicrobiales bacterium
ATCCACGGTTGGAGTCGGCTCCTGGCTGAAGCGGCGCTATCCGGGTGTAGCGTCAAAGTTCGGCTTCACGGTCAATGGCAAGCCAGCCGGAGGCTGATGACACGCTGACCTTCGCCATTGGCGATGTTCACGGCTGCAGCCTGGCGCTGCGACGCCTGCTCTCGGCCTGCGAGGGTTATGCAAGGGGAAAGCCCTTCCAACTCGTCTTCATCGGCGACTACATCGATCGAGGTCCCGACAGCGCCGGGGTCATCGCGATGGTGCGTGCTCTTTTGGAAGCCGACCCGGAGCGGGTGATCTGCCTAATGGGCAATCACGAGGACCTTTTGCTCGAGGCGCTCCAAACCGGCGATAGCACGACCTGGCTGAGCAATGGCGGCGATGCGACGCTTGCAAGCTACGGGGTCGCCACAGCACAAGACCTTCCGGCCGCCGATCGAAGCTTCATCGAGACGCTCCGCCTCTGCCACGATGACGGGAAAAGGTTCTATGCGCATGCCGGCATCATGCCGGGTATTGCTTTCGATCAACAGGATCGCGAAACGCTCATGTGGATCCGTGAGCCGTTTCTCTCATCCACCGCCGATCATGGGCGCTTGATTGTCCATGGCCATACGCCGCAGCGCTCGGGCCGGCCGGAAATCCTTCCAAATCGTATCAATCTCGACACGGCCTGCGTCTATGGCGGGGCGTTGACGGCCGCAGTATTCTGCGCGGCGGTCAGGGAACCAATCGATTTCATCGCCGTTACACAAGATTGATCTGTCTTTGCGTGACGCTGGGTCAGTCCGTATTGGGAACGGGCTCGGAACGGACGAGAGACACGCAGCACTGCCAAATCTGCGTCAATAATCTCCCCCTAGTGGAGATATCCTACGTTATGGAAGGCAGCCTCAGAGATTTTTGTACATGACCGTTGTTGCATCGAGCCGATCGGAGGCTGTGTCACGACAGTAGCCGGGGATGATGCCGGCGGTCCGATAGCCAAGACAGGCATAAAGCGGTTCGGCCATGTCTCCGGTCCGCGTGTCGAGGGTAATCAGGCTGCGGCCAAGGCTTGATGCGATCGCTTCGATCTCGGCCATCAGCAATTTGCCGATGCCGCACCGGCGAAAGCTTGGATGGACAAGAAGCTTGCGGACCTCGGCGCGGTGCAGCTGATTACCCGGCGTGTCGTGGTCGAGCTGTACAGTGCCGGCCGTTTCTCCATCACGGCGCGCGATGAGCACGACGCGCGTGCCTTGGGCGACGGCGGGAAAGACCCTGTCGCGCCAGAAGTTCTCGGCATCTGCGACGCTGAAGGGCAGGACGAAGCCAATGCTCGCGCCGTCCATCACACAGGCATGTAGCAGGCTGGTCAGGCCCGGGAGTTCCTTGGGGAAATCCGCAGGCGTGAGTCTTGAAACTTCCATGATATTCGACCGTCAGACGAGAAAGATGAAGTAGTGCGCACCGCAATCGCTTGGAGTCGAGAAGCGGCTTGCGCCGGCAAGCTGGTAACGCAGGCAATCGCCGGAGTTCAGATGATGGGTATTGCCGCCGACGGTGACCTCGAGGCGCCCGTCGACAAGAAAAAGGTGATGTTCGAGACCCTCACGCGGCGTCGCGTCATAGTCGATGCGGGTGTCGGGATCGATCTCGCATTCGAGGACTTCGCCGGCGAGGCTCTGTGCCGGGGGCGAAACCGATCGGCGGCGGAAGCCGATTGCCGGATCGCTCCAGAGCAATTGCCGCTCGCGCGGAATGAGGGGCGCGAATCTCTCCTCGACCAGCTGCATCAGGCGAGAGATCGTCATCCCGAATGCCGCCGCGAGCTTGCCCAGCACGCTGGCGGTCGGGCTGACGTCTGAATTTTCGAGGCGGGAGAGGGTGGCGCGGCTCACGCCGCTGCGGCTTGCCAACTCATCGAGCGACCATCCCCGTTCATTGCGCAGCGCTTTCAGCCGCTGCGCGATAAGATGGTCGATCGATCGATCGCTTGTAACGACTTCCATATATGAAAATTTCTCTCATATATGGGAAGGAGTCAAGCCTAGTTGGTTTTGATGCTCGAAAGCTGGTTCAGGGCCTGACCCGACACGCTGGCGCGGCTGGCATAGGCCCGGAATTTACGGCCATCAACCTTGCCCGCTGCGGCAACGGGCAAGAGCATCCGGCCGCCGAGCGATTGCGATTCGACGGGCGCGAACCACACCGTCACGGTCCATGGCTCGGCCTTGTTCTTGCGGGCCTTGGTCGCGTCACGGCCGGCAACCGGCATATAGACCATCCGGCACTGATAGGCGGGCCCGCGATAAACGCCGTCGGATTTGTCATCGAAATTCACCTCGCGCTCGAGCTTGAAGGTGAGATCGAAAACATCGCGGCCGCTGTAGATACGCTGCTTGCCTTGGCAAGGCGTTTCGCCGCGCACGCGCAGCACTGCAGTCAGCGGATCGATGACGCCGGAGGTCAGCGAGCTGATGATCTCCGATTGCATCTGCGGACTCTTGACCGGCGGCTCATGCGGCTCGGGCTGGCCGGATTCAGACCAGCGAACCCTGAAATCCTTCTGCTTGCCCGATTTTTCGGTGCGCGTCGAAAAGCTGGCCGGGATTGCCTTGCCATTAACGATCTCGCCGGCGGCTCCCACGTAAGTCTGGGTATCGGAGAAAAACGACACAATCCCCTGCGTCTCGACGCTGGCTTGGGACCGATAGCCGTTGGGCGTCAGATCCATGTCAAATTTGATCTGGGCTGCCTGGAGGCCCGACACGATGACGTCATAGGTGAAATCGAGGGACTCATCGGCAGATGCCGCAAGGGCCAACGGAAAAGCCAGCATATTTGCCGCGAAAGCAATGGCCAGGCCGAAGCCGCGGGTCATACTGAATTTCATCATGTATCTCCGGCTGTTTCCCCTTGCGCGGCCTGCGCTGTACGCTGCGGATGCGGCCATCCTGTGACATAATCGGGGCGATCTATGACCTGCCTTTCGGGTACCGCATCCTGCTATTCTGAATCATGCGCCTGCTTACCACCATAGGTTTTGATGCCGATGATACGCTTTGGCATACGGAGCGCGTTTACCGGCTGACGGAGGCGCGGTTTGCCGCGCTGCTCGCCGATTACGCCGAGACCGAAGACCTCTCCCGGCGGCTGCTCGAGACCGAGCGCCGCATGCTGCAGTTTTATGGATATGGCCGGAAGGGCTTCATGCTCTCAATGATCGAGACGGCGATCGACGTCACGGGCGGCCGGGTTCCAACCTCAGTCATCCGGGAACTCCTCTCGCTTGGCCACGAAATGTATGCCGATCCCGTTGAGACCTTGCCGGGGGTCCGCGAGACTTTGGAGCCACTTTCGAGCGAGTATCAACTCGTCCTGATCACCAAGGGCGATCTCCTCGACCAGGAGCAGAAGCTGGCGCGATCGGGCCTTGGCGATCTGTTTCACGCGGTGGAAATCGTCAGCGACAAGACCGCGGAGACCTACCGGCGCCTGTTTGCAAGGCACGGCAACGGGCCCGACCGCAGCATGATGGTCGGCAATTCGTTGAAATCCGACGTCGTGCCGGCGCTCGAAGCCGGAAGCTGGGGCGTTCATGTGCCGCACCCGTTGACCTGGGCGCTGGAACAGGCCGACCCGCCGCAGGACCGGCAGCGCTTCCGGCAGATTGAGCAAATCAGCCTGCTGCCTGAGATCGTGCGAGAGATAACGAGCGAAATGCCGGAGAAATAGACACTTGCGGCTCGGTACTCGCCCGCGCCAATCTGTCACTCAGATTGACACGAATCGGCTCTAAAACTCTTCCTTGGCGGTCATCGTACCGGACAGCGGCGCCTCAGCCTCGCTGCCTTCGGGTGTCGTCGGGACCGTGTCGCGCCAGCGCGCCTTGTTGCAGAACCAGACGTCGGGCGAACGCCGCACGATGTTCTCGATGGCGGTCATCATGGCCTGGGTCATGGCCTGCTCTTGAATATCGGCCGGGTAATCATCCGGCCTGATCGGCTGGTGCAGGCGAATGACGAAGTGATGTGGCGTTATGCGCGAGCCATCGACCGGAATGATCGGCACGCTGTAGCGCATGGCGAGGCGCGCTGGCAGGCTGGAAGCAAGGGCAGGGCGGCCGAAGAAGGTGACCGTCGGTCCTGCCGCCACGCGCTGATCAATCAGCATGGCGACGCTGCGGCCTGCTTCCATGTCATCGTGGATCGCGCGCAGCGACGAGCGATTCCGTTCGAGGTAATTGGCGCCGGTCTTGGCGCGAAAGAACTGCAGCTGCCGGTCGACGGCCGGCGCGCCGATCGGCGAGTAGAGTGTGTTCAGGCCGCCAAGACGCTTGCAAAGCGCCACGACGCCGACTTCCCAGTTGCTCAGATGGCCGCCGACGAAGACGCTTGGCCCGGATTTCGGGAGGTGGTCGAGGCCCTCGATATCGATGCGGGTGTTCTGCGTATTGTTCCGGAACGCCTCGAGGTGCGGCATTTCGGCGATTACGCGGCCGAGATTATCGGCAATTCCTGCCATCAGCCGATCTCTTTCGGTCACGGAAAGATCGGGAAATGCGATCGCAAGATTCCGCGCGATGTTGCGGTCCTTCATGAACGTTGCTCCGAGGGCGCGACCCACGAAACCGCCAAAATTCGATGCAGCTCCCAAGGGCAGTGCGCGCGCGATGGCGAAAAAGACGCTGGACAGCATGCCGATGATGCGTCCCCCAGTTCTCGTGCGTCGCTGCTTGCCTTTTTTAAGCAAGGTTCAAATCCCAGATATGTATATATGTCTTCAATCGAGTATTGCGGCGCATGCCGGCGGCGCCACTGGTCCGGACCGGCATTTCAATCTCTCCGTTCGCCCAATGCCCGCTGTCGGGTGCCGTGCCACTCCCCGTAGCGCCAGCGAGGCCGCCTGCGCAAGCCGCGCAGGCTTTTCGGCCGCTAAGTCTTTTTCGGTGGCAATTCTTCGTCTTCGGCAAATCCGTAGAAAACCGGATCCTCGGCGATGAAATGAAACACGTCTCCCGAATCGAGACCAAGCCGCTCCTCGACGATTTGCCAGAAGGCGTCGGCAGGGGGATCAAGAGCGCGAACTTCATCGACCACCTGCTTGATCCGGTCACGTGATATTCTCGGCATGGATATGTCCTCTGTTGTCGGAGGCATACGTAGCGCGCGCCATCGGGCTTGAACAGTCGCGCAACAATTGGTGCGCGGCCGGTTGCATGTTACGCTTGAGATCTCACTCAGGATTATCATATGCCGCATCATCTTCGCTTCGGGCTCGGTCCAGTCTTGTGCCTTCTTGCCGGCCTGCTTGCGCTGATTGCCGCGCTTCCGGTGTCCGGTGCCGAAGCGCCTCGGGAAGTTCCTGCGCGACTGTTGCCGGTGCCGGATACGGTCAGCGAGCAACTGGCCAAATTCATTGGCGCCCCACCCAATCCAACCGCCCATGACGAGCCCGCGACGGTCCAGGAGTGGCGGGCGCTCATTAACTCCTACAATGCCGAGGCCGACAAGGGTGCGCGGGCGCTGTGGGCGGCGCTCAGGCTCACTGTCACACCGGTCACGATCGCCGGGGTCAAATGCTATCGAATTGTGCCGTCAGACATGCCCCTTGAAAACGCATCGCGCACATTCGTGCATGTTCATGGCGGCGCTTACGTGTTCTTCGGCGGCGACGCGGCAACCGGCGAAGCCGCGATGATCGCCCATGCAAGCAGGACTGCCGTGATCTCGGTCGACTATCGCATGCCGCCCGATCATCCCTATCCGGCGGCTCTCGACGATTCGCTAGCGGTGTGGCGGGAAGTCATCAGGGGGCGCGATCCCGCGAAATCGGCGCTGTTCGGTTCATCGGCAGGCGGCGGGCTCGCCATGGCGGTGGTCTTGCGCCTGAAAGAGCTCGGCGGACCCTTGCCTGGCGTCCTTTTCCTCGGCACGCCGTGGGCCGATCTCACCAAGACGGGCGATACATATTTCGCCAATGCGGAGGTCGACAATTCCCTTGTGAGCTATGAAGGCATCCTGGAAGCGGCAGCGAAGCTCTATGCAGCCGGGCGCAATCTCAAGGACCCCTTGCTGTCGCCGCTCTATGGCGATCTTACCGGCTTTCCGCCCGCCATACTTGTTTCGGGCACCCGGGACCTGCTTTTGAGCCTGACCGTCCGGACGCATCGGCTGCTGCGCGGATCCGGCGTCGAGGCCGAATTGCAGGTGTTCGAGGGAATGTCGCACGCGCAGTATCTGACTGCCTACCCGGCACCCGAAGCACTGGAGGCCATCGGCGAGGTCGCCGCCTTTTTCGAGCGTTACCTCGCCAAATAAGCCGCCGCTCAGCTATTGATGCAGTCGTAATAGGCGCTGTTGTAGTATTTGTACCACTTGTTGGACGCCGCACTGCCGATCGCACCGACACCACCGCCAATCGCCGCGCCTGCCGCAACGTCGCCACCGCTGCCGCCCAATAATCCACCGAGGATCGCGCCGCCCACCGCGCCGCCGGCGACATTGCGCGCGGTGCGGTTATTGGTGCGCTTGTTGGCGTATTTCTTGGCCTTCTTGGCACAGTAGGCACGCTTCGATTCGCTTGCGTAATTTGCCGCGCTGGCAGGAGCGCTGGCAAAATTCACGCTTGGCGCCACGAGCCCAAGCGCCAGTAGTGCGACAACGACATGCTTGATGGTCATCTCAAACTCCGAGGTTGTGTGACTGTTACCGCTATGGATACCGACTAAGACCAGCTTAGGGCGAAGGCGCCTACAGCCAGCAGAATAATTATGGACGATACGATCCAGTGCTTGGCCGTCCAGTCATGCATCAGCATCGCAGAATCTCCACAGGTTGGGGAGAATAACCGAGGACGCCGGGGCTGTCATCGCTATGCAGGTTCGTCGGGGGCGCGCCGTGACGCGGGCGCGGCCGTGCGTGTTTTCTGCGTCAAGTCAAGGCTTACCACGGAATCGCGACCCTCTCGACCGGGCGGGATCGAGCTCTCTGTCTCATTCTCGCCCCGGCTGCCGGCGACAAAAATGCCGAGCAGGACGATTCCAGACACGCCGCCAAGGATGTAGCCCAAGGCAAAGCTGATCCACGACCATGTCACGCGCGGATGCCCCCGGCGTGACTGGCGCGGTAGGCCGTTCCAAGCCTACGATACTTCAAGGTTTCGCCGTCCCCTTTATTCGGGCCGTAGAGGCGGCTTATCTTCGGGCCGCTCTTTTCTCTAGCCAGAGCTTACGCTTATTCCGTGCTTCGGCAGCGGTCCAGTGTGAAATCCACGGTTCTTTGATTCATCTGTGGGAGGAGCGTTGCCGGGGGCGCGTTGCACGAGACCTCGCGGCGGGGCGCCGCGACCGCAGGGCTTCGAGCAGGGTGCCCAGTGCGGTCTCGCCATCCTCGCGGGCGTCGCTCTCCATGGCAAAGGCCCGGGTCGAGCGCTGTATGGGGTTTTTGAGCCCCGATTTCATGATTGCCCATGACCATGGCCGCAGACCGTCGCGGCGGACGAGCTTCAGGGAATAGAGGGAGGCATCAAATTTGACCATACATCAAGCTTGACGCCCGCTGGATGAATGGCGCCTGAAGGCACCGTGCAGCCGCAGGGTGGAGGGCTGTGTGAGGCAGTGAATCACGCGTTCGGGGCTGAGAATTCGGCGCGCCGTCTGTCGCGCATGGAGGCCTCGCCCGGAATCGAACCGGGGTGCACGGATTTGCAGTCCGCTGCGTAACCACTCCGCCACGAGGCCCTGCGGCGCGCTTATAGACGATCGGATGCGCCCAGACAACCGTGCCCTAATTCCATTTATGTTCTTATTCAGTTCTGCTTTGCGCAGAAATTACCCAATAACTTCAATGCGATACAAAACGAGCTTGCAGACAGAACAAATTTCGTACATAGTGCACCCATAGTGACGCGGCCGGGTTTGTTTGCACCT
>JAEUMG010000290.1 GCA_016793355.1 Hyphomicrobiales bacterium
GTGCCGGGTCACGATCTACTCCGCTCGTCCTGGTGTAGTCATCGGTAAGAAGGGCGCCGACATCGAGAAGCTGCGCAAGAAGATTTCCGAGATGACATCTTCGGAGGTTCATCTCAACATCGTCGAAGTGCGCAAGCCCGAGGTTGATGCGACCTTGGTCGCCGAGAACATCGCCCAGCAGCTCGAGCGCCGCGTGGCCTTCCGGCGCGCCATGAAGCGCGCCGTGCAGTCTGCGCAGCGCATGGGTGCCGAAGGCATCAAGATCACTTGCGCCGGCCGTCTCGGCGGCGCGGAAATCGCGCGCACCGAATGGTATCGCGAAGGCCGCGTGCCGCTTCACACGCTGCGCGCCGATGTCGATTACGGCACGGCGACGGCGGTGACGGCCTACGGCACCAACGGCGTCAAGGTCTGGATCTTCAAGGGCGAGATCCTCGAGCACGACCCGATGGCGCAGGATAAGAAGATGAGCGAGCCGCAGGACGGTGGCCGTCCGCGCCGTGAGCGCGGTCACGACCGCGAAGCGGCGAACGCCTGAGACCCAAGGTGAACTGATCATGTTGCAACCGAAGCGAACGAAATTCCGCAAAGCCCACAAGGGCCGCATTCACGGCAAGGCGACGAGCTGCAACACGCTCGATTTCGGCGCCTTTGGCCTGAAGGCGCAGGAGCCGGAGCGCATCACCGCGCGCCAGATCGAAGCCGCCCGGCGCGCGCTCGCCCGTGGTATGAAGCGCGCCGGCCGCATCTGGATCCGGGTTTTCCCGGACGTGCCGGTATCGAAGAAGCCGGCCGAAGTCCGCATGGGTTCTGGCAAGGGATCAACCGAATACTGGGCGGCGCGTGTCAAGCCGGGACGCATCCTGTTCGAGGTCGACGGTGTGAGCAGGGCGATCGCCGAGGAGTCGCTGGCGCTTGCCGCAGCCAAGCTTCCCATCAAGACGCGTTTCGTTGCGCGCCTTGGCGAGTGATCGGAGGGTTCGCAGTGAAAATTTCCGATATCAAGTCAATGACCGCCGATCAGCTCAAGGATGAGATACTGAACCTCAAGAAGGAACAGCTCAACCTGCGATTCCAAAAGGCGACCGGCCAGCTCGAGAAGACCTCGCGCATCCGCCAGGTTCGTCGCGACGTTGCGCGCATCAAGACGGTGCAGCGCGCCAACGCCAAGAAGACCGCGAAGTAGGAGAGAGATTATGCCAAAGCGCGTTCTGCAGGGCGTGGTCGTCAGCGACAAGAACGACAAGACCATCGTGGTCAAGGTCGAACGCCGCCTGACGCATCCGGTCCTCAAGAAGACGGTGCGTCTTTCGAAGAAGTATCATGCCCATGACGAGGCGAAAGCCGCAAAGCTGGGCGACGTGGTCCGCATCCAGGAGACCCGGCCGATTTCCAAGCTCAAGCGCTGGACACTGGTCGAGAAGGTCGCTCCCGGACAGGGCTGAGTGAATTTGTGAAGAGCAATCCGGCTGGAGCCGGGGCAGTGGAACAGGTGCTGACATGATCCAGCAAGAAACGAACCTAGATGTTGCCGACAATTCCGGCGCGCGCCGCGTGCAGTGCATCAAGGTGCTGGGCGGCTCGAAGCGGAAATACGCCGGCGTCGGGGATATCATCGTCGTCTCCGTCAAGGATGCGATCCCGCGCGGTCGTGTCAAGAAGGGCAATGTCATGAAGGCGATCGTTGTCCGCACTGCCAAGGACATCCGCCGCACCGACGGCTCAACGATCCGCTTTGACCGCAATGCCGCGGTATTGATCAACACGCAGGGCGAACCGGTCGGTACCCGCATCTTCGGGCCTGTACCGCGTGAACTGCGCGCGAAGAACCACATGAAGATCATTTCGCTTGCGCCGGAGGTGTTGTAATGGCGGCGAAGCTTAAGATCCGCAAGGGCGATCGCGTGATCATTCTCGCGGGCAAGGATAAGGGCAAGAGCGGCGAAGTGCTGCGCGTTCTGCCGAAGGAAGAACGCGCTGTGGTCCAGGGGATCAATATGGCACGCCGGCACCAACGCCAGACTCCTTCTCAAGAAGGTGGCATCATCTCCAAGGAGATGCCGATTCACGTTTCCAATCTTTCGCTGCGCGATCCGAAGGACGGCAAGCCGACGCGCGTCGGTTACAAGCTGCTCGCGGATGGCAAGAAGGTCCGGTACGCCAAGCGTTCCGGGGAGGTCATCGATGGCTGATAAGAAAGAACCAAAGGCTCCGGCCAAGAAAGACAAAAAGGCCGGAGGCGATAAGCCGGAAGCCAAGAAGCCTGAGAAAAAGGCCGCGGAAAAAAAGCCCGCTGAGAAGAAGTCCGAAGCCAAGGCCGAGATCGCCGATGTGTTGCCGGCCGACTATGTGCCGCGGCTTAAGCAACACTATATCGACGTGGTTCGTCCCAAGCTCATTGAGCAGTTTGGTTACACCAATCCGATGCAGGTTCCGCGCCTTGATAAGATCGTGCTGAACATGGGCATTGGTGAAGCGACGGCTGATTCGAAGCTGGTTCAGGTTGCGGCTTCCGAATTGGAAAAGATCGCCGGCCAGAAGGTGGTCATTACCAAAGCTCGTAAGGCCATCGCGACCTTCAAAATCCGCGAGAACCTGGCGATCGGAGCGAAGGTCACGCTTCGCAAGACGCGGATGTATGAGTTCTTGGACAGGCTTATCACCATCGCGCTGCCGCGTGTTCGGGACTTCCGCGGTCTGCCGGATCGCAGTTTCGACGGCCATGGCAACTATGCAATGGGCATAAAAGAGCACATCATCTTCCCGGAGATCGATTATGACAAGATCGATCGCGTCTGGGGACTCGATGTCATCATCTGTACGACGGCGCGGAGCGATGAAGAGGCGCGCGCGCTGATTGAGGCATTCAACTTCCCGTTCCGCAAGCAAGTCCGCAAGCAGGCAGCCTGATGCGGATCAAGAATTCCAACTGAGGTAGCTGACATGGCAAAGACGAGCTCTGTCGAAAAGAACAACCGGCGTCGTAAGCTGGCCAAGAAGTATGCTGGCAAGCGCGCCCGCCTCAAGGCCATCACAAAGAACCACGACTTGCCCATGGAAGAGCGCTTTGCCGCGCAGCTTCAACTCGCGCAACTGCCGCGCAATTCCGCGCCGAATCGTATCCGCAATCGCTGCGAGATCACCGGCCGGCCGCGTGCCTTCTACCGGAAGCTGAAGATGTCGCGTCTTGCCTTGCGCGAATTGGCCAATCAGGGGCTGATCCCCGGCATGGTCAAGTCGAGCTGGTAAGGGCAGGGCACCAAGGAGACCGACGATATGAGTGTCATTGATCCGATCGGAGATATGCTCGCCCGCATCCGCAATGCGCAGGAGCGTGGCAAGCAGAAGGTGGCGACGCCCGCGTCGCGCCTGCGCGAGCGCGTGCTCGATGTTCTTCAGCAGGAAGGATTTATCCGTGGCTATGCGACCGTACAGCAAGCCGGTGCCAAGGCTGAGATCGAAATCGAATTGAAATATTTCGACGGCGAGCCGGTGATTCACGAGATTCACCGGGTGTCCAAGCCGGGCCGGCGCGTCTACGCCTCGGTCGGAACCCTGCCGACCGTCTATAACGGTCTCGGTATTTCCATACTTTCGACGCCGAAGGGCGTTATGTCCGATGCTGAAGCCCGCGCCCAGAATGTGGGCGGCGAGGTTCTTTGCACGGTGTTCTGAGGAAGAGGCGATGTCGCGTATTGGTAAGAAAGCGGTTCCGGTGCCGGCTGGCGTGACGGTCAACGTTGCTGGTCAGAACGTGTCGGTGAAGGGGCCGAAGGGCGAGCTGAAGATGGTGCTGGTCGAGCATGTGCTTGCCAAGCTGGAGAACGGCGAAGTCAAGGTCGACCCGCGCGACAAGTCCAAGCTTGCGCGCTCGTGCTGGGGCATGTCGCGCACAATGATCGCAAACATGATCAAGGGTGTGACGGAAGGCTATACACGGTCGCTTGAGATCAACGGCGTCGGCTACCGTGCCGCTGCGCAGGGTAAGTCGCTGCAGCTCAATCTCGGTTACAGCCACGATGTTGCTTATCCTGTGCCGGAGGGTATCGAGGTCAAGACGCCGAAGCCGACCGAGATCGTGATTACCGGTATTGACAAGCAGCGCGTCGGCCAGGTCGCGTCCGAGATCCGCGAGTTCCGCGGCCCCGAGCCCTATAAGGGCAAGGGCGTGAAGTATGCTGGTGAACGTATCTTCCGCAAGGAAGGCAAGAAGAAGTAGTTGGTGACAGCCATGGCAACGAAACCTACACCAATCGATCTGCGCCGCGCCCGGGTCCGCAAGGCTCTGCGCGCTGCCGGAAGACTGCGTCCGCGTCTGTCCGTCCACCGGTCGGACAAGAACATCTATGCGCAGGTCATCGACGATGCCAGAGGGGTGACGCTCGCTTCGGCTTCGACGCTGGAGAAGGATTTCAGGGCAGCAGGCAAGAAGGGCACCGACAAGGCCGCTGCGACGCAGATCGGTAAGCTTGTTGCCGAACGTGCGCTCAAGGCCGGAGTCAAGGACGTGGTCTTTGATCGAGGTGGCTATCTCTATCACGGTCGAATCAAGGCGCTCGCCGACGGTGCGCGCGAGGGCGGCCTCAACTTCTGACAAGACAGGCAGACAAAACGATGGCTAACGAACGTGGCGAGCGGGACCGCAAAGGTGATCGCGATGACCGGGACAACGAGTTTCTCGACAAGCTTGTGCACATCAATCGCGTCGCGAAGGTCGTGAAGGGCGGCAAGCGCTTCGGCTTTGCTGCATTGGTCGTCGTGGGCGATCAGAAGGGGCGCGTCGGCTTCGGCCACGGCAAGGCCCGCGAAGTTCCAGAGGCGATCCGCAAGGCAACGGAGGGCGCCAAGCGCAGTCTCGTTCGCGTCCCTCTGCGCGAGGGCCGGACTCTTCATCATGACGTCGATGGCCGCTGGGGTGCGGGCCGCGTCGTTCTGCGATCCGCCCCTCCCGGAACCGGCATCATAGCCGGCGGCCCGATGCGCGCCGTCTTCGAATCGCTCGGGATGCAGGATGTCGTCGCCAAGTCCAAGGGATCCTCCAATCCCTACAACATGGTGCGCGCCACCTTCGATGCGTTGAAGAAGCAGGCGAGCCCCCGTTCCGTCGCGGCGCGCCGCGGCAAGAAGGTCAGTGATATTCTGTCGCGCCGTCGCGACATGGATGTGGCGGTTGCTGAGTGAGGAAGGGTGCCATGCCGAAAGCAAAGAAGCCCGAGTCCAAGACAATCGTGCTGGAACAGGTTCATAGCCCGCAACGCCGCCCTGCTATCCAGCGCGCGACGTTGATCGGTCTTGGTCTGAATAAGCTGCATAAGCGCTCGACGCTGGCTGACACGCCCGCCGTTCGCGGAATGATCGCCAAGGTTGCGCATTTGGTGCGCGTGGTCGAATAAGGAAATACCGAGATGGAACTGAACAAGATCGCCGACAATCCCGGCGCGCGGCACAACCGCAAGCGCGTCGGCCGCGGAATCGGCTCGGGTCTTGGCAAGACTGCAGGGCGTGGCGGCAAAGGCCAGACAGCCCGGAAGGGTGGCGCCAAGGCGGGCTTCGAGGGTGGCCAAATGCCGATCTATCGGCGCTTGCCGAAGCGCGGTTTCAACAAGCCGAATGCGGTGCACTATAACGAGGTCAACCTCGGTGTGATCGAGAGCGCCATTATGGCAAAAAAGCTTGACGCCAAATCGCCCGTCACGCTTGAGGCCCTCGTGGCTGCGGGTGTGATTACGCGGCCTCTGACTGGCGTTCGTCTCCTCGGCAAAGGCGAACTTACCTCGAAGGTCGCTTTCGAAGTGCATCATGCCTCCAAGGGAGCCATCGCGGCGGTTGAAAAGGCGGGTGGCTCTGTGAAGCTTCTCAAGCCGGCTGATCCTGCGCCGGCAGCGTCGTAAGCTTGCCGGCAAGGGACTGCCAACCCACATAAGGGTCCGGGGCAGCACGAGGATATCGGATGGCATCGGCAGCGGAACAACTTGCGGCAAGTTTCAATTTCTCGGCTCTTGGCAAAGCCGAGGATCTGAAGAAGCGCATCTGGTTCACGCTGGGTGCGCTGATCGTTTACCGGCTGGGCACCTACATCCCGATTCCCGGCATCGACGCTGCCGAACTCGCACGCTTCGCGGCCCAGAACTCCTCGGGCATTCTTGGCTGGGTAAACGGGCTCGCTGGCGGCGCGCTCGGTCGCATGGCGATTTTTGCTCTCAACATTATGCCCTATATCTCGGCTTCGATCATTATTCAGCTGCTCACCGCGGTATCGCCGCATCTTGAGCAGTTGAAGAAGGAAGGCGAGCAGGGCCGCAAGAAAATCAATCAATATACGCGCTATGGCACTGTCTTGCTTGCTGCGCTCCAATCCTACGGGATCGCCATTGGGCTGGAAGGCCAGCCGGGTCTTGTCACCGATCCTGGCTTCTTCTTCAGGGCGAGCACGGTCATTACCCTTACGGGTGGCACTGTCTTCCTGATGTGGCTAGGCGAGCAGATTACTGCGCGCGGCATCGGCAATGGCATATCGCTGATCATCTTCGCCGGCATCGTGGCGGGATTGCCGCACGGCATCGCGGCCATGCTCGAACTCGGCCGTACCGGGCAGCTTTCGACTTTCGTGATCCTCGGCATCATCGTGATGGCGCTCCTCGTCATCGCCTTCATCGTCTTTATGGAGCGCGCTCAGCGCCGCCTTCTGATCCAGTACCCGAAGCGTCAGGTCGGCAACAAGATGTTCCAGGGCGACAGCTCGCACATGCCGCTGAAGCTCAACACATCTGGGGTTATCCCGCCGATCTTTGCCTCGTCGCTGCTCTTGCTGCCCATCACGGTCGCCAACTTCACCCGCGGGCAGGGGCCTGAGTGGCTGAATGCCTTGACCGCCATGCTCGGGCACGGTCAACCACTGTTTCTTGTCCTCTATGCAGCGCTCATAATTTTCTTTGCGTTCTTCTACACATCAATCATGTTTAACCCGAAGGAGACCGCCGACAATCTGAAGAAGTATGGTGGTTTCATCCCAGGGATCCGTCCAGGCGAGCGGACGGCGGAATATATCGACTACGTTCTGACGCGCATCACGCTCATCGGCGCCCTCTATCTGACGCTTGTCTGTCTCTTGCCCGAATTCCTGGTCGGTTATACCGGCGTGCCCTTCTACTTCGGTGGCACATCGCTGTTGATTGTCGTCAGCGTGACGATGGACACGGTCGCGCAGGTTCAGGGCCACCTTATGGCCCAGCAATATGAGGGGCTGGTCAAGCGCGCCAAACTTCGGGGCAGCAGGCGATGAATCTGATCCTGCTCGGACCGCCGGGCGCCGGCAAAGGAACGCAGGCAAAGAACCTCGAGGAGCGGCGCGGCCTGAAGCAGCTCTCGACGGGTGAGATGCTGCGTGCTGCGGTTGCAGCTGGCAGTGAGATCGGCCGTAAGGCCAAAGCGATCATGGACCGCGGCGAGTTGGTCTCCGACGATATTGTCGTCTCGATCATTGCCGACCGGCTGAACCAACCGGATGTCGCGAAGGGCTTCATCCTGGACGGATTCCCGCGCAACACCGCGCAGGCGGAGGCACTCGACCGGATGCTCAGGTCCAAGAACCTGAAAATCGACGCAGTAATCGAGATGAAGGTCAATGACGAAGCGCTCATCGAGCGCATCACCGGCCGCTATACCTGTGCCAAATGCGGCAAGGGCTATCACGACCGCTTCGAGCGCCCGAAGCAGGAAGGCACTTGCGATGTTTGCGGATCGCATGAATTCATTCGCAGACCGGACGATAATGAGGCGACAGTCCGCGACCGCCTCGAAGTCTATAACCGGCAGACTGCGCCGTTGATCGATTATTACGGCCGGAAAGGCAATTTGCGGACGATTGATGGCATGGCGGACATCCCCGATGTCCGACGGCAGATCGAGGAGGTGCTTGATAGGGCATGACGGTCATGCGGGCTTATGGAATCGATTGACGTCCGGCCGATTCCTGCCTAGATAGCCCGCATCCTGACTGTCATCTTGGCTGGCTTGGCGAGGGAATCCCTCGCAAAGCGCAGCCTTGTGCCATTGCGGCGGCCTCATCGGGCGGTGGTGCAGGACTTAAGGACATGGAGGTAACTCCATGAAATGCTTGGGAGAATTGAAGTGGCCCGTATTGCAGGCGTGAACATTCCGACGAACAAGCGCGTGGTGATCGCGCTGCGCTACATTCATGGGATCGGCCCCGTGAATGCGGTGGAAATCTGCGACAAGGTTAAGATCCCGCACTCCAAGCGGGTCAATGAATTGAGCGACGCCGAGGTTCTACAGATCCGCGAAGTGATCGACCGCGATTACGTGGTCGAGGGCGACCTGCGCCGTGAGGTGGCGATGAACATCAAGCGGCTCCAGGACCTGGGCTGCTATCGCGGCTTGCGACATCGCAAGGGTCTGCCGGTTCGCGGCCAGCGCACCCACACCAATGCCCGTACCCGCAAGGGTCCCGCCAAGGCAATCGCCGGCAAAAAGAAGTAACTCCAAACGGACAGTACCGTACACATGGCCAAAGAACCTGCACGTCCGCGCCGTAAAGAGCGCAAGAACATCAGCTCCGGCGTCGTTCACGTGAACGCATCGTTCAACAATACGATGATCACCATCACCGATGTCCAGGGTAACACCATTGCCTGGGCCTCTGCCGGCAAGCTCGGCTTCAAGGGCTCGCGCAAATCGACCCCCTATGCTGCCCAGGTTGCCGCCGAACAGGTCGGCCGCGCCGCCATGGAGCATGGCATGAAGACGGTCGAGGTTGAGGTCTCCGGCCCGGGTTCGGGCCGGGAATCGGCGCTGCGTGCCCTGCAATCCTGCGGTTTGCAGGTGACGTCGATCCGCGACGTGACACCCATTCCGCACAATGGCTGCCGGCCGCCGAAGCGCCGCCGGGTCTAAGGAGTGGCGGCGTAGGCCGCCTTTAAGTTGAACACAGACGGCGTCCGGCCGTTTAGCGCGCCGGACCATCCACGGGACGAAAACATGCACGTCAATCAGAAGAATTGGCAGGAACTGATCCGCCCCTCCAAGCTTGAAGTACAAGCCGGCAAGGATCGCAAGCGTGTCGCGACGATGGTCGCCGAGCCGTTGGAGCGTGGCTTCGGCACGACCCTCGGCAATGCGCTGCGCCGCATCCTCTTGTCGTCGTTGCAGGGCGCTGCCGTGACATCGATCCAGATCGACGGCGTGCTGCATGAATTCTCCTCGATCGCAGGCGTTCGTGAAGATGTCACCGACATCATCCTGAACGTGAAGGAAGTGGCGATCGCGATGCATGGCGAGGGTCCGAAGCGCCTTGTACTGCGCAAGGAGGGTCCTGGCGTCGTCACCGCCGGCGATATCCAGCAGACCGGCGACATCCAGATACTCAATCCGATGCATGTCATCTGCACGCTCGACGAAGCGGCGGAGATTCGCATCGAATTCACCGTCAACACCGGCAAGGGCTATGCCCCCGCCGAACGCAACCGTCCGGAAGACGCCCCGATCGGCCTGATCCCGGTCGATTCGATCTACAGCCCGGTCAAGCGCGTCTCCTACAAGATCGAAAACACCCGCGAGGGCCAGATCCTCGACTATGACAAGCTCATCCTGACCGTTGAAACTGACGGATCGATGACGCCGGAAGATGCCGTCGCCTATGCCGCGCGCATCCTCCAGGACCAGCTCTCGGTTTTCATCAACTTCGACGAGCCGTCCAAGGCGACCGCCGAGGAAGAGCGCCCCGAACTCGAATTCAATGCCGCTCTTCTCAAGAAGGTCGACGAACTGGAACTGTCTGTCCGCTCGGCCAACTGCCTGAAGAACGACAACATCGTCTATATCGGCGATCTCATTCAGAAAACCGAAGCGGAGATGCTGCGTACCCCGAATTTCGGCCGCAAGTCGCTCAACGAGATCAAGGAAGTGCTGGCCCAGATGGGTCTGCATCTCGGGATGGAAGTGCCGAACTGGCCGCCTGAGAACATCGACGAACTCGCCAAGAAGTTCGAGACCCATTACTGAGTAACGAGGAGCAACGTCCATGCGCCACGGATTTCGCGGACGCCGGTTTAACCGCACTGCCCCCCATCGCGAGTCGATGTTCGCCAACATGGCCGCGGCTCTGATCAAGCACGAGCAGATCATGACGACCCTGCCGAAGGCGAAGGACCTGCGTCCGGTCGTCGAAAAGCTCGTGACCCTGGCCAAGAAGGGCGGCCTCCATGCCCGCCGCCAGGCGATCGCGGAACTGCGCGATGAAACCCAGGTCAAGAAGCTCTTCGATGTTCTCGGGCCGCGCTATGGCAGCCGCAATGGTGGCTATCTGCGCATCATGAAGGCGGGTTTCCGTCATGGCGATTCGGCGCCGATGGCGGTGATCGAATTCGTCGACCGCGATACGGCCGAGAAGGGCAAGGATTCCGGCCCGTCGATGAAGGCCGCCGACGAACAGACCCAGGAAGCCGCCGCTTAATTCAAGCGCCAATGATCCATGACGCTACCGGGATGACATCGCGCGTCCCGTAGCCGTTGAAGCGGGTGGAAGTCGCAGCGCCATAGGCGCCGACCGGCACGAATTCCAGATAATCGCCTTCCTTGATTTTAACCGGCAGTCTGTGGCGTCCCGGCAGAACGTCAAGCGGGTCGCAGGTTGGCCCGTAAATCGTGTATTCTTGATCGGGGTCCTGCAACGGCTTTCCGGACCGTATGGTCCGGATGCGCGGCATCAGCTCCGGCACCTGCGCGCATTCGAGCAACGCCCCGTATATTCCGTCATTGAGGAAGATTTCGTTTCCGTTCCGGATCAGCTTGATGCGCGTGAGAAGGCTGTGCGAACTGGCAACCATGGCCCGGCCGGGTTCGCATTCGAGCTTCAGGCTGGGGCCGAAAGCCCGCTCGCTTGACGTGCAAATGGCCTGGAAGAACGTCTCAAGGGGCGGAGCAGGGCTGTTGGGATAGTCGGCTGGAAAGCCGCCGCCTACGTTAAGTGCGGCAAGCCTGACGCCGGCATGGTCGGCGATCCGATGGGCCGCCAGGATATGGCGCTCATAGGCTGCGGGTGAACTACATTGCGAGCCGGGGTGGAACGTGAGCACAACGCGATAGCCGCGATCTGCCGCTTCGCGCAGCAACTTCGCGGCTTCCGTTTCACTCGCACCGAACTTGCTCGAAAAATCGTGCGCGGAACTGCCCGTTTCGCGCTTAAGTACAAATCGCACGGCAATTTCAACATCGCTTGACAGACCGATGACTTCGGAGATCTTGTCGAGTTCTTCGAGGCAATCGACGGCGAAGCGCCGGCAGTCGAAGCGGACATGGGCTTCGCGGATTTCGAAGCGGGATTTGATGGGGTTGTGGTAGTGGAAGCGCGCTTCGGTCGAAACGCTTCGAACCGCGCGCATTTCATCGATTGAGGCGACGTCCCAGAGCGTCATGCCGGTTTCGGCAAGGGTCGCGAGAACATCCGGAGACGCATTGGCTTTGACCGCATAGCTGACCTCGCCCGGGAAGCTGTCTATGAACAACCTGGCGCGTCCCCGCAGCGCGGCAGCGCTGAAGCAGAAGACCGGCATGTCGGGGGCGAGCTTGCGTGCGACATCGGCTGCATCGAGAAAGCTTGGCGGCTCGCTGCGAGGAGGTGCAAACTGAATGACAGTTCCCGTTTTCATCCGACAAATCTCCGCATTTCTGAACAAGGTTTCGGCGAAACAGATGCCGGGAAGAAGCCTCCAAAATGTTGTGAACCGCCGAAAAATCCGTCATTATGACGGTCTAACTTTCTGTTCGACGGAACGTCATGTTGACCCCGAAGGATGAAGAGCTGATCGGATATCTGCGACTCAATGCGCGCGAACCAGTCGCCTCGCTCGCCCGTAAGCTCGGCCTGTCGCGTACCACGGTTCAGGACCGCCTGAGGCGGCTGGAGGCGCGCGGCTTGATAGCCGGCTATGCGGTGAAGCTTGCCGAAGATTTGGACAGGGGCGGGATTCGGGCCTATGTGACCTTGGAAGTCGAGCCGAGGCGGCAGGTAGACGTGGCCCGTTCGCTCGCAAAAATGCCGCAGATCGAAGCCTTACATACCGTGAGCGGAAAGTTCGACCTGGTGGCGTTGGCGCGTACGAAATCGGCTGAGGAAATGGATAGAATGCTCGATATGATGGGCGCTATGCCGGGCGTCGTCAGAACCGAGTCGGCGGTCATACTTTCAACCAAACTGGATAGACGATGATGCGGAGAATGAGCAAAAGCATGCTTGGCAAGATCGGTGGCGTCATTCTGGTTGCGGCACTGGCGCTCCCGTTTGCCCCGGCTCTGGCGGAAAAGGCGGTTCCGGAAAACAAGCAGCAGATTCAATTGTCTTACGCCCCCATCGTGCGCGAGACCTCGCCGGCAGTGGTCAATGTGTATGCCGAGCGCCAGACGACGCAGAACCAGATGGGCCTGTTTGCCGATCCCTTCTTCCGGCGCTTCTTCGGCAACAACGGCTCCCTCGGTGCGCCGCGCTCGCGCGCTCAGAACTCGCTGGGAAGTGGCGTGATCGTCGATCCCCGCGGTATTGTTGTAACCAATAATCACGTCATCGAGGGCGCTACCGACATTCGGGTTGTCCTGGCCGACAAGCGTGAATTCGAAGCGAAGCTCATGTTGGCCGATCCGCGCACTGATCTGGCCGTGCTGAAGATCAGTGCAGGCGAAGAGGATCTTCCGGCGTTGACCTTCGGCGATTCCGACGAGCTTGATGTGGGCGACCTTGTCCTGGCGATCGGCAATCCCTTCGGGGTAGGCCAGACCGTCACGAGTGGAATTGTATCTGCGCTCGCCCGTACGCAACTCGGCATCAGCGACTATCAATTCTTCATCCAGACGGATGCCGCGATCAACCCGGGAAATTCCGGCGGCGCTCTGGTCGACATGAAGGGCCAGCTCATCGGTATCAATACGGCCATTTACTCGCGATCGGGCGGCTCGATCGGCATCGGATTCGCGATACCGGCCAACATGGTTCGCACCGTCGTGCTGTCCGCCGAGCAGGGGGGCAAGGTCCAGCGTCCGTGGCTTGGCGCAGAACTTCAGGATGTTACCGCCGAGATTGCTGAATCGCTCGGCTTCGCTCGGCCTGAAGGCGCCCTCATTGTCGCCCTGCACAAGCAAAGTCCGCTCGTGAAAGCGGGATTGAAGCGGGGCGATGTCGTCCTCGCTTACGACGGAAAGCCCGTCGAAAACGCCAAGGAGCTCGACTACCGGGTCGCAACGTCGCGCATCGGCACGTCGGCCATCATAGAGTTTCAGCGCGGCGGCAACCGCAGCGAAACGCGCCTGGCGCTGATTTCGCCACCCGAAACCATGGAGCGGGACGAGACCCTGATCAGCGGCAACAATCCGTTTTCCGGCATGGTGGTCGCCAACCTCTCGCCGGCCGTTGCCGAGGAACTGGGTCTGTCGTCGAATACCAATGGTGTCGTTGCCGCCGAAATCCGCAATGGCCCGGCCCGTCGCTTCTTCCGGAAAGGCGACATCATCCTCGAGGTCAATGGCGTCACGGCTGAGAATGTCGACGTATTGACGGAGGCGATCAATTCCAGCGACGGTTATTGGGAGTTTGCGGTCAATCGCGCCGGCCGCGTCCTGCGCATGCAGCTTGGAGGCTGATGGCCAATCTCTTCCAGGCGGCCGGTCTTGACCAGGATGCGCGGCGGCCCCTCGCGGATCGGCTCAGGCCGCGCCGGCTCTCCGAGGTCGTAGGCCAGGATCATGTCATTGGACCCCAAGGCGCCCTGACACGCCTGCTCGCCGCCAACCGGCTGCCATCGATCATTCTCTGGGGGCCTCCCGGCACGGGCAAGACGACGATCGCGCGACTGCTCGCGGGCGAAACGGGCCTGTATTTCGAGCAGATGTCCGCCATCTTCAGCGGTGTCGCCGATCTGAAAAAGGCCTTCGAACAGGCCCGCATCAGGCGCGAGCAGGGCAAGGGCACGCTGCTCTTCGTCGACGAAATCCACCGCTTCAATCGATCCCAGCAGGACAGCTTTCTGCCTTATGTCGAGGACGGGACCATCACACTGGTGGGGGCCACGACCGAAAATCCGTCATTCGAACTGAATGGAGCGCTCCTGTCGCGTGCGCAGGTCCTCGTCCTTAACCGCCTCGACACGACAGCACTCGAACAGTTGCTTGCCCGCGCCGAAACCCACGAGAAGCGTCGCTTGCCTCTCGACATGGGGGCCCGCGAAGCTCTGGTCGCCATGGCTGATGGCGATGGCCGGTATCTGCTCAATCTTGCCGAAGACATCTTGTCGTCGGTTCCGAAGGGCGATGCGACGCTGGATAGCGCCGGACTTGCCGCGGTCGTACAGAAGCGCGTGCCTCTTTACGACAAGTCCCAGGATGGCCATTACAATCTGATCTCGGCGCTGCACAAATCGGTTCGCGGCTCCGATCCCGACGCCGCCCTTTACTACCTGGCCCGCATGTTGACGGCCGGCGAGAATCCGCTCTTCCTGGCCCGCAGGATCGTTCGCATGGCTGTCGAGGACATCGGCCTTGCCGATCCCGAGGCCATCAAGCAGGCGCTCGCCGCCAAGGATGCCTTCGACTTTCTGGGTTCTCCCGAGGGCGAACTGGCTCTGGCCCAGGCGGTCGTCTACATGGCCTCCGCGCCGAAATCGAACGCGGTCTACAAGGCCTTTGGTGCCGCCTCGCGGCGGGCGCGCGAGACCGGCTCGCTGGCGCCTCCGAAGATCATCCTCAATGCGCCGACGCGCTTGATGAAAGAGCAGGAGTATGGCGCCGGATACCGCTACGATCATGATGAGCCGGACGCTTTCTCCGGCCAGAACTATTTTCCCGACGGCATGCAGCGTGAGAGCTACTATCATCCCCCAGAACGCGGATTTGAGCGCGAAATCGCCAAGCGACTCGCTTTTTGGGCCAAGCTCCGTAGTGAACGTCAGGACTGACGGCTCCGTTCTCGGATCATGAACTACCGCCATGCCTATCACGCCGGAAATCATGCCGATGTGCTGAAGCACATGGTTTTGGCGCGTCTGATCGAACATCTGAAGAAGAAGGACAAAGCCTTCCGGATCATTGATCTTCACGCCGGCATTGGCGTCTATGATCTCAACGCGGATGCCGCGACGCGCACCGGCGAGTGGCGGCTTGGCATCGGTCGCCTCTTTGATGGGGAGGGGGCCTCCGTGCCGTTGCCCGGTATGGCCGAAGAACTGATTGCGCCTTGGCGTAATGTGATCCCGGCAATAAACGGCGATGGCCCTCTACGGACGTACCCCGGCTCGCCCGAATTCGCTCGCCGGCTTAAGCGAAAATCCGATCGCCTCATGCTGAATGAGCTCCATCCCGCCGACTTCGCCAGCCTGCACGAGCGCTATGGACGCGACCGTTCCGTGACGCTGACGGATCTGGACGCGGCAATAGCGATCAAGGCGCAGCTGCCGCCGACCGAACGGCGTGGCCTTGTTCTTCTCGATCCCCCATATGAACGCGCAGATGAACGCAATCGCACGCTGAAGTCGCTCCGCGACGGTCTGCAACGCTTCGGTACGGGCATATTCTGCCTATGGTATCCGATCACCGGCGACGGATTGTCCGATGCGCTGGTCGATGGCGTCCGCGCCAATGTGCCCCCCAAAACCCTCCATGCGGAGCTCGTGGTACGCGCGGTGGTGCAGGACGGAGGATTGGCGGGCTCCGGTCTTGTGATCGTGAACGCGCCGTGGACACTGGATGAGGAACTGGAAATTCTTCTGCCCGCGCTCCGGGATCGTCTGGCACAGGCACCCGAAGCACGCAGCAAGGTGGAATGGCTGCGCCGGGATTGATCCGGCGCAGCGCTACTTGTGCTATCTGGCAGCCTCGATCACCTCAGCGAGCTCCATGTATTCCTCGCAATTGGTGCCGCAGCGCTGCCCGATTTCCCATAACTGCTCACGGGCGAGGTCGATTTTGCCGGCTGCAACATAGCCCTCGCCGAGATATTCGCGCGCCAGCACGAAATTGGGATCGATCGCGAGGGCCTTATGATAATAGGTCAGGCCTACCTCAAGCCGGCCCGCCTTGCGGTTGCTGTAGCCAAGATAGTTAAGAACATCCGGATCGTTCTTGCGCTGGATCGCGCTGAGGACGGCGATCGCCCAGTCATAGTGACCTTCCTTGGCGAGGAGCCTTCCTTCCTCATAAAGCTCGTCATCGGGGAGGATGCCGGACTGGACCGCAACGCACTTCCCCGCGCTCTTCTTCCACACCGTGCCCGCCTTGCATTTCTGGGCCGATGTGCTCTTGCTGCCGCTTCCGCCGCTGCTTGATCCGCCGCTGCTGGATCCCCCGCCGCTGCTCGAGCCGCCTCCGCTTGATCCTCCGCCGCTCGAACCGCCGCCGCCCTGGGCAAAGGCCGTCGCAACCGAAAACATCAGCGCTACGCCGACAAGTACGATCTTTCTCATCTGTCACCGCTCCTTTCACGCTGCCCTGTCAATAGCAGCCGGGCGGTGGTGCGCTCTGGAAGCGGACCCGCTATTGGGCGGAAGCAATGACCTCGGCGAGTTCGATATATTCCTCGCAATTGGTTCCGCAGCGGGCTCCGATTTCCTGTAGTTGTTGGCGAGCGAGGTCCACATTCCCGGCCGCCACATAACCTTCCCCGAGATACTCGCGAGCGAGCACGTAATCGGGATCGATTGCGAGGGCCTGATGGTAATACGCTATCCCCTTGTCGATCATTCCCGCCTTGCGGTGGGCATAGCCGAGATAATTGAGAATGCCCGCCTCGTCCTTGTCCCGAATCGCTTCAAGCACCTCGATCGCACGATCGAATTCGCCGGCAATCGCCAGCTCACGGCCCTGTGCGTATAGGTCGTCATCGGGCACGATCCCTGAACTGGACTTCACGCATCTCTTGAGGGAGTTGCTCCAGACTTCCCCGGACTTGCAATTTTGCGCTCCGGAGCTGCCGGAATTGCCGCCGTTGCCCGCTGCGAACACGGAACCGACAAGCATCAGCCCGGCTGCAAGGGCGATAAAGGTAGAAGTGTACAAACGCGTCAGCATGTTGGTCTCCCATGTCATGGAACCAATCTAATGCGAATGGGGCAACGGTGTATGGCGGCGCGCTCACATCTGCGTGAGCGCGTTCCGGTCAAATAGTGATGCGAAAGCCGCCGGTACCGAGAAAGGCAAGCAGGACGAACAGGGCTGCCGACAGGCCGAAGGCCACCAACCCCAGGAGCTTGAATGATTTGGTATCGCCATCACGCGAACGCATAGGACGGTCTCTTTGCGAATCGAGGACTATTCCTATGACTTGGGAAAGTGGCGGCGCCTTAGCGCAAAGATGGCGCAGGATGGAGGCTCTGCGGCGATTTTGAGGCAATGTCAGTCGGCGAGCGGATCGTAGCTGTAAATCCACGAAAGCCGGTTCAGGAACCGGTCAGGCGAAGTGGCGCTGAGGATCCCGTTGCGGGCCTTTCTGGGCAAGCCGTCCAGATGGTATTGCCAGCCGGCCTTCCGCGAGGCCAGCGTCAGGCGGCGGGTCCGCTCGTAGCGCAACCTAACGTAAAGTTCGAAGCCGTCGGAGATGCCGTTCCGCCGCAAAGTCCGGGCAAGCACCACGGCATCTTCCAGAGACATTGCGGCGCCCTGGGCGAGGAAAGGCAGGGTGGCGTGGGCGGCATCCCCGATCAGCGTTAGCCGGCCGCGCGACCAGACCGGGCTTGGCTCGAGATCGGCGCCCGCCCACTTGGTCCAGATCAGGGGATGCTGTGTGAGCGCTCGCAAAGCGTCGCAGGAGCGGGCGAAAAGCGGCTCGAGTTCATCGCGCAGGGCCGGCTCGCTCCAGCGCTCCGAATTCCACGCACTCGCCGTGACGGCCACGATGTTCATGGCCCTTCCCGAACGCACGGGATAGTGGACGACATGCCCGCCCGGGCAAAGCCAGAGGCAGACACAGTCATCGAGCAATTCTTCGGGCATCCCTGCTACCGGAATTAGCGCCCGGTAGATCGCATAGCCGCGATACCGCGGCTCTTGGCTGCGCGGCAAAGACCGTCGCACGGTCGATCTGATCCCGTCGGCGCCGATCACCCCGCTGGTGCTCAACTTCCGGCCGTCGTCGGTTGCGACAGCCAGACTGCCGTGTTCCACACCGATTTCGGCGACTTGTGCCGAGGTCTCCACCCTTATCGACGGCTCCGAACCGGTCGCTGACAGCAGCCCCATAAGAAGATCCGCGCGGTGGACGACCTGATAGGGCTCGCCAAACCGTTGGGCAAAGCGTGCCCCAAGGCGAATAACCATCAATTCACGCCCCGTCGGACCGTCGAATATGCGGATGGCAGGGGGCGCGAATAAATAGGGCTCAATGGCGTCCAGGGCCCCCAGCCAGCGAAGCGCCCGGGCTGCATTCGGGCCGACCTGCAATCCCGCTCCGATTTCGCTGAACGCCGGGCTCTGTTCGAGGATAAGGGCATCCGCACCAATCCGCGCCAGGCCCAGCGCGGTCGCGAGACCTGCAATGCCGCCCCCGACCACGACCATAGGATGCGTCGCTTCTGCCCTGCGCATCAAGCCGATCCGTGCCCCACCGCCAAGAATGCCTTATCCTATGACGATCTTCCATGGGCGGCGAAAGGGCAAAGCTGATGAGAGCCGACGAGTTAAGAAAGATTCAGACGCCAATGAAGGCGCGCCATCGGTAGGAGGCCGGTCTGGCCCTGGTTGTGAGAGAAGTGCCTGTCGGCTTCAGCGCAATCCGGCTGACCTTCGACATCAAAGGCAACTTCACCGAGGAGCAGCGTGCAACACTGATCCGCCTGGCGGAGCGCTATTGCGTGGTCTATCAGACGTTGTGCCAGCCCCCGCCGGTGCAAGCCTCCACCCACTGTTCCTGACGGGCACCAAGGCTTGCGGGATTGCCGCAGGGCGGCTACCAGACAGCGCGCCAACCTAAGGAACTGCCGTAATGGGCTTTATTTCAGACGCGCTGAACCGGATTCAACCCTCGGCCACTATCGCAATTTCCAACAAGGCGATGGCGCTGAAAGCCGAAGGGCGCGACATCATTGGTCTCTCCGCCGGGGAACCCGATTTCGATACGCCGGACAATATCAAGGAAGCGGCGATCGCCGCGATCAAGCGCGGCGAAACCAAATACACAGCCGTGGACGGCCTGCCCGAGCTCAAAAAGGCGATATCGGCGAAGTTCAAACGCGAGAACGGGCTCGACTACAAGCCGTCGCAGATCTCGGTCGGAACCGGCGGCAAGCAGGTGCTGTTCAATGCACTGATGGCGACGGTCAATCCAGGCGACGAGGTCGTGATCCCGGCGCCCTATTGGGTGAGCTACCCCGATATCGTGATGCTAGCCGGCGGCAAGCCTGTCTTTGTGCCAACGACCGCCGAACACGGCTTCAAGGTCCAGCCCGAAGCCCTGGAGAAGGCGATCACGCCGCGCACCAAATGGTTCGTTTTCAACTCGCCCTCCAATCCGAGCGGCGCGGCTTACACGCACGACGAATTGAAGAAGGTAACCGACGTGCTGATGCGCCACCAGCATGTCTGGGTGCTCACCGACGACATGTATGAGCACCTGGTCTACGACGACTTCAAATTCACGACGCTGGCCCAGGTCGAGCCTTCGCTGTATGAACGCACGCTCACGATGAACGGCGTTTCCAAGGCCTATTGCATGACCGGCTGGCGGATCGGTTATGGCGGCGGCCCGGAAGTGCTGATCAAGGCCATGTCGAAACTGCAGTCGCAGTCGACCTCCAACCCGTCTTCCATTGCCCAATGGGCGGCGGTCGAGGCCCTCAACGGGCCGCAAGGCTTCATTGCCAGGCACAATGCCATCTTCAAGGAGCGGCGCGATCTTGTCGCATCGATGCTCAATCAGGCGAAGGGCATATCCTGCCCGACACCGGAGGGTGCCTTCTATGTCTACCCATCCTGTCACGGTGTGATCGGCCGGACCGCGCCTTCAGGCAATGTCATCAAGTCGGATGAGGACTTCGTCACTGAACTGCTCGCCGCCGAGGGCGTAGCGGCGGTCCATGGCGCGGCCTTCGGCATGTCGCCCTTCTTCCGGATTTCCTATGCCACGGCAACCGGGATTCTCGAAGACGCCTGCCATCGCATCCAGCGTTTCTGCGGCAATCTGAGGTAATTCATCCATGATGTACGACGCATCCGTCCCGATCTTCGTTCACTTCCTGACCGGCTTGGGCTCGATCCTGCACAAGGCCGAGGCCTATGTTCAGGCGAAGAAGATCGATCCTGACGCGCTCTTGAAAGCCCGTCTCTTTCCCGACATGTACACCTTTACCCGCCAGGTGCAGTTGGCTTGCGATTTCGGCAAGGGAGCGGGTGCGCGGCTCGCCGGCGTGCCGGTGCCTTCCTTTCCGGATGAGGAGAAGACCTTCGAGGAACTCCATGCGCGCATTCGCAAGACCACGGATTTTCTCAAGACCTTGAAAAAGGACCAGTTTGCCGATGCCGCCGATCGCATGGTGACGCTCAAGGTCGGAGGCCAGGAAATGAGCTTCAAGGGCTCGGATTATCTCAACACATTTGCTTTGCCGAATTTCTATTTTCACCTGACGACGGCCTATGCGCTGTTGCGGCACAATGGTGTTGAGCTTGGAAAGCTGGACTTCATGGCGCGCAAGTGATCGCCATTGCCGCCGAACGGCCG
>JAEUMG010000304.1 GCA_016793355.1 Hyphomicrobiales bacterium
GCTTCGGCAATGCCGGGTGCGACGACGGCGAGACTCGTATCCTTGGCGGCGGCAATGCCGGCAAAGCTCGACATGATGCCCCACACGGTCCCGAACAGGCCGACAAACGGTGCAACGGATGCAATGACGGCAAGGCTCGACAATCCACCATGACAGGATTCGACCAGTTCCTGGGAACGCCGCTTCATCGCATTGAGGTTCTTCTGCGGCTCGGGAGCTGCATGGTCATGGCCAAGGGCCAGAATGCGCGCCGCCACTTTCCCGACGCGGCCGCCCTTCTCGCCGCGGCTGGTGATGGCCCGGCGCAATTGCCGCAGATTCCACCAGGATTCGAAGATGATGATCCAGCACCACACGGACGCGGCGATCAGCAGGATGATCACCGTCTTGACGACGGGCCCTGCCTGCAAAAACAGGTCGACGGGAGAGACTTCACCGGGCTGCATAGCGACTCGCTACTTGAAGAACTTGACCGACACGCGCGAGGCAAGTGCGATGCGATCGAGGCATTCCTCGGGGCCGGCCGCAGGCTGACAGGTCATGATGTCGTTGAGGAGCACGCCGGAAATGTCGCCGCAGGTTTCCTCGATCTCGAATATCTTGACCGTGGTCTTGTGCGATCTGATCGGCCCCAATTCCGCAGCGAGCCTCAGCGACACCCCGCCATCCTTGCCGAATACGATGAAATCGGCCTTCAGTGTCTGGACCGGTCTGCCCGCATCCTCCCTGACGACGAAATAGGTACGGCACTTGCCGGCCGCCTCTTCGATCTTGTTGAGTTCGATGGCGATACTGCCTTCGGCCCGGGCTGGACCGATGGCGGCGGCGAGTGTTGCGAGGGCGAAAATCATTCGCCGGGAGCAAGATTTCATGGGCCGGATCCGCAAACTGACGATGCTTCGCGGTGTAGCATCAGGGCGGGTGTGCGGCAATCCCGATTATCTTGCTCGTAAAATTTTAAGTTGCAATTCTGTCAGAAAATACGCCCTTTGGAAGAGAATTTAGATTGAATCGCAAAGCGCTGGCTTGAACGCCAAGCCAGCGCCTTGATTGCCGTCAGGCTTTCTGCAACCTCTGGTACTCAGCTAGGAAGTCATCATAGGTGGCGATGTTCCCGTCATACTCGGTCGGCGGCACCGGCTGCAGGCGGGCCTTTTTCATGAAGCCGTCGAGATCGGCATAATTGTAGGATTGCGCCAGTTCCGGTGGCAGCATCGGCACCGTCTTGAGATTGGTGATGCCGGCGCTCTGCTCGGTCGCAAAAATCTTCTGCGGCTCGGGCGAGATGATGTGGTTGATCATCTTGTAGGTCAAATCGAGATGCGGGCAGTCCTTGGGGATGCAAAGGCAATCCATAAACATGCCGGTTCCTTCCTTGGGGATCGTGTATTTGATCTCCTTGCCCTTCGCCTTCGCCCACACCGCGACCGCTTCCCAGCCGATGGCGCTCGCGGTTACCTCATTACGGGCAAAGGCATCCGCCATGTCGCCATAGGAGGCGAAGAAGGCGCGCGCCTGCTTGGTCTTGATCTCGATGAGCGTGTCGATGACCTGCTTCATCTCATCGCGGGTGAGGAGCGTGCCCATCGGCTTGCCGGTCACCACCGTTCCCCAGATCAGGAGATTGCCGAGCGGATCGTCGACCATCGCCACCTTCTTGGTGAATTCCGGTTTCATCAGATCCATCCAGCTTTCCGGTGGCGCCGGCACCGCAGCGGGATCGTACATCAAGGGCAGCGAGCCCCAGTTCCACGGCACGCCGTAAAGCTGGCCGTCCTTGCGGATGGCATCATTGCCGGTGAATTGCGGAATGAGATCGCCGAACTGCGCGATCTTGGAGGGATCGATCGGTTCGAGCAGGCCGCCATCTGCCATCAGCGGCAGATAGCCGAAATACATCGTGATGATATCGGTCTTGCCGACGCCGCCCGCCTGCAACTTGCTGATGATTTCTTCGTTCGAGGCAATGAAGGTCGGCTGGAAGTCGATGTCGTTGTCTTTGAGAAACGTGCCGGCGGTGATCGGGGTCTCATAGCCCTGCCATCCCATCCAGGTCATCGTCGTGGCCGCATAGGCGGGACGGCTGGGCAAGCCCAAGGCCGCTGCGCCGCCCAGCGCCGCGATGCCCGATAGGAGGCTGCGCCGCGACAGGCTCGATTGCTGGGCTAGCGCGAAGTGTCCAGACGGTTTTGTCGTGTCGGTCTTCATTGTCGTCCTCCCTGATGATTATTTTAGCGGTGCGGTCGAGGCCGACCGCCCGCCATTCTCAAGCCGCGGCAAAATTCGGCTTGTTGTTAGGCTATTTGGATCACGCTAACGTAACCGTGAAAGGTCGGTCAAGCCGGGACGGGGGGGTAACTTGCTGGCGGGTTTCGGCACGGGTGGCGGCAGGCGATGGATGGCGACGCTGCCCTTATGGCCGGCGCTTTTCGTTTTCGCCGCGCTCTTTGTCGCGCCGCTCATGTATTTCTTTGCGGTAAGTTTCTGGACGGTCAGAGCGCGCATCATGCGTCCTGCCTTCTCATTCCAGAACTACCTCGAAACCATCACAGGCTATGGCGATGTGCTCGTGAACACACTTGCCGTCGCGTTTGGAATTGCAATCGTCACGACATTCCTCGCCTTTCTCTTTGCCTATGCCATCCGCTTCAAGCTTGGCCGTTTCGCCAATCTCTTCCTTTTGACGACGCTTATCACTTTGTTCGGCGGCTATCTCGTCAAGATCTATGCCTGGAAGAGCATCCTGGGAACCGATGGGGTCCTCAACAAGGCGGTGCTGTCGCTCGGTCTGATCACCGAGCCGGTGAGCGCCCTCGTCTATAGCGTCAATGGCGTGGTCATCACCCTCACCTACTTTCTGCTGCCCTTCGCGGTGCTGCCCATCTATGGCAGCCTCAGATCGATCGAGGATGCGACACTCGAAGCCGCGCGCGATCTGGGTGCCACGTCCTGGCCGGTCATGCGCGATGTCGTCCTGCCGCAATGCCAGACCGGCCTGATGACTGCCTTCACCCTGAGTTTCCTCATTTCGGTCGGCGATTATGTCACGCCGCGTTTCGTGGGCGGCGGCGCGGCGCTGATGGGCACCTTCATCGAGAACCAGTTCTCCTTCGGCTTCAACTGGCCCCTGGGCAGCGCCATGGCCTTCACCACCATGTTCGCAACCCTGCTACTGGTCGTGCTGGTCCGCATGGTCATGCGCAGGGCCCTGCAGCCATGACCCGCGCCGGTGCGGCGGACACGATCTGGATCGCGATCGCGGTTGCGCTGGCTCTCTATCTCGTGCTGCCCATCATTCTCGTCATGCTGTTTAGCTTCAACCAGTCGGCATTGACCAGCCTGCCTCTGACCGGCCTCACATTCGACTGGTACCGCAAACTCTTCGCGCAGGACTACTTCCCGCCCGCCCTGCAGAACAGTCTCATCGTCGGGCTTGCCGTCTGCCTTCTCTCGGTTACGACCGGAACGCTAGCGGCCCTGGCACTCGCGCGGATGCCGCCGGCCACGGCCACGCGCATTCTCTATCTGCTTGCCCTGCCGATGATGCTCCCAGCGCTTGTCATCGGCATCGCGCTTCTAAGCTACTTCGTCCGCTTCCTGACGCTTCGCCTCGGCCTCGTCTCGGTCATCCTTGGGCAACTCGTCATCGTGCAGCCCTTCGTGCTGGCCATCGTCTATGCAAGACTGCAGAGCTTCAACTGGGCGATCGTCGACAGTGCGAGAGACCTGGGCGCCTCGCCGATCCGCGCCTTCTTCACGATTACGCTCCCCGTTATCCGGCCGACGCTCGTCGGCGCGGCGCTGATTGCGCTGTCGCTGTCGCTTGACGATTTCGTCATCACCTTCTTCACCATCGGCAGCGGCAATACATTGCCGACCATGGTCTGGGGCATGATCCGCACCTCGCTCGATCCGACCATCAATGCGCTGGCGACCCTGCTCATTCTGGCGAGCATCGCCTGCGCCGGAATTGCCTTGCGCCTGAGCCGCTATCGCGGCTGAAACCATTGCGAGATTTTGGCTGCCGGGGTTCTGGGCAAAGGGGGCCGGCTAGGCTAGAGGACAGGCGCAACGCCCGAGACGAGAATCATGGCCTATAAATCCTCCCCGCGCCCGACCTTCGATCGCCCGACATACATCCCCTATGCCGGCGTCACCCGCTATCTGTGGGGCGATGAGGTATCGGGCAAGGTTGACGACTGGATCTACGTTTCCTCGGCGAAGATTCACGAACTCGTCTTCGGCCTGCCGGTGGGCGGCGCCTTCCGCCATTCGTCCGAGTTCCGCACCGTCTTCGGCGCCGACGAACTGCTCTATGTACTCGAAGGCACCTACATCTCCGCCAATCCCGAAACCGGCGAAGTGCATATCGCAAGGGAAGGCGACGCGATCTTCTTTCGCAAGGACACATGGCATCATGGCTTCAATGGCGGTACCGGGCCGGTGCGCGTGCTCGAATTCTTTGCGCCGCCGCCATCGACGGGAACCTCCGGTGCCTATGCCCGCACCAGACCCTATGTCGAGACATCCCGCTATGGCCGCGACGCCTGGCTGGGCCGCCTGCCCATGGAGGCGAACGCCCTTGCCGCCACCAACACGATGCGGGTCTTGCGCGACAGCGACCTGATCTGGCGCCTCGAAGGGGCGAGACAGCAATTGCAGGTCGGGCTTTACTGCGCCACCGAGCATCTGACTTGCGGGCGTTTGCGCCTGCTGCCGGGCCAATACTCGGACATCGAGACGCATGGTGGCGATGAAGGGCTCTATCTGCTCTCCGGATCGCTCAACATTCTCGCCCCGGAAATGGACGGGCAGAATTGGTTCGAGCTCCATCCCAGGGACGGGTTCTACGTGCCGGCCGGAACGCCGCATCAATATCACAATGTCGGTTCGACACCGGTCGAGGCACTATTCGGCGTGGCACCGCGCTATCTGCCGTGAGCCGCCCGGCGCCGATTGCGCTCGGCATCGACGTCGGCGGCACCAAGACGCTCTTCGCCATTGTCGATGTGACGTCCGGCGGCATCGCCGAACAGCATCGTATCGATACGCCGCAGGGCGGGCCAAGCGACGCTGAATTCCTGCAGCGAGTCGAAACAGTAGCGCGCGAACTGGTGGCCTCGTCCGGTGGAGGCTCGGTTTCGGCAGTCGGCCTGGGGATTTGCGAGCTCGTCGATCGTCATGGGGAGATAAAGAGCGGCCACCGCGTCCACTGGCAGGGACTGCCGGTTCGCGCGAAACTGGGCGCGATTGCTCCGGCCGTCGTCGAGGCGGATGTACGGGCAGCGGCGCTGGCAGAAGTGCATTTCGGCGCCGGCCGCGATTATCGCGATTTTCTCTATGTGAATATCGGCACGGGCATCAGCACGTGCCTTGTCATCGATCGCGAGCCTTTTGCCGGCGCCCACGGCAACGCCCTGGTGATCGCGTCGGCGCCGTCCACGATGCTCTGCCCTGACTGTGGCCATTTGCGCGACCTCGTACTCGAGGATTTCGCGGGCGGCGCCGGATTGGCGGCGCGCTATCGGGAGAAATCGGGCGTTGCGTCCGCCGCTGCGAGCGATGTTCTTGCGCGCGCGGAAGCGGGTGATCCATTGGCCCGCCAGGTGATCGACGAGGCTGCGGTGCTGCTTGGCAGCGCGCTTGGGATGGCAATCGGCATGTTTGATCCTGAGGCCCTGATTGTCGGTGGCGGCCTGGGAAGTTCGGGCGGCTTCTACTGGGAACGACTCGAATCCGAAATCCGCCGTCATGTCTGGAGCGCGGAAACACGCGGCCTTGCCATCAGACAGGCCGAACTCAAAACGCGAGCCGGCGTGATCGGGGCGGCGCTTGCGGGTTACAGGGCTCAGACGATCTCTTCGCCAAAATTGCGATAAAGTCCGGCCTGCGCGATGCGGACAGGCCCCGCTGGCGGCAGGGTGCGGATGAAGCCCTCGGCGGCGGCATAGTCGGAGAAATTCCACACCGCCATGCCGCCTGGATCGGGTGCGAGGAGCCCGATACGCTGGATGAGATAGATCAGCCTGCCGGGCGCGGCCTGCGGCGCGCGGCTCTGGAAGTAATCCCGGAGTTCGGCCTGGGACGTGCCCTGTGCGTCGAAGAATTCGATCAGATGCAGTCCGCCCGGCAAGGGTCCATCGCCGATGATCGCATCATAAAGCCCGTTGCGCGTGAAGCGCATGGCGCGCGAAACTGGCGTCTCGGCGGTATAGAGGCGGCCTTCAATCGTGCGGAAATGCGCCTCCCATTCATCGAGGCGCGCAAATCCCTCGATCTCCCACCAACACATATAGAAGGGTTCGCCAGAGAGCCGCTGCGTGCGGCCCACATTGGCAATCATTCTGTCGCCTTCGCCCGTCCAGTCCTGATGACCGAGCTTGCGGAAAATCTGAAACGGCATTGCCGGATCATGCTCGATATATTCTGCAAAGATCATCGCGAACATCTCCGGAAATAGAGAGAAGCGCCCGATCGGCGCTTCTCTGTCTCGTGATCGGATGCCGTCACTGCGTGCCGGCGAGCCATTCCTTCTCGATAACGTCCTTGTTGGCGTCGATCCAGGCCGCGGCGACGTCCTTGGCGTCCTTCTTGTCGACTTCCATGGCAAGAATCCACGCATTGACGTCGTCAGCGTTGAGTTTGACCTGCTTCAGGAACTGCGAGATTTTCGGCGCACGCTCGGCAAGCGCCTTGGAATGGGCAATGTTCACCCGCGTCGGCGGCTGGCCGCATTTGATCGAGCTGGCTTCGAGCCAGTCATTGCGTTCCTGCGGCTGGTAGAACGTGTAGCAACCCTGCGGATTGTAGCGGTCCGTGCCCTTGGCGGACTCCGTCGTGTAACCGGTGAATTCCGGCTCCTCGAGTTTGGTCAGCTTGTAGGCGGCGTGGATCCATTCCGGCGTCCAATAGTAGAAGGCAACCGCCTTGTGCTTGTCGATCGCGTCCTTGAGCTGCGCGAGCATCACCGGTGTTCCGACGGTGGTCAGTTCCATGGTCTTGTCGAAACCGTCGGTCTTGGCGCGAACCGCCGTGTGGTTGGTCGATTCCCAACCCACTTCCCCGGCCCAGAGCTCACCCTTGCCATTGCCGTCCGAGTCGAAAAGCTTGGCGACTTCCGGCTTGGCGAGATCGGAGAGCTTGGTGACGCCGTTCTCCTCCGCCACATAGGCCGGGATGAAGATGCCTTCGGTGCCGAGATAGGGGGTGGCATTGAGAATGATGGTTTCCTTGCCGCCCGGCAGCACATAGTCCTTCATCTGGGCCGGCAGATGATCGGTCCACATGTCGGCGACGATGTCGACCGAACCGTCGCCCTTGTCGAGGCCCTCATAAAGCGCCTCCTGTGCGGCGCTGATGGTTTCGACCTCGGCATCGAGGTAGCGTGTCATGATCTCGGCCAGGACGGTCTCGATCGCCGTCGCGCCCGGCCAGTTCAACTGGCCGATCACAACCTTCTCCTTGGCCTGGGCAACGCCTCCCATGGCCAGGAGCGAGCCGGCGATGGCGCCGGCAAATCCGAGTTTTCTGAACATTTGCGTCTCCTTCGTTTCCACCCGGGTCATGACCCGCCCTGCGGCGCAACGCTGCAGGGGGGCAATTCATTGGCCTCTAATTCTTCCGCCGCTCCGCCTCGGCTCCCCGCACCATCCGGTCCAGCACCATTGCGCACAACACGATCGCAAAGCCGACGAGGAAGCCCTGTCCGGTGCGCAAGTGCTGCAAGGCCTTCATCACGCCGTCGCCCAATCCACCGGCGCCGATCAGCGCGGCCACCACCACCATCGACAGGCTCATCATGATCGTCTGGTTGACGCCGAGCCGGATCGACGGCACCGCCAATGGCAATTCGACCTTGAACAGCAGCTGCAGCGGGCTTGCGCCGAAGGCATTCGCCGCCTCGCGCACATTGCCGGGAACCTGGCGAATGCCGAGTTCGGTCAGGCGGATCATCGAGGGTAATGCAAAAATGACAGTGGCGATCACGCCCGGCGGCTTGCCGATCGAGAAGAGTGCGACGGCGGGGATAAGATAGACGAAGGTCGGCAAGGTCTGCATGACGTCGAGCACCGGCTCGACAAACGCATGCAGGCGCGGACTCTTGGCGCACAAAACACCGACCGGAATACCCACGACGACGCAGATGATGACCGCGACCGCAACCAGGGCAAGCGTCGTCAGGCTAGCGGCCCAAAGCCCGAGCAAACCGATATAGGCGAGCGAGGCGGCGGTGAAGATCGTGGTGCGCGGTCCTGCCAGACGATAGGCCAGTATAAGCACCACGAGTATCGTCACCGGCCACGGTGTGGCGACGAAGACGGTCTCGACGAAACTGAGGAAGCTCCGCAATCCGAAAGTGATCGCATCGAAGAACGCACTCCAGTTCGACGTGATCCATTTGACTCCCGCATCGATCACGCTTGCGATTGCGGGAGCGAGCGCCTTGGGCGCTGGGAACTGGACAAGCCAGGGCGCGGGCTCCGGTGCCACGAAGCCGTAAAGCGTCAAGATATAGACGAAGGCAGTGAGCGGCGCCGCAATGGTAAGATTGCTTACTGGCGAAGCCATCTTGTCCGCCGCCGCGACTGACCGCTGGCGTTCAGCGATATCGCTCAACGGCCGAAGCGCAAAACCGATCAGCAGACGCGCCAGCATCACAAGCACGATGCCGCCCAACAGCGACCCCCGTGGCGCGTCGCCGCCGGCCGATATGAGCGCGCGCAGGAGCAGGACGAGGCCGACCAGTTCGAGAAAGGCGCTGATCGAGAACAGCACCCAGAGCCCGCGCGCCGCCGCCGCAAGCGGGCCGATCAGCGCGGCCATCATGTCGAAACCCCGCCCTTCGGTTGCCGGCGCGGCGGTGCTGTCGAGCGAGCGGTCAACCATCGGCTGGCTTTCCCTGGATGCCGCGCAACAATGCCTTCTTGTCGACGAGCCCGACCGCGACCCCGTCATCCGTCGTAATCAGTATGGGCTCGTCATGGAGCGAGGCGAGATCGACCAGTTGATCGAGATCGCTGTCCGGCCGCGCCCGAGGACCGCCTGCGGGACTGGCACCGGCGATTGGCAGCATGATGTCGCAAGCCCTGAGCAATTTGAGCCGTGACAGGCCGCTCACGAAATCGGCGACATAATCATCGGCGGGCTTGCGAACGATCTCGGCCGGCGTGCCGATCTGTACCAATTGCCCGTCACGCATGATGGCGATGCGCGTCCCGAGCCTGATCGCTTCGTCGAGATCATGCGTTATGAAGACGGTGGTCTTGCGCATGACCCGCGACAGGCTGAGGAACTGATCCTGCAATTGCCGCCGGATCAGGGGATCGAGCGCACCGAAAGGTTCATCCATCAGGAGAAGCTCCGGATCGCCGGCAAGCGCGCGCGCCAGTCCGACGCGCTGCTGCATGCCGCCTGAGAGTTCGGACGGATTGCGCCCCGCCCATTCGGCGAGCTTTACCTGTTCAAGAACGCGCATGGCGATGCGCTCGCGATCGGCGCGCGAGACCCCGCGCAATTCGAGCCCGAAGGCGACATTGTCGAGCACATTGCGATGCGGCAGCAGGGCGAAGCTCTGAAACACCATGCCGATCTTTTCGGCGCGCAGGCGGCGGAGTTCGGAGGAAGACTTGCGGCCGATTTCTTCGCCGTCGATCAGCACCGATCCGGAGGTCGGCTCGATCAGGCCGTTGATCAGCCGCACCAGCGTCGATTTGCCGGAACCCGACAGCCCCATGATGCAGAAGATTTCGCCGCGCTCGACTGTGAAGCTCGCGCCGGCGACGCCGATCACGCAATTGTAGCGTTGCAGCAATTCCGCCTTGCTAAGGCCTTCTGATACAATGGCCGCCCGCGCCCGATCGGCCTGCGGGCCGAACAGTTTCCAGACATCGCGGCATTCGACGACAGTCTGTGCCGCCTTCGCCTGTTTCGCCGGCGGCTTCTCCGAGACGGTTGTTGCGGGGCGCAGCGACATCGCTACCAGTTGCTCCCGATCGATACGGTGATCGCCTGACCATTGACGCCGCTGGCCGCGGCACTGGCGAGAAACGATACGACATTGGCGACTTCTTGCACGTCGAGGATCCGTCCCGCGGGATTCTGTTGCGCCCTTTCTGCCCATACAGCGTCGGCCGACAGGCCACGTTGCGCCGCTTCCTTCAAGGCGTCCTGCTCTGCCATTTCGGTGCGGACCCAACTGGGCAGAACAGCATTGCATGTCCCGCCATAGGGGGCAATGTCATGGGCGAGCGAGCGCATCAGTCCGATCACGCCATGCTTTGACGCGCAATAGGCCGACATGGCGGGCGCCCCGACTTCACCGGCTGTCGACGAGATCATGACGATGCGGCCGAATCCCGAGCGCCTGATGTCGAGCGCGACATGGCGCGACAATTCGAAACACGCATCAAGATTGACTGCCAGCGTCTGCCGCCAGTCCTCGCTCGTCTGTTCGAAGATCGGCCGGTCGAGATAGCCACCGCGTCCGGCGCTGTTGATGAGGATGGTCGGGCTGCCGAACTGGCGGGCACGACTCACGACCTCGACGCAGGCTTCCGCGGTCTCGATCGAGATCGCGCAGGGGATTGCTCCCGTTTCACGCTCGAGGCTCTGCAGCCGGCTTTGATCGCGCGCCACTGCCAGGACTCTAGCGCCGCGCGCCGCCAGCTGCGCCGCAGCCGCCCGGCCGATGCCATTGCTGGCTCCGGTGACGATGGCGACCTTGCCGTCGAGATCGCGATCGATTGCGGCTGCTTGGCTCATCTCTTAGGCCGGACCATGCACGATGCGGCACAATTGCTTGACAACCTCGCCGGGATTGGGCGCGCCCCACACATTGCGTCCGACCGCGACGCCACTGGCGCCGGCGTCCATCGCCGCGGAAATGTCGGCGAGATAGCGTTCGCGATCGTTCGCAAAATCTCCGCCGGCGAGGATAATCGGCGTACCGCAGGACGTGCTGTCCGCGATGCGCGCCGCCGGCGACGGCACCGTCGTCTTGATGACATGCGCGCCAAGCTCCGAGCCGGTGCGGCAGGACGCGGCGATCGCATCCGGCGCATAGGCATCGGGAAAGCGCGGGCTTTCGACCGGCATGATCTCGCAAATGTAATCGAGCCCGTGACGGTCGCAGTCGGCCGCAATCCGTCCCGCTGATTTGAGCGCATCGAGTTCGAAGGGAGCGCCGAGCTGGACGTAGGTCATCACCGCGCGCACGCCGAGCCGCATGGCATGTTCGAGCGTCCAGGTCGGCACATGATCGGTGATCGCATAGGAAGAGCCGAGCGTCACCGTCGTGAGATCGAGCTTGAGGATGGGTGCCGCCTCGCCGAAGGCCTCACGTTCATCGCGGATCGTGCCATAGCTTGCAATGACGGCATCGGCGCCGGCCTTGGCGACTGTGCTGATCAGGGCGCGGCGGTCTTCAAGACCCTTGCACGGCCAGGAGTAGAGCGCATGGTCGATCGCCACGACGACAGCCCTGCCATTGGGTGAAAAGAAACTGACCTTTCGCATTACTGGTTTCCGGTCCGAAAAATGGTCTTGAGCCCAGTGAATTTCTGCCGCCGCACCAGCGCCGCTTCGAGGTCATCGAAGCTGCAATAAGCGGTTACCAATTTTTCCCAAGGCACGGGGGGATTGATGAGGAGGTCGAGCGCCTGGTCGTAGCGATCGCGGCGCTGATTGGGCGGCGTTCCGATCCATTCGCTGCCGACGAGGCTGATTTCCTTGTAGTGCAGACGATTGACGTCGATCGTCGCTTGCGAGCGATTGCCGAAGCCCGCGAACAAGACGACATGGCCGCCGGGCGCGGTGATCTCGATCGACGGCGCCACAAGATCGGGGTCGCCGATGGTGAGGATCACCGCATCGGACCCCTTGCCGCCGGCCCAGGCCTTCGCCGCCTCGGTCCAGTTCTGCGGCTCGATCGCCTTCTCGGCACCGAAGGCCAGCGCCAGATCGCGGCGCGCTTCGAGCGGCTCCACGACCAGCACGCGCGCACCGATGCGTGCCGCCTCGGCGATGATTTTCAGACCCATCACCCCGCAGGCAATGACAACGAGCGTTTGTCCGGCGACAAGCTTCGCCTGATCGTGGACGGCATGAAGACAGTCCGCCAAGGGTTCGATGAAGACCGCACGCTCCTGCGGGAGCTCGTCGGGCAGCCGCAACGGCCCCCGCGACCACGGAATGGGATTGACCGGGATGATCGCGTAATCGGCATAGCCGCCATAGACATCGCCATAGAGGCGGTCGTTGGTACGCCATCCTTTGACACCGGGTCCGACCGATGCGACGCGCCCCAGCCACTCATGTCCGGCATTGAAGGGATACTCCCCATCATTGACGCCGATCTCGTATTTGCGCGAATCGGTCGCGCAGACGCCGCAGGCCTCGACCCTCACGAGCAATTCGCCCTCGCCGGGTACCGGCACGGGGATGCGCTCGACGCGCAGATCGCGCAGGCCGTAAAGGCGGGCTGCCCTCATCACCTCACTCATACGACTTCAATCTCCTTTTCGGCCAGGCGGCCAAGTTCGTGCATGGATTTTCGCAGGGCCGGGTAGAGGCCTCGATAGATGCGGTAGAGTTTCCGGTAGCGCTCATGGCGCCGCTTGTCGGACGTGATGATCCTGGCGATGCCAGGTTCAAATTTTCGCCCGAGTGCTCGGAATGCCAGCGCCGCCGGGCCGATGCTTTCGCCCGCATGCGCAATGACTTCGATGCGGCACCCAAGCGCGTCCGCCGTTGCCTGCGCCCAGGCTGCGTTGCGGAAGCCGCCGCCGCTGGCGCGCATATGGGTCTTGCGTCCGCCGGCTTCGAACAAACGCTCGCCGATATCGAATGTTGAAAGCGCGATGCCGTCGAGTGTTGCTTGCCGAAGATCATCAGCCGTCGTCGCGAGCGTTGCGCCGATGATGGCGCCGCGCGCCAGTGAATCCCAGACTGGTGCACGTTCGCCGGAGAAGTATGGAAGCACGAGCACGCCCGGTTCGCGCACATATCCAATCGAGGAACTGTTTTCGCCACCGACCAAACTGTTCGTCCAGTCGATCAAGCTGCCCGCCGCCGAAGTCCAGCCGCCGAGTAATTCTCCGCGCCCGACATGCGGCGTGAGACGTAGACCAAGCCTCAAAGCGACAGCCGATTTGAAGTCCGCCGGGACGATAGTGCCCATGACGATTGTCGAGCCGAGCAGAATGGCGGCTTGGCCCGCACGGGTCACGCCGGCGGCGGCGATGTCGACATGGCTGTCATAACTTCCAGCCGTGACTGGCGTCCCTGCGGGAAGACCGAGCTTGGCCGCGATCTTTGAAGTCAGCCCGCCCGCCATCTCATCGGCGGAAAGAACCTCAGGTAGCGCGACAGGTAGCTTCAGGCCTGGGCAGGTATAGTCATTGAGCGTAATACGGTCGATGACTGCGCGTCCGGTCAGGCTCGTTGCAAGGAAGCCCGCAACATCCGTGACCAGTGCGGCGCCCTTAAATGCCTGCGGGAATTTCTGGCGCCACCACATGAGTTGGTGAATCGTATTGTCCGGTCCGAGCAAATGATCGGCGATATGGTGCGTTTTGATCAGCTTCTGCCGATGCCGCTCCGAGCCGGAGGAGAAACTGAACATCGCCGCTGCCATCACCGGCCGCAGGCGCTCATCCAGAAGAACCGGACAGGGGCCGAAGGCGCCGATTCCGATACCATCGATGCGAGGGCCTTGGGCGATTGCAAGTGCCTGCCGCCCGGCGGCAATTGCCATCTTGAGCCAGCTTTCGGGGAGTGTGTCGGGAGCGGAATGGCGCGCGGGTCGTGCCGCCTGGCGTCCGCTGCCGAGCAATCGGCCGCGCCCATCGAAAACCGCGGCGCGCGCGCTGCTCAAGCCCAGATCGATCCCGAGCACCGCGCTCATTTCCACGCCGACCTGTAAAGCGTCGTGCGGAAGCGGTAGCGGTCGCTGCGGAAAATACTGTGGCTCAGCTCCATCGCCTTGCCGTTTTGCATATGCGCGATGGCCGTTGCGATCAGCAGTGGCGCGCCGATCTCGACATCGAGGACCTTGGCCTCATGCTCATCGGCGGCACCCGCCTGCAGTACATAATCGGCGGAATGTGCGACAACGCCGAATTTGCGCAATTCGTCATAAAGCGATGCCGTCCCGAAATCGGCGCGGCCAAGCTCTGGCGCAAGCTCGAGCACAATCCGGCTGCGCTCATGCGCCACCGGCACGTCGTCGAGCAATCTCACGCGTTCGAGTTCGAAGAGCCAGGCGCCTGGTGCAATGCCGAGTTGTTCGGCCTCATCGAGCGTCGCGGCGCGTGTCTGCGCCTTCAGCACGCGAGAATGCGGCTTGAGGCCTCTTGCGCGGGCCATTTCGCTGAAGCCCATCAGCGCATTGGGCTCGCCCAGAGCCGAATTCACAAACCAGCCCCGGGCGCCTTCTGCCTCGATGAGGCCGCGTTGCTGAAGTTCGACCAGCGCCCGTCTGATGGTCACGCGGCTGACATTGAAATGCTTGCCGAGATCGCGTTCCGACATCAGCCGGCTGCCGCGGGCGATTTCGCCATTGGCGATCTGCGTGGCGATCGTGCGGGCGATCTGTCGGAAGCGGTGATCGCTCGACGTGAGATCGGTGATGCTGGCCGATTTCAATACCATAACCAGACCAGTATAATACCAGTCTTGCCAATGGCAAGGTGCTACTTCCGCGTCCGCAATCGCATGATGTGATGCTCGATCTCGGCGTGGAGCTTTTCGCTTTCTCCGGCGGCCAGATAGCTGCGCAAACGGCGATGCTGGGGCCCCATGGCCTCGGCGTCGCGCTCGTCGCGGATTTCATGCCCGAATATGATGAAAACATGCCGGGCCAGCGTCTCCCACAGAGTCTGGACGATGGTATTGCCGGAAGCGCGGCAGATTTCCCGGTGGAAGCTCAAGTCCGCCTTGCTGACGTCGATCCATTCCAACCGGTCGGCCGCACGCTCCATGACCGCGATAATCTGATCGAGCCGTTCGAGCAGGCCCGGATTGCGCGGATATACGATGGCCGCATCGCGCAGCGCGAGCCGCTCCAGAGCCACGCGGGCTTCGCAGATTTGCGTGATTCGGGTCTCATCGAAGGTCGCGACGCGCGTGCCCCGATGCGGGATGCTTTCGACAATGCCTTGCGTCTCGAGGATTTTGAGCGCCTCGCGCAACGGCACGCGACTCATTTGCAGTAGCCCCGCCAGTTCAGTTTCGACGAGGCGTTGGCCGGGCTTCAGGGCGCCTGCGGAAACGCCCGTGACGATGGCATCCGCCGCCTGTTCGGCAAGGCTTGGCGACCGCGCCATGCTGAGCGCGGGAGCGGCTGGTGCGGCCAATTGTTCAACGCTTGCCATATCCTATCCTTGCATCCTGGCTCATCTTGTATACAATTAGCATGTCTTGAGCAACCGTGAGCAGCGTAGTGGCCCGGCTAGAGAACAAACGCGTAATTGTCTATGGCGGAGGCACGGGAATCGGGCTCGCCTGCGCCGAGGCCATGGCGCGGGAGGGGGCCGCCCTTTTCCTATCGGGCAGGCGCGATGCTGTGCTGCGCGAAGCTGCGGCAGGCTTGCGCAAATTCGGCAAGGTTGCTTACGAGGCGGGCGATGCCACCGCCGTCGACGACGTCAAGCGAATCACGAGATCCGCAGGCGATTTCATGGGCGGCATCGACACGATTGTCGTTAGTGCCGGTGCCGGCGGCCGCACGCCGATTTTCGACACTGATCCGGAGGAATTCCAGCGCATCATCGATCACAATATGCGCCCTGCCTTTCTCGCCATGCGCTTTGCCGCCGATCACCTAATCGCTGCGCAGCCCGCTTCGGTGATCATCATTTCATCGACCTATGGCTTGGTCGGCCATCGCGAACGCGCCGCCTATTGCGCGGCTAAGGCGGGCGTGAACGGACTGGTCCGCGCCGCCGCCCTCGATTTCGCCGACAGGGGTGTGCGGGTGAATGCCATATGCCCCGGCTATGTCGAAACGCCGCTTTCCGTCGCGGTTGCCCGGCAGGAGGCCGATCCGGAAGCCGCACTCGAAGCCAAGCGCCGCATGCATGCGATTCCGCGTGCCGGCAGGCTCGAGGAGATGGGCGAATTGGCGGTCTATCTCGCCTCCGATCTTTCGGCTTTCATGACGGGCCAGGCGATCGTGATCGATGGCGGATATAGTGCACGATGAAACTCAGGAACAAGGGAGCGGGCGCGTGAGTGGATCGCTGAAAGGCCGCAGAGCCTATGTGACCGGAGGATCGAGCGGTATCGGAGCGGCAATCGTCGAAGCGCTCGCAGCAGAAGGCGCGAGTGTTGCCATTGGTGCCTCGCGCCACTCCGAAGAGGCCAAGGCCGCCGCCAGGAAGCTTGCCGGCGGTGATTGCAAGGCCATCGTGGTTCAAGCGAATCTCGCTGACCCGGAGCAGATCGATCGCGCCGCAAAGGAAGTACTCGACGGGCTCGGCGGTCTCGATATTTTCGTTCATTCCGCCGGTATCGACGTCACCAGGACGGCGCCCACCCATGAAACGACGGACGAGACCTGGGATCGGATGATGGCCATCCATCTGAATGCAGCGTTTCATCTCTCCAAGCGTCTCATCCCGGCGCTTCTGAAGGGCACCAACCCGTCCGTGACCTTCATCGGCTCGGTTGCCGGCATGGTCGCCTGGGAAGGCGATGTCGCTTACAATGTTGCCAAGGCGGGCTTGCACCATCTCGCTCGCTGCATTGCCGCCGATTATGCGAAACAGGGCTTGCGCGCCAATGTCATAGCACCGGGCGTCATCGACACACCGCTGACCCGCAACTACGCCTCCGGCATGGAGGGCGGCGAGGTCGAAGGCCTCAAGGTCCTCGCCGGCCTGCACCCGATCGGGCGCTATGCCAGGCCCGAAGAGATCGCCGGCGCAACCGTCTTCCTCTCCTCCGACAAGGCAACCTTCATCACCGGCGCCGTCTTGCCGGTCGATGGCGGCCTGACGATGATCTGATGGCAAAGAAGAAGATCACAGCCGCCGTCTGCGATACGCCCGGCGAAGGCGACGTCCTCCATTTGCGAAATGTCGTCATCGACGATCCGCATGAAATGGAAGTGCGGGTCAAGCTCATCACCACCGGCATCTGCCGCAGCGACATTCATTACCTGCGCGGTGTCTGGGTGCATCCCAAGCCGGTGATCCTCGGACATGAGGCTTGCGGCATCATCGAATCCGTCGGCCCCGGTGTGCCCAAGTCGCGCATTGGCGAGAAAGTCGTGCTTACCTTCACGCCGTCATGCGGGCATTGCAAATTCTGCGTCGCCGGCCGCAGCGTCTTGTGCGAGGAAGTAGCGCGCGCCGCCGCCGCGGGCACGATGTGGGACAACACCACGCGCTTTTTCGCCGAGGACGGATCGCCGATCCATCATTTGAGTCTTGTATCGTCATTCTGCGAATACACCGTCGTTCCGCATAATGGCGCGATCCGCGTCGAGGACGAGACCTCGCCGGAACAGGCCTGCCTGCTCGGCTGCGGCGCCATGGCTGGAATTGGTGCCGCGCTTAATACCGCACAGGTACGGCCTGGTGATTCGGTTGCCGTCTTCGGCTGTGGCGGCGTGGGATTGAGCGTCGTCCAGGGCGCGAAGCTCTGCAACGCACTGCCATTGGTTGCCGTCGATGTGCGCGCCGAAAAAGAAGCCGAAGCGCGCCAGTTCGGTGCCACGCATTTCGTCAACGCCTCGCTGGTCGATCCGGTGCAGGCGGTGCGCGAGATCACCAATGGCGGCGCAGACTTCACCTTCGAGGCGACGGGTCAGACCGAGATTGCCGAGCAATGCTACAAGGCGACCTGCCGGGCCGGCACGACGGTCCTCATCGGTCAGCCGACCGAGAATGCCATGGCGGGCTTTCCGCCCTATTGGATCGCGCAGGACGAGAACAGGGTCATCGGTTCGAGCTATGGCTCGACGCGCCCGATGATCGATTTCCCCAAGGCGCTGCGGCTCGTGAAGCATGGTCTCCTCGATCTCGAATCGCTCGTCTCCGAGGTCTGGCCATTCTCCCGCATCAACGAGGCGATTGCGCTTGTCGAGACAGGCCGCGTCAACCGCATGGTCCTGCGCTTCGATGGAGCGGCATGAATATTCGTGTTTGTGTCAATCGCTGCGCAGAGAAAAAGCAGCAAACAAGGAGGAACGTCATGAGGAAGAGAACTGAAATCGATCGTCGCAAATTTCTGATCGGCACGGCGGCGCTCGCCAGTGCCTCTGTCGCGGCACCATCGGTCTTGCGTGCAGCCGACAACGAACTGCGCATCCTGACCTGGGAAGGATATGCCGAGCCCGAATGGCTCGACCCCTTCAAGCAGGCGACCGGCGCCACCGTGAATATCGTGTACTCGGGTTCGGCGGATGAAATGTTCGCCAAGATGCAGGGCTCGCAGGGCGCCGACTTCGATCTCGTCTCCTTCGATACGTCGCTTTTCCCGCGCTATGTCGATGCCAAGCTCATTCAGCCCTTCGACATGGGCAAGATCCCCAATTGGGCGAATGTCGCGCCGGAATTTGCCAATGTTGCGGCCATCAAGGAGGGCGACCGGCAATTTGGCATCCCCTTCGCCTGGGGATCGCTTCCGCTCGTCTATGACGCAACCGAATTCCCCACCCCGCCTGAATCCTGGGAAGTGATGTGGGATCCGAAATATGCCCAGCAGATGCTGTGGCAGGATGATGCCAACAACTCTATCACGCTTGGAGCGTTGATCGTCGGCGCTGCCAATCCCTATAAGCTGACAGACGAGGATTTCGACAAGATCAAGGCCAAGCTCATCGAGCAGAAGAAACTGCTCTTGAGCTATTATGCCGGCTTCGACGATGGCGTGAATCTCTTCGCCCAGAACGGCATCAAGCTTATGTATTCGATGGGCGAGCCGCAGGTTCCGGCGCTCAAGAAGAAGGGCGTCAATGCCGCGCTCACCATTCCCAAGGAACGCGCAGTGGGCTGGCTCGACTGCTGGGAGTTGAGCTCAGGCGTCAAGGATTCGGATCTTGCGCATGCCTGGATCAATACCTGCCTCGAGAAGTCGACCGGCCAGGTGCTGACCGAGAAGCTCGGCTACGGCAATACCACCAATCTCGAGGTCAACACGGCCGCCGGCCTGACCTATGGCGATCGGCTTTCCTGGCTTGAGACCGCCGAGAATTACGAGAAGCGAGTCGCGACCTGGAACGAGATCAAGGCGGCCTGAGGGCTTATCCACATCCGCAATCCGGGCCGGGAGATATACTCCCGGCCCAAAACCCGGCGGCGAGCCGGTGAGGAATTCTTATGCCGCTTGCAACCGTCTCTCCCCAGCTCACAAGCCAGCCGCCCCGCCTCAGGATCACAGGCATCGACTGCCATGTATTGCTGGCGCCCGACTACGATGCGAGTTTCACCTCCTCTGCGCAGGACAGTCTCGTCGTCGTCATTCACACCGATGGCGGCGTTTCGGGCGTCGGCGAATGCGATGCCAATCCGTGGATGGCCAAGGCCTGTATCGAGGCGCCCGGCACCCACACCATGGGCCTTTCGATCAAGGACATGCTGATCGGCGCGGATCCTTTCGAGATCGGTGACATCTGGCGCCGCATCTATCTCGGCACCGCCATGAACGGGCGCCGGGGCATGGTGATCCATGCCCTGAGCGCGGTCGAAATGGCGCTGTGGGATTTGTGCGGCAAGGCACTCGGCGCACCGGTGCATGAGCTCCTCGGTGGCGCGACACGCAAATCCATCACGCCCTATGCGTCGCTGCA
>JAEUMG010000320.1 GCA_016793355.1 Hyphomicrobiales bacterium
CGCTCGTAAAGCGTATCCGTGGCCTCTCCGACAAAGCGATAGCTTGGGCGTTCATCGCGCCGACCATCGTCCTGCTGCTCGCCGTCAACATCTTCCCGCTGATCTGGACGATCTATCTCTCCTTCACCAATTACCAGGCCAACCGCCCGAACCGGCCGCTCACCTATGTCGGCACCAAATGGTATCGCGACATATTGGGCTCGCCCGATGTCTGGGCGGCGATGCAGGCGACCGCGCACTTCGTCTTCTGGACCATCGTGCTGCAGACGATTCTCGGCTTCACCCTCGCCTATTTGCTCGACCGCAAATTCCGCGGCCATGCCTTCTGGACGACCATCATTCTCGTGCCCATGATGCTGTCGCCGGCGGTCGTCGGAAACTTCTGGAAGTTCCTCTATCAGCCGCAGATCGGGCTCTTCAATTACATCGTCTCGTTCTTCACCGGATTGCCGCCATCGTCCTTCGAGATGCTCGGCTCCGTCACGCTCGCACCCTGGGCCATCGTCATCGTCGATACCTGGATGTGGACGCCCTATGTGATGCTGATCTGCCTCGCCGGCCTGCGCTCGATCCCCGACTATATTTACGAGGCCGCGGAGGTCGACCGCGCGTCGAAATGGCGGCAGTTCTGGTCGATCACGCTGCCCATGGCCATGCCCTTCATCATGCTGGCGGTGCTGTTCCGCGGCATCGAGAATTTCAAGATGTTCGACATGGTCAATCTCCTGACCGGCGGCGGCCCCGGCTCGACCACCGAAGTCGCCTCCATCACGCTCAAGCGTGAGGCCTTCGAGAAGTGGCGCACCGGATACTCGTCCGCCTTTGCGATCATTCTCTTCGTCGCGGTCTTCGGCCTCGCCAATATCTATGTGAAGGCGCTCAACCGGGTGAAGCAGCGATGACAGCCGCCATCACCGCCCATTCCGTCGTCGAGCCGTCCTCCGCGTCGAAGCGGGTTGCCGGAGCCATCGTCATCGTCTATGCCCTGGTGTCGATGATCCCGCTGTTCTGGATCTTCGCCACCGGCTGGAAGACGCCGCCCGATTCGATTTCCTATCCGCCTAAGCTCGTCTTCGCCCCCTCGCTCGAGGGCTATTGCAACCTGTTCACGACGCGCACGCGCCAGACGCCGGAATACATACTCGGTCTGGGGCCGCCGCAGACGATCTGCGATCGCATCACCCGCCAGCGCGACATGGTGATCGCCGGTCCGTCGAATTACGCGCCGCGCTTCATCAATTCGCTGATCATCGCCTTCGGCTCGACTTTCTGCGCGGTCGTACTCGGGGTGCTTGCCGCCTATGGCTTCTCGCGCTTCAAGGTGCCGCTCAAGGACGACCTCCTGTTTTTCATCCTTTCGACGCGCATGATGCCGCCGATCGCCGTCGCCATCCCGATCTATCTCATGTACCGCCAGCTCGGCCTTTCCGACACGGCAATGGGCATGATCCTGCTTTACACGGCAGTGAACGTCTCGCTCGCCGTGTGGCTGCTGAAAGGATTCATCGACGAAATCCCGAAGGAATATGAGGAGGCGGCGATGATCGACGGCTATACGCGGCTCCACGCCTTCTTCAAGGTCGTGCTGCCGCAGGCCGCCACCGGCATTGCCGCGACCGCGATCTTCTGCCTGATCTTCGCCTGGAACGAATATGCCTTTGCCGTGCTCCTGACCTCGGGCGCGGCACAGACGGCACCACCCTTCATCCCGACCATCATCGGCGAGGGCGGCATGGACTGGCCGGCGGTGGGGGCGGGCACGACCCTGTTCCTGATCCCGATCCTCGTCTTCACCGTCCTGCTCCGCAAGCATCTCCTGCGCGGCATCACTTTCGGGGCGGTGCGCAAATGATCGGCAAATTCATCGGCGATACGATCAATGGCCTCATCCGCTTCCGCCGCGGCCCCTGGGAGAATCTCGCATCCCTGGTCATCGGGCTCGGCGTCATCATGTTGCTGCAGCCCATCTCGATGGCGCTTTACACCTATTCCTTCGTGACGATGCTCTGCGGCACGGCGATGTTCATCATCGTGTCGAAATTCCCGGAGTAAGCGATGGCCGAGATCCGGGTTGAAAATCTCAAGAAAGCCTTCGGCGATTTCGTCGCGGTGAAGGAATCCTCCTTCACCATTCCCGATGGATCGTTCTTCTGCCTTCTGGGGCCTTCGGGCTGCGGCAAGACGACCACTTTAAGGATGATCGCCGGCCTCGAACTACCGACATCGGGAAAGATCTTTCTCGGTGGCGAGGACGTTGCCTTCAAGCGCGCCTCGGAACGCGACATCGCCTTCGTGTTCCAGCTTTTCGCGCTCTATCCGCATATGAATGTCAGGCGCAATATCGGATTTCCGCTGCTCTGCCAGGGCGTTCCGGGAGCGGAGATTCGCAAACGCGTGGAAGAAACGGCAAAGCTGCTTCGCATCGACCATCTGCTCGACAAATCGGTTTCGGGCCTGGCGGGCGGCGACCGGCAGCGCGTGGCGCTGGGCCGCGCCATCGTGCGCCGGCCCCTGGCCTTCCTGATGGACGAGCCCTTGGGTACGCTCGACACCGAATTCCGCGATCTCATGTGCGAGGAACTGCGCCAGCTGCACAACCGGATTTCGGCAACGACCGTCTATGTGACCCATGACCAGCTCGAAGCCATGTCAATGGCCGATCATATCGCGGTGATGAACCATGGCGTCGTCGAGCAGTTGGCGTCTCCGCGCGATATCTACGACCGGCCCGCAACGGTCTTCGTCGCAAGCTTCATCGGCTCGCCCGCCATGAACCTGCTCACCGTCAATAGCCGCATCGCCAAGGGTGCGAAGGCGATCGATCTTCAGGGTGCGCCGATCGCCATTCCGGAAGCGCGCGAAGATGCGCCCGGCGAGAAACTGACATTGGGGGTGAGGCCCGAGCATGTCCGTTTCTCGGATTCATCCCCATTTCGCGGCGAAGTCTTCGGCACCGAATATCTCGGCACGACGCAGATCGTGACGGTTGCCACAGCCCAGGGTCATCTCAAGGCCCGATTGCCCTCCCAGATTGCGGTGAGGACCGGCGAGACGGTCGGACTCACGCTCGCGGGCGAACGCCTCTCTCTGTTCGATGCGGCCTCGGGCCGGGCGATCCGCACCGCGCTCTATGAGGAGCGCCCGCATGTCTGATGTTTTGCTGCGCAACATCACCAAGCGCTTCGGCACGACCACGGCCGTCGATCACCTGTCGCTCGACATTGCCGACGGCGAGTTCGTTGTGCTGCTGGGGCCAACGGGCGCCGGCAAGACGACGACGTTGCGCCTGGTTGCCGGGCTCGAAAGGCCGGATGAAGGCGAAGTCTTCATCGGCGGCGAGCGTGTCTCGCAGCTCGAGCCCGCCGCCCGCGATGTCGCCTTCGTCTTCCAACAATATTCGCTCTACCCGCATTTGAGCGTCCACGAGAATCTGGCCTTTCCGCTGAAGAGCCCGGTCCGCCGCCTCGCTGCCGCCGAGATCGACGCGCGCGTCAAGCGGGTTGCCGAGATGCTGCGCATCCAGCACAAACTCAACAACAAGTCGACGCAGCTGTCCGGCGGCGAGATGCAGCGCGTCGCCATCGGGCGCGCCCTGGTACGCCAGCCGTCGATATACCTGATGGACGAACCATTATCCTCGCTCGATGCCAAATTGCGCGGCGAATTGCGTCTCGAATTGAAGCGCATCCAGCAGGAGCTCGGCGCGACCATCCTCTATGTCACGCATGACCAGATCGAGGCCATGACCATGGCCAACCGCATCGGCGTCATCGATGGTGGAAAGCTTCTTCAGATCGGCACGCCGCGCGAAATGTTCGAGGACCCGAACTCCGCCTATGTGGCGCAGCGCCTGGGCCAGCCGCAGATCAATCTCCTGCCCGCCGGGGCCTTGCCCAACGGCCGCATTCCCGACGGCGCGGTCACGGTTGGCGCGCGCACCGAACATCTCGATCTCTCAAAGAGCGGTTCCGGCGAGGGCGAGGTCGAATGGGTCGAGCATCTGGGCGACCAGATTCGCCTGCATGTGAAATTGGGGCCTCATATGGTGACGACATTGGTTGATCCCGACTCCGAACTTGTGGCAGGGGATCGCGTCGCGATGAGGCTCAAGAATCCCCTCTATTTCGATGCCAATGGTGCACGGCTCAGGTCATAGACGATGAAGATCGGTTTCAACCTCCTCCTGTGGACGCCGCATGTCACGGCAAGGCACCGTCCCTTGCTCGTCGATCTCAAGAAGACCGGTTATGACGGCGTCGAAATCCCGATGTTCGAGGGCGATCCGGATCACTACGCCGCGCTTGGCGAAATGCTGGACGAGATCGGACTCGAGCGCACCGTCGTGACGATCATTCCCTCCGTCGACAAGAATCCGTTGAGCGCCGACAAGGCGGCGCGCGAGGCGGGGCTGGCCCATGCCAAATGGGCGATCGACTGCAGCGCGGCACTCGGAGCGCCGATCATTGCCGGTCCGGTGCATTCGACAATCGGTTACTTCTCCGGCAGCGGTCCGACGGCGCAGGAGCGCAAGCGCGGCATCGCCTTTCATCGCAAGGCCGGCGACTATGCGGCGAAGAAGAATGTCCGTATCGCGGTCGAAGCGCTCAACCGCTTCGAATGCTACTTCCTGACCACCATGGCGCAATTGGCGGATTATCTCGACGAGGTCGATCATCCCGCCATCACCGGCATGTATGACACCTTCCATGCCAATATCGAGGAGGCCGATCCGGTCGCGGCGATCGGCACCATCCGCCGCCACATGAGCCATGTCCATATTTCCGAGAATGACCGTGGCACGCCCGGCAAGGGTCACGTGCCGTGGGATGCGACCTACAAGGCGTTGAAGAAGGCGAAGTATGACGGCTGGCTGACCATCGAGGCTTTCGGCCGTTCGCTGCCGGCGATCGCCGCGGCGACGCGCGTCTGGCGCGATTTCTTCCCGAGTCCGCAGAGCGTCTATCGCGAGGGGATCAAACAGATCCGCAAAGGCTGGGCCAGGGCATGAGCGCCGAGATCGGAAAATTGATCGACGTGGTCTCCGCCCGCATTTCGGAGCATGCGGAAGAATTGACCGCCCTCGATTCGGCGATCGGCGATGCCGATCACGGACTCAACATGAAGCGCGGTTTCGATGCCGTTTTGGCCGACAAGGCGGCGATCGCCGCCAAGCCCTTGCCGGAAGCTTTGCGCGCCATCGGCATGGCGCTGGTGATGAAAGTCGGCGGCGCCTCGGGCCCGCTTTACGGAACGCTGTTCATGACGCTTGGCAAGGAACTGCCGGCCGATCCGCGCTTGCCCGAGCTCGCGCGCGCCATGAGAGCGTCCGTCGAAGCCTTGAAGCAGCG
>JAEUMG010000321.1 GCA_016793355.1 Hyphomicrobiales bacterium
CGGTAAACTTCGTGTGCAAGCGCCATCATGCGATCGCGGTCGAGTTCGCCGGTGATGGCAAAGGCCAACGGGCCATCGAGCCAATAACAGGCGGTAAGGGTCCCGCTCTGTTCGATCCTGATCGCTGTTTCAGTTTTATCGGTATTGCCAACCAGGAAAAGGGTTATTCGGCGCCTGGACTGGTCCTCATACATGAGTTGCGCAGCGGGCCGACCGGCGGCAGCCAGCAGACGACCGCCAAGCAAGGTGTAGCCCTCGGCCGTGAGATCGGGGATCCTGAAGGAATGTCCGATCCGCTTGGAGAGCCAAGCCGCCAGATGGTCACTTTCGCTTGCGCCGACCTCGACCGGATGGCGGACCTCGGCGGTGTAGACCTTATGAGCGGTGAGCGCATCGGAAACGAGCGTATCCGAGCCCAGCGAGACCGTGCGATGGGCGGCGAACCAGCCCGCAAGCCCGCCCACCAGCAGCAAAAGGCATGCAGCGGCCATTGCCGGAAACGCATGAATCCGATTCCCGGGAGAGTCCTTGCGAAAGCTCGTCAGCTGCGGCGGCAGGGGTTCGTTCAAGAGAGGCTCGTAAAACTCCCGAATAAGCCGCTTCTGATTGCGCCACTCTTCGACAACCGCCGCGAGTTCCGGGTCCTCCGTCATTCGCATTTCGATCTCGGCGCGCATGTCGGCGGGAACTTCATCGTCGACATAGGCGTGCAGGGCCCAATCCTCGATGTTGCGCGGTGCTTCACGCGTCATTTCACCCGCCTCAGTGACGGCTTGTCGCGGCCTTCAAGCAGATCGCGCAATGCGACGCGCCCGCGCGAAAGGCGCGACATCACGGTGCCGACCGGCACGCCCAGTATCTCGGCACAATCGCGGTAACTCATGTCCTCCAGTGCGACCAGCAGGATCACCTCCCGGTTCGCCTCCGGCAAACGCCCGAGCGCGCTGGCGATGCTGCGGATACCGAGCTGTGACTCCTGACCGCCATCGACGGCCTGTTCGGCTGGCGCCATGTCGTCGACCGTCTTGACGACCCTGCCTCGCCCGACGCGGCGCACCTCCGACACGTAGAGGTTGCGCAGGATGGCGAAGAGCCAAGCCTTGAGCGGCCGGGAAGGATCATAAAGGTGCAATTTGCTTAGTGCGCGTTCCACGGTGTCCTGTACCAGGTCGTCGGCAAGGCTCGGATCACCGGATAGCGCGCGCGCGAAACGCCGCAGCGACGCGACGTTCTGCACAATTTCGGCCGCGATACTGTCCGTGGCCCGTCCTGTCATGCCTGTCCTACCACGCTACCAGTACGCTGCGACCGTCCACTTTATTCCTTATGACGCCGGCGCAAGGCCAGCACGATCCAAGCGATAATCACGACCGTGACGACGACCAGCAGCGCCTTTACCAGCTTCGGCGGCAATCCAAGTGCATCAAGCGGCAAGGGATCCATCATATAGTCAAGTAGCGAAACGACATAGTAGCTGATGGCCGCAACCGACAGGCCCTCGACCGTCTGCTGCAACCGCAACTGCAGGCGGGTGCGCTCGCTCATCGCCTTGAGCAGTTCGCTGTTTTGCTGTTCAAGCTCGATGTCAACCCGGGTTCGCAGCAGATTGGCGGCGCGAGCGAGCTTGTCCGACAAGACCTCTTCGCGCTGCTCGATGGCCGAGCAGGTCCGCACAGCCGGGACAAGGCGCCGGTTCATGAATGCCGCCATGGTCTGGAGCTCTTCGACAGGGCGCTCCTGCAACGCCGCCAGGCGCGATGCGACGATCTCGAAGTAGGCCCGTGTCGCCCCGAAGCGGAATTGGGTCTGCGAGGCGCCCGCCTCCAATTCACCGGCAACTGCCATGAGTCGGTCAAGAAGCGCACGATTGGCCAGGAGCCCCTCGCTTGTCGTCATCTCGGCAGTGATGGCGGCAAGCGAGTTCTCGATGGTGCGGACCACAGGCTGCAATCGCTGGGCCGCCGGCAAGCCTAAGAGGCACAAGGACCGGTAGGTCTCAAGCTCCAGGAGCTGTTGTACAAGTGTGCCGGCGCGCAATGGCGGCATGCCGCGATCGACGACCAGCATGCGAACGAAGCCATCGCTGCCAACGTGGAAGTCGGTTGCCGCGATTGCATCCCCGGTCTCGGTCTGGAAAGCCGCAAGACTGGCCGCGTCGAAGCCGGTTCGCCAGTCCTTCGCTTCGTGCTCGGCGACAAGATGCAGGTCGACAGAGACCATATGCGGGCCCGGCTGCGGCAATAGGGTCATGGATTTGGCAAGATCCATAGCCGGATGTGCAAAGACGTCGGGGCCCCTGCACCTGAATTCCCAGGTATAGGTCGTAAACTCGGCATGCTGCTCCCATCGCAAGGCCGTGTCGGCAAAGACGACGCGGTGGTGGCGGGCAGGCTTCTCGGGCCCGCGGTGGCCGCGGGCGCCAAGAAATTCAAGCAGGGCAAGACGATCGTCCTCGGCCAAAGCGGCATCGGTCAGAAATGCGAAATGAAGGACACGGGAAGGAGTTTCGATCGGGGCGAAGGGACGCGCGTGCACTTCGCTCAAAACGGTGCCGCGCAATGGGTGAGGTTCGAAGTTCATGCTGCCAGCTATAGCAGCCGGCGGAGCATCGTCAGCCCGACCACTTGTCGCGCATGGTCACCAGTTCTTCGGCCGCCGTGGGGTGGACAGCCATGGTGGCGTCAAAATCGGCCTTGGTTGCCCCCATCTTGACGGCAATCCCCAGAAGCTGGGCCATTTCGCCCGCCCCAGGCCCGCATATGTGGCAGCCGAGTACACGGTCGCTATCGCGGTCGACAACCAGCTTCATCAACATGCGTTCGTCGCGACCGGAGAGAGTATGCTGCATCGGCTTGAAATTCGCCTTGTAGATATCGACCGAGCGGAATCCCTGGCGCGCCAGTTCCTCGGTCAGGCCCACGGTTCCGATCTCGGGCTGAGAGAAGACGGCGCTCGGGACGTTAGCATGATCGACGCGGATGTCTTTGCCACCAAAGACCGTGTCGGCGAAAGCTTGGCCCTCACGGATCGCGACGGGCGTCAGATTGACGCGATTGGTGACGTCACCAACCGCGTAGATATTGTCGACGCTGCTCCTGGAATAGCCATCCACCTTGACGGCGTAGTGGGGTGTGGCTTCGACGCCAGCGGCTTCAAGGCCGAGACCCATCACATTGGGAATGCGGCCGGTCGCGAACATGATCTGGCCGGCGCCAAACCCGGCGCCATCCTCAAGCGTCACGCGCACACCATCGCCGGAGCGCTCAATGCGCGCGACGTCGGCCTTGGTTCTGATCTCGATGCCCTTCTTCCGCATTTCGGTGCTCAGGTGATCGCGCAAATCCTCGTCGAAGCCGCGCAGGATTTTCTCGCCGCGATAGATGAGAATGGTCTCGACGCCCAGGCCTGAGAAAATGCCGGCGAATTCGACCGCTATGTAGCCGCCGCCGACGATGCAGATGCGCGACGGCAGGCGTTCGAGGTTGAACGCCTCGTTGGAGGTGATGGCGAGCTCATGGCCCGGCAAATGGCGCGGCACGAAGCTCGTGGCGCCGGTTGCGATGAGGATGATGCGGGCGCTGATCCGGCGGTCGCCCAGCCGGATGGTATGACGATCCTCGAGGACCGCGCGGCCCATAATGAGTTCGGCGCCGGCTGACTCAAGGTTGCGGATATAGGCGCGGCTTAGGCGTTCGATTTCCTCATCCTTGTTGGCGATGAGCTTTTGCCAGTCGAAGGACACCTTCTCGCTCGTCCAGCCGAAGCCAACGGCGTCTTCGAATTCCTCGGCATATTTCGAGGCGTATACGAGGAGCTTCTTTGGGACGCAGCCGCGAATGACACAGGTGCCCCCAACCCTGTATTCCTCGGCGACCGCAACCTTGGCGCCATGACGGGCCGCGACGCGCGCCGCGCGCACGCCGCCCGAGCCCGCGCCAATGACAAAGAGATCGTAGTCGTATGCGGTCATGGGACCTTGCGCGTCAGCACAGAAACGCCGGCGTCGCTGCCGAGAAGAGCGACAGACGCCATGCCGATGAAGAGCCCGTGTTCGACCACGCCTGGAATCACCGACAGCGCGACGGCGAGGCTTGCAGGCTTGTCGATCCGGCCACAGGCGCAATCGAGAATGAGATTGCCGTTGTCGGTGACGAAAGGCTTGCCGTTGCGCACGCGGATCACGATAGCGGGGTTGATGCCGAGCGACTTGCAGGCTGTCTCGATCTTGAAGGCCGTGGCCTTCACCCCGAACGGCACGACTTCAACGGGTAAGGGAAACTTGCCGAGATGTTCGACGCGTTTCGAGGCATCGACGATGACGACCATCTTCGCCGCCGAACTTGCGACGATCTTTTCGCGCAGAAGCGCGCCGCCGCCGCCCTTGATAAGGTTCAAGTCGCCGTCGATTTCATCGGCGCCGTCGACATCAAGGTCGAGCTGCGGCGTCTGATCGAGCGTCGAAACCGCTATGCCCAGCCCTTCCGCCTGTTTGCGTGTCGCCTCCGAAGTCGGGACGCAAGTAAGCCTCCAGCCCGCCTTCACTTTTTCGCCGATTGCATCAACGAAATGCTTTGCCGTCGAGCCTGTGCCGAGCCCCAGACGCATGCCGTCACGCACATACACTATCGCGGCGCGTGCGACGGCCCTTTTCTGATCGTCGGAGGTCACCTGCCGAGACCGCCCATCAGCATATACTTGATCTCGACATATTCCTCGACGCCGTGGCTCGAGCCTTCGCGGCCGATGCCTGACTCCTTGACGCCGCCAAAGGGCGCTACTTCTGTCGAGATGATGCCCTCGTTGATGCCAACCATGCCGTATTCAAGGCCCTCGGCGACCCGCCAGACGCGACCGATATCGCGGGTATAAAAGTAGCAGGCGAGGCCGAATTCGGTGGCATTGGCCATGGCAATCGCTTCTTCCTCGGTCTTGAACTTGAAGAGCGGCGCGACGGGGCCGAACGTCTCTTCGGTCGCGACCAGCATCTTCGCGGTCACGTCGCGCAGGATGGTCGGTTCGAAGAACGTGCCGCCCAATTCATGCGGCTTGCCGCCGGCGATGACGGTTGCGCCTTTCTTCACGGCGTCCTCGATATGCTCGCGGACCTTGTCGACCGCGGCGCTATTGATGAGCGGCCCGGTGGTTACCCCCTGCTCGACGCCGTCACCGACTTTCAGGTTCCTGACTGCCGCGGCGAGCTTTTCGGCGAAAGCGTCATAAACACCCTCCTGGACCAGCAGGCGATTGGCACAGACGCAGGTCTGCCCGGCGTTGCGGTATTTTGAGGCCATGGCGCCAGCCACCGCGGCGTCGAGATCGGCATCGTCGAAGACGATGAAGGGGGCGTTACCGCCCAGTTCCAGGCCGACCTTCTTGATGGTGGAAGCGCATTGCGCCATGAGCAACTTGCCGATTTCGGTCGAGCCGGTGAAGGTCAAGGCGCGAACGATCGGGCTCGATGTCATCTCGCCGCCGATATCCTTGGCGCCGCCAGTGATGACGCTGAAAACGCCCGCGGGGATGCCGGCGCGTTCCGCCAGTTCGGCCATGGCCAGTGCCGAGAGCGGCGTTTCGCTCGCCGGCTTGCAGACGAAGGAACAGCCGGCCGCAAGCGCGGGTCCGGCCTTGCGAGCGATCATGGCATTGGGGAAATTCCACGGCGTGATGGCGGCCACGACACCGACCGGCTGGCGCACGACCACAATGCGGGATGTCGGCCAGGGCGAGGGAATCGTCTCGCCATAGATGCGCTTAGCCTCTTCGGCAAAAAACTCGATGAAGGAAGCGCCATAGGCGACTTCGCCGCGGCTCTCGACGAGCGGCTTGCCCTGCTCCGCCGTCATGATCTGCGCCAGGTCTTCCTGGTGCTCCATCATGAGATTGTGCCACTTGCGCAGGATGAGGGACCGCTCCTTGGCCGTCTTGGCGGCCCAGAGCTTCTGCGCCTTCTCGGCAGCTTCGATCGCCTGGCGCGTTTCGGCGGCGCCCAGCTTCGGAACGGCAACAATGACATTGCCATTGGCAGGATTGGTGACGTCGATGGTCATGTCGCCGCCGACCCATTTGCCCGCAATATAGCATTTGTCCTTGAGCAGCGACTTGTCCTTAAGTATGTCGCGCAAAGCCTGTCCCTTGCGAATGTCCATG
>JAEUMG010000342.1 GCA_016793355.1 Hyphomicrobiales bacterium
GCCCAGCTGTTCCATCAGCGCCGCTCCGCGGGCCTTGATTGAATCCCGATTTGGCCTGCCCCCGAAACTTCCCGGCAGGACGACATTGGCAAGCGGCGACAATTCGGGAATCAGCTGAAAGTCCTGGAACACCAATCCGGCATTGCGGCACCGCCAGGCGTCGCGCTTCGCTTCGGGCCATGAGCTGATCGCCTCGCCATTCCACAGAACCCGGCCCGCCGCTGGCGCGATAAGGCCGGCCAGGGTGAGAAGCAGCGTCGTCTTGCCGGAGCCCGAAGGTCCGCTCACCGCCGTGAGCTTGCCCGGCTCGAATGGCATCCGCTCGATTCGCAGGCTTTCGAAGCTTGCGCCCTGCGCATCGCGGAACCTGACGACGACCTCTTCGGCGACGAGCACGCGTCAATTCCGCCAGAAACGGGCTGATTCGAGCCGCACGAAACTTACGAAGCCGGTTTCCACTTCCTTGCGAAACCCGATGGAGAGCACACCTTCAACGGTGATCGAGGCCGTGAATGGCTGAATGTCGACAAGTCCATCGGTTAAGACAAGCACGATGTCGTCGGGCCAGTCCATCGTCGAGTCGCAGAACGGACAGACCGCCATGGGCATCTTGGTCAGAACGAAGAAATCAGCCTCCGCCTTAAGCGGCGGCGCCATGAAGCCCTGCATGGTGACGAGCTTGCCGGCGAGCGAGCGCGTTTTCTCGGTTGGCTCCGTGCCGCGCACATAAAGTTCGTTGAATGCGAGTGTCGCGGCCGCGGCCATGGCCGATGGCATATTGCTCAGCGCCGCCGCAAGCATCAGGACTCTTCGACGATCCATTCTCAACCGCATGGGGCAGGATTGGCTCTCCTCCCGCCTCGCGACGGGAGGAGAGAGCGGACGTTGATACTACATCCCGGCATTCAAGCCCATGGCATGGGCGATCACGTGATAAATGTAGTTCTGCTCGACCGTGCCCTGCATGAGATGGGCTTGCGGCCCCCAAGCATAGACGGCGACATCGTCGCCGGCATGCGTTTCCGAGGCCAAGGGAACGATTGCCTGCTGCAGATAGTTGATATCCGTTGTGTCGGTGGCCGATGGGTCGGGGCGGATGCCTGCCGGTTCGGGCGACGTCTGCCCTTCGGCCAGCGGCTTGAACACCGCGCCCGGACCGTTGGCATAGGCAAGCGTCGTGTAGGGAATGCCGTCGCCGCCCTTCATGACTTCGCCATCGACATCGACGGCAACGCCCAGAATCGGGTTGCCGCGCTTGGGATAGCCGTTGATGGTCATCGCATGGCTGTGATCGGCGGTGACGATGATCAGTGTGTCTTCCCGCTTGGTCTTTTCGAGAGCCGTCTTGACCGCCTGGTCGAACGCGAGCGTATCTTCGAGCGCGCGCGCCGCATTGCCATTGTGATGGGCATGGTCGATGCGTCCGCCCTCGACCATCAGGATATAGCCCTTGTCGTTCTGGGAAAGGCGATCGATCGCCAGAGCCGTCATTTCGGCAAGCGATGGCTCACCGGCCTTGTCCTTGGCACGATCGGCTTCGAACTCCATATGCGACCGGTCGAAGAGTCCGAGAATCTTCGGTCCTGATGTCAGATCGATCTTCGCGAAATCGGCGCCATTCCAGACAAAAATGTTGTTGTTGGACTTCTTGGTCCACTCCTCGGTCAGATTGCGCCCGTCGGTGCGGGTGCCGGTCTTGCCTTCATCTTCGGGGTCTGCCGTTTCCTTTGGCAGGAAGTGCTGGCGGCCGCCGCCAAGCGCCACTTCAAAGCCGTCGCCGGCGCCCCAATTGACCAGTTGATCGGCGATATCGAGGCAGCCCTTGCCCTTCTGGTCCTTCATCTGGGCGTCGTCTTCCCAATCGCGATTGGCAACATGGGCGTAAGCCGCAGCTGGCGTCGCATGCGTAATGCGGGCCGTCGAGACAACGCCGGTCGCGAGGCCGGCGGCCTCGGCAAGCTCGAATGCGGTCGTCACGTGCTTGTCCTTGGAGCCTTCGCAATCCTTGTACATCGCATTCTGGTTGAGACCGATAATATCGTTTTTTGTCTTGATGCCGGTCGTCATGGCGGTGGCGGTAGGCGCAGAGTCCGAAACCTGCCCGTCATGGCTGTAGGTCTTGGCGAGGGCGACGAACGGGAAGAGGTCGATGGTGAGATTGTTCGATTCGCCGTCGACGCCGCGCTTCTGACCTTCGAGAATCCGCGCCGCGGTTACCGTCGGAACGCTCATCCCGTCGCCGACGAACAGGATGACATTCTTGGCCTTGCCCTCAATCGGCTTGCGCGCCAATGCGGCTTCCAATTGCTTTGCTGCTGCGATGTAGTAGCTGTCGTTTTGTTGCGGCAGCGCCTCGGCCGCCGCCGGCTGCGTAATGGCGATGAATGCCGCGCAGGCGAGCAAGGAACTCTTCAAGCGGGTCATGATTGCCTCCTTGGTGTCTGATGGGGTGCCGGGCAGTCGGTAGATTCCGCGCATTTCAGGAATGTGACGGGCATGCCGATTGCAGCTGCTGTCGAGCGACTGTATCAAAAATGGACCTTTCCCGACGATATCTTCTGGCTGCCGGCCCTGGAATGGCCGCGGGGCTGGCTTTTGCCTCGACCGCTGCGGCTGCATCCGGCCTCGACCCGCAAAGCGAGCGCGACCAGTCCAAGGAACTCCAGGCGGCGCTCGATAAGGCCGCCGCGCGCGGCGGTGCGCTGTTCCTTCCCGCCGGCCGCTATCTCGCGAGCGGCTTGCGCCTCGAGCAGCCCTTGCATTTGAGCGGCGTGCCGGGCGCGACGATACTACTTGCCGCAAAGCCAGGTCCGATCCTCGAACTCTCAAACGCGCCGCAGGTTACATTGTCGGGGCTCTGCTTTGACGGCGCCGGGCTTGACGGCGACGGCACATCGCGCAGCGCGCTTCTTGCCGCGGCCGGCTGCCAGGGGCTTGTGATTTCATCCTGCAGTTTCTCTGCGAGCAAGGCGAGCGGCATGACATTGCTCGAGTGTTCGGGCCGCGTCGTCGACTCTCGATTTGGAGATTTCGGCAAGGCTGGCCTGTTCGCTCTAGACTCGAAGGGCCTCGAGATTGCCGGCAATCATCTCCACGATATCGGCAACAACGCCATCCAGGTCTGGACCTCGGATCGTCGCCAGGATGGAACGCTGATCATCGGCAATCGTATCGAGCGTGTCGCTGCCAATGACGGCGGCGACGGCCAGAACGGCAATGGCATCAACATATTCAGGGGCGGCGGCGTCACGGTCGCCAATAACCGCATCACCGATTGCGCCTTCAGCGCGGTGCGCGACAATTCCGGCGACAACATCACCATCGCCAACAACAACTGCGCGCGCATCACCGAGACCGCGATCTTCGTCGAGTTTGCCTTCTCCGGCGCGGTCGTCACCGGCAATATGCTCGAAAGCGTCTCCGCCGGAATCTCGATCACCAATTACAACGAGGGCGGCAGACTCGCGGTGTGCGCCAACAATGTCGTGCGCGATGTGAAGGGTGGCGGTCCCAATCCCAATGCTCGGGCTTTTGGCATCAGTGTCGAGGCCGACACCGTGGTCAATGCGAATGTTATCGAGAACTCCGCCGAGATCGGCCTCGCCATCGGCTGGGGTTACTATCTTCGCAACATCAATGCAGGCGGCAACATCATCCGCAATTGCCCGATCGGCATTGCCGTCTCGGCGGTGCCGGGCGCGCAGTCGGCGCTCATCGCCAACAATCTGATCTCCGGCGCGACCCGGGGCGCTATCCTCGGCATGAATCACGCCGACCCTGCGACCGGCGACCTTGCCCTCAGGCCCGACGAAGCCCCGTCGCATCTGATCCTGCGGAACAACCTGATCAGCTGACGGACAAGTTTGTATTTTGCGACCACTATCCGGCACCCCAGCGAAAGCTGGGGTCCCCTGAATCATCTCGGCTAGCGGCACCGCGTCAGGGGATGTCAGCTTTCGCTGGCATGACGATTTGTATACGGAGCAATGAAGATATGGATCATCGGAACAAGTCCGATGATGACAATTCTGGATAAAGCTCACGCGCTACACCACCGCCTTCACTTCCCCGACTTCGATCTTCCGCCAGTTCTTAAGCGTCGCATGCGCGAATGGCGCGAGCGCCGCCTTTTCCTCCGGCGTCCACACATCGAGCCTGGCAAGCACGGCAGCGAAGGCCGCTTCCGAGGCTCGGCCGGCGCCGTCGTCGCATTTGAGCGCGATGCCAAGCCCCGCATGCGGAACGGCGCCGCAGAACACGCCTTCGGCGCCCGTCTTGACGAACGCACGCGGAATTTTCGTCATCAGCCTCGTGCAGAACCGGTCCGTCCCCGCCACCATGAACGGGTGTGCCCTGACGGCTGCGATGATCCGTGCGGCCGCCGCCTTGCGTTCCGGATCCAAACTTTCGCCCGAACCGAGCCGCGCGAAGCCCAAAGCCAGGTTGCGCAGTGGGATCGCCCAGGTCGGCACCGAACAGCCGTCGATTCCGCAGGGTAGCGCATCGGCATCGACGTCGCACATCTCGCTCAAGACCTTTGCGATCCTCCGCTGCACGTCATGGCCCCGTTCCACATAGCCGTGATGGTCGGCGTCGATCCGCCGCGCCACCGCAAGCATGCCGGCATGCTTGCCCGAGCAGTTGTTGTGAATCTGGCCGGGTTTTTCATCCGCCCTGATCATCGCATGCAGCGCCTGCGTTTCGATCGGCCAATGCGCGCCGCATTCATAGGCCTCTTCGCCGAGACCCGTCTTGGCGAGCATGCTGCGCGCCGCCGCGACATGGCGCGGCTCGCCATTGTGCGACGAACAGACAAGCGCGATCTCTTCATCGCTGAAGCCGTAATGATCCGCCGCCCCGCTCTCGATCACCGGCAGACATTGCAGCGCCTTGATCGCCGAGCGCGGGAAGACCGGCATGTCGATTTCGCCGGCCGAAGCGACAACACGGCCTTCGCCGTTAACGACCGCATAGCTTCCGCTATGCCGGCTCTCGACGATACCGCCGCGGGTGACTTCAACGAGGACCGGGTGTGTCATGCGTGTTCTTTCCTGCGCCCGATGAGGTACCATGCGAGCGCCGCGAGCTGAAGGACAAGGAAAATGCCGAAGGCCCAGCGATAGGAAGACGGTTCATAGCCGATCGTCGTCGCGGGGAAGAGGCCGATGATGACGCCGACGCCATATTGCGTAGCGAAGGCGACAAGGAAGACCGAGAAATTGATCGCCGCGTTGGAGCGGCCGGCAAGTTCGTTGCCGACATGCTGGGCAAGCCAGGGATAGGCGAGGATCGCCACTTGCCCGGTCGCCGCGGTGGCAAGCCAGGCCACGACGGCGAGCGGTATGAATTCAAGGACGATGATTGCCTGCGCGATGAAATAGACCATATGGCAGCCGATCATGACGCTGATCGGGGAGATGCCGCGCCGCCCCGCGCGATCGGCGATGATGCCGGCAAAAAGAATGCCGATCATGAAAGCGACCGCCATCCACAAGAGATGCCGCGCCACTTCAGGCCGCGACAGGCCCATCACATCGCGAAACCATGGGCCCGCCCATAGCCCGTGCAGGGCGATCTGCACCCCGGCGGTAAGCGCCAGCAAGGGCACGATCCGCCAGAACAATGGCAAGGCCAGAATGCGCAGCAGTTGCCGCAACTGCGTGGACAAGGGCACCGGCGTCGATTCGCCCTCGCGCTTCGGCACGGCGAGGAAAATGAAAAGCGCGCAGGCAAGCGTCAGTCCCGCAAAGACCATAAAGGCCTGCCGCCAGCCGATGAGGCTGACAAGAAACTCCGTGGGCTCGGTGGCAAAGACGATGCCCACCGCACCCGTCGCCATGATCGAGGCATTGACGAGTGAACGCCGCTCGAGCGGCACCCACAGCGACGAAGCCTTGTAGCCCGCCATCAGCCCCGCGGAAAAGCCGAGGCCGATGACGGCGCGCGCCGCGAACAGGCCGGCGAAGTCCGGCGCCAGTGCAAAGCCGATACAGCCGATGCAGGCAATAGTGAGGAGCCCGGCCTGCACGCGCCGCGGGCCGTAGCGGTCGAGCAGCACGCCGAGCGGCAGCTGGAAAAAGGCAAAGGCGCCGAGATAGGCGGCGGTGAGAAGCCCAAGCTCGCCGGCCGAAAGCCCGGCATCGGCCACGAGATCGGGCGCCACCACCGCGTTCACTGCGCGCAGCAGATAGGACAGCAGATAGCCGAGCGCGAACGGGAACAGCGCGGTCAGGACAAGGCGGGGAGAAAGGGAAGGGGTCATTGACGATAGGGTTGCAGGCAGGCTGTAGCGCCCGCTCTAGCAAGATTGCGGTAGCTTTGCCATCGCAGTAACTTCCCCTGCGCAATCATGGGGAAGATGGATATGCGCTTGGCGTGGTTCGGATTGTTGATCGCGGCCGGTCTCGTAACATCGGGTCCTGCCTTTGCCGATCCGGCGGCGGACGAAGCGGCGATCCGCGATCGCTTCGCCAAATGGACCGGGGCCTTCAATGCCCGCGATGCCGCAGGCGTGTGCGATCTTTTCGCACCCGACCTCGTCTATTCGCTCCCCGAAGTCGTCAACGGCACGCAGGCGCAGCTCTGCGGCAATCTCGCCAGGCTGTTCAAGCGATCCGACCTCAAGCTCCACTATGATCTTCCCGACATCCACGAAATGATCGTCTCGGGCGATATCGCAGTCGTGCGCCTGACCTGGACTCTCACTGCAGAAGCCAAGGGCAAGAAGGACACGACCACCGAGGAGGGCATCGACATTTTTCGCCGCCAGCCCGACGGCCGCTGGTCGATCGCCCGCTTCATCGCCTTCACGACGAGCCCGAACAAGGCGCTTGAATAATTCAGACAGGATGAGGATCGTCGCTTGCATCTGCGAACGGCGCTCATGGACCTGCGTGGCGCGGTCCGTTAATGCGGGATGAAATCTAACCGAGGACGGCCGACATGCGAGACCCATTCAAGATTTTCACGCTTCTCTGGCTGCTGGGCCTGACCGTCTATGTTGGCGTTGCGACCCGAGGCGACGGCCGGCAGCTGGGCGAGGTTGCGCAACGGCTGGACTCGCTGGAAGGAGCCGCTGCCGCCCAGGCGCCGATCATCAGGTTCGATCAGGCCATACCGCGGAGCGGCAGCTTCAGGATTCTCCACGCGCCCAATGGCAAATGGCGCCTCTTCCGGGGCGATGTCTGGATCGCCGACTACACTACGCACGAAGAAGCCGAAATCGGCATGAGGCTCTGCATCAATCCGGAGATTCACCGCTATGATGCGGCAGGACAGATGGTCAAAGGATGAGGCTGACGCTGACGCTCAGTGACGGGTGGACGATTCATCGAATGGGGGGTTAAGTACGTTGTCCCATCGCTTTGCGAGCGCATTCAACGTCTTCGAACAATCCTTCATCTGCTTTTTGTGCTCGGACTCCCAGTCGGGAGTGCGCTGGCTGGCTGGTGTGCATTTCTTCAGTGACTCGAGCTCTTTCAACTCGGCGAGGGCAGCTCTTATCTTTTGCAAGATGTCGTCCAGCACCGCAGGATCCTGCGCGAGGAATCTCAGCGCGTTAAACAACTCCTCCTCATACCATTCACGACGGGCCTTCGGCTTCTGACACAAGATTTGCCTTTCATTTCAGGTGGCTGGGGCGGGAGGGATCGAACCTCCGAATGGCGGAATCAAAATCCGCTGCCTTACCGCTTGGCTACGCCCCATCGCTCAGGCGGGCTGGGTATAGCGGCTTGATCGCCCCCCTGCAATCGCCCGGGACGGTCGTTGATCGGCTCCCGGCAAGGCCGCCCGGCGACCCTCGAAGGATATGCCGCTGCGCCTGCGTGCCAAAAGGCCAAGGGGTCAGCTCTTTGCCGAAGCCGCAAGATCGCCCCAGCGCCAG
>JAEUMG010000350.1 GCA_016793355.1 Hyphomicrobiales bacterium
CGATCCATTTCTCCGCATTCCAGCACGGGATGATGACGGCGATGGAGGGCAGTTCCGGGTTCATCTGTTCCCGCACGGTTGTGGCGCTGTCACTCTCCGCTCCGGTCATTCGCGCCACAACCTGAGAAGGCCTTTTTCGCAATCTATGTGCTCCTCCAGAATTACCTCGCCGGATTCGCGCAGTTGCCGGGCGATAGTCCTTTCTCCGGATCGCGCGGCATCATCCAGGTAGATGTTCGACCCGCCCGTCAGGCGAGACAGCGACCACTTCAACGGCACCGATCGCGTCGCGTCGCCGAACAGGTCTGTTATCGGCCCGTCGATGAGCGCCACATCGAACTGATGATCCTCGTTGCTCAAGTCGTAGGATCGAAAGGGCCGGAAGCCGCCGAACCCATCATAGTCGCGCAGCGGAACGAACCTGAAGTCGACATAGCCCTGCAGATCAAGGCGATTGAGCCTGGCCACGATCCCGGCGCCGAATTTCTCGTCATGCTCGATCGTGACGAGCGAACCGGCCCCTGAATTGCGCAAGGCTGCCGCGATCGCGATGGTCGACTCGCCGGACCCGAATTCCACGACACGCGGCTCATGTCTTCCCGCTATATCCCTGAGTACGGTCAGAAGGGCGTCGGGCGACAGGGCCCATCCGCGCAACGGGCCTATCGGAATTTTCGGGCCGACCAGATCCCTGATTTCTGACAGCGCGGAGAGCTGCCGATAGAGATTGTCGATGTCAGACTTCTTCGCGAACCGCCCGAAATAGCGATCAAGCTGGGATCTTATGAACGTTTTCATCGAACTCGATCTTGACTCTGATATGGACGAAGCCGCGCGCCCGGCCATAGGGCGCCCGCTCATAGGGCAGATAATCCGGAACAATCAGGCGGATTCTGTCTTCCGATACTTCGATATCGCTGCCCGCCTCCGCGAGAGCCACCTTGAAGGAGAGCGTGCCGGGTGCGAGACGCAGGGGTTCGGTCCTGATCCGCAGCGCTACCGGGGCGTCCGAGCCTACGGCAGGCAGCCTGCTGAACGTCTCCGAAAAGAGGGTTGCGATGCGCGTGCCCTGGGCGTCGTTTATGCCGATTCCAATCCTCGGCTCGGAGAGCGGACCGCGCAGCATAATGTCAAAGATGAGAACGACCGCCGGTCCATTGGAGGTCCGCACAATGTCGGAACCGGCGGTGACATCCATTTTCCGCCCCGTGTAAGCGTTGGACATCTCCGCATCGCTCAGATAGCGCGCCACCGTGCCGGTTACGTCGCCATCGCAGGCGACAGTGCCGCTCTTCAGCATCAGCGCCCTTGTGCACAGCGCCGTGACCGCCGCCATGTTGTGGCTGACGAACAGCACGGTGCGCCCGTGGCCCGCCACATCCTTCATCTTGCCGAGGCATTTCTTCTGGAACTCCGCATCGCCGACCGCCAGAACCTCGTCGACGACGAGGATTTCGGGCTCGAGATGCGCGGCCACCGCAAAGGCGAGCCTGACATACATGCCGGAGGAATAGCGCTTGACCGGCGTGTCGAGGAATTTCTCCACCTCGGCGAAGGCGACGATCTCATCGAACTTGGCCCTGATCTCGGCCCGCGTCATGCCGAGAATGGCGCCGTTGAGATAGATGTTCTCGCGGCCGGTGAGCTCGGGATGGAAGCCGGTGCCGACCTCGAGCAGGCTCGCCACCCGGCCGCGGATTTCGACCCGGCCGGCGCTCGGCTCGGTGATCCGCGACAGAATCTTGAGCAGCGTCGATTTCCCCGCCCCGTTGCGGCCGATGATTCCCACCACCTCGCCGCGCGCGATCTCGAAATCGATGTCGCGCAGCGCCCAGAATTCCTCGATCTCGCTGCCCGCCACGAGCTGGCGGCCGCGCATCATGTCGCGCGCCGAGCGCGCCAGCCGCTTTGCCGCGCGGGCCAGGACATCGCGTAGCGCCACATAGCGCTCGCGCTCGGTCTCATGGCCGATGAGATATTTCTTGCCCAGGCCCCGGGCGCGGATCACGACATCAGGCATCGCTAGATCAGATCCGCAAAGCTGCGTTCGGTCTTGCGGAAATAGCGGATACCGAACCACAGGAACAAGGCGACGACGCCGAGGCTCGCCAGGAATCCCGGCAGGTAAAGCTGGCTCTCGCCGCCGAGCAGGCACCAGCGGAAGCCGTCGATCACGCCGACGACCGGATTGAGACTGTACCAGAAGCGCCATTCCGCCGGCACCACGGCGCTCGAAAACCCGACCGGGGAAACATAAAGGCCGAACTGCACGATGAACGGAATGATGTAGCGGAAATCGCGGTATTTCACGTTGAGCGCGGTGATCCACAGGGCGGGACCGAGACTTGCCAGCACGGCGAGCGCGATGAAGACCGGCAGAAAGACGATCTGCCAGTTGGGCATCACGCCGTACCAGGCCATCAGGCAGAACAGGATGGCGAGATTGATGAGCACGTCCACCAGCGCGACGACCGCCGCCGAGACCGGCACGATGAGGCGCGGGAAATAGACCTTGCTGATCAGATTGGCGTTCATCACCAGGCTGTTCGAGGCCTCCGTCAGCACGCTCGAGAACAGGAACCACGGCAGCATCCCGGCAAACACGAGCACCGGGTAGGGCACCATTCCGTCGGTCGGAAGCCTGGCGAGCTTGCCGAACACGATGGTGAAGATGACCATGGTGAGCAGCGGGCGGACGACCGCCCAGGCGATGCCGATGACCGTCTGCTTGTAGCGCACCGAAACGTCGCGCCAGGCGAGGATCGCGAACAGCTCGCGATAATGCCACAGATCGGACCAGTAATTGCGCTCCGCCCGCCCCGGCTCGAGGACGAGCAGGCGCTC
>JAEUMG010000358.1 GCA_016793355.1 Hyphomicrobiales bacterium
ATGAGCCGGCCGAAGCGGTCGGTGAGGAGGTAGGCTGTGGCGCCCGGCGTCACCACCATGGCGATGACCAGACAGGCGCCGACTGTCTGCAACGCCGCAACCGTGCAGGCGGACAGCAGGACGAAGAACAGGATCTTGAGACGGAACGGGTCGAGGCCGATGCTGCGCGCATGACTTTCGTCGAAGAACGTCACCATCAGGTCCTTCCAGCGAAGGATGAGGATCGCCAGGCTGATACTGGCGATGATCACGACCTGCACGACATCTTCATCCGAAATGCCGAGGATATTGCCCAATACGATGGACTGGACATTGACCGCAACGGGATTGATCGAGACGATGAGCAATCCGGTCGCGAAGAAAGCGGTGAACACCAGACCGATGACGGCATCCTCCCGCAGCTTCGTCTTGATCCGCACGAGAACCATGGCGAGCGCGGCCAGGATACCCGACAGAAAGGCGCCGAGTGCGAAGGGAACGCCCATCAGATAGGCCAGCGCCACTCCAGGCACAACCGAATGCGCGAGCGCATCGCCCATCAGCGACCAGCCCTTCAGCATGAGATAGCACGACAAAAAAGCGCAAACGCCACCAACCAGGGCGCTCACCCAGATGGCGCGCGCCATGTACTGATAGGCAAAGGGCTCAAGCAGGATATCAATCACTCCTGGCGCTCCCGTTCGCGTTCGTCCGATTTCTCCTTTTCCGTTTCGCGATAGAGGACCAGCGGGCGCTCATCATCGGTGAGGACGGTGACCCGACGGCCGTCATCGTCCTTATGGAGATCGGCGCCCTCGAGGCGGAAATGCCGCAATACGCCGCCGAAGGCCCTGGCTAGGTTCTCCTCGGTGAAGGTGGTCGCCGTCGGGCCTGCTGCGATGATCGTGCGGTTGATGAGGATCACCTGATCGCAGAAATCCGGAACGCTGCCGAGATTGTGTGTGGACACCAGCATCAGCCTGCCCTCGTGCTTGAGCTGGCGCATGAGATCGATGATCGCCTCTTCGGTTTTGACGTCGACGCCGGTGAAGGGCTCGTCGAGGAGGATGACTTCGCTGCCCTGGGCGAGAGCGCGGGCTAGAAATACACGCTTCTTCTGGCCGCCGGAAAGTTCGCCAATCTGACGGTGGCGAAACTCCGTCATGGCGACGCGCGCCAGGGCCTCGTCGACCGCCTTGCGATCGGCGGCCGAGGGAATGCGCAGGAGGTTCATGTGGCCGTAGCGGCCCATCATCACGACATCCTCGACGAGCACGGGGAAGCTCCAGTCGACTTCCTCGCTCTGCGGCACATAAGCGACGAGTCCGCGCTTCAGGGCATCTCGAACCGTCATGCCGGAAATGCTGACCGTGCCCTTGGCCGGCCTGATGATACCCATCAATGTCTTGAAGAGGGTCGACTTGCCGGAACCGTTTACGCCGACCAGCGCGCAGATGGTTCCCGTGCCCAGAGCGAAGGACGCGTCGCGAACGGCCGTAACACCGTTGGGATAGGTCGCGGTGACATCGCTGACCGTGATTGTCGGGCCCGGGGGTTTCATGATTCGAAGCCCGCGACGATCGTCGCGACCGTGGTTTCGAGAAGCTTCAGATAGGTCGGGACGGGACCGCCTTCGACAGAAAGGGAGTCGACATAAAGGATGCCGCCATAGCGGGCGCCGGTTTCGCGCGCGACCTGCTTTGCCGGCTTGTCGGACACCGTGCTCTCACTGAACACCACGGGAACGGCGTTCTTGCGCACAAGATCGATGACGCGGCGCACCTGCTGCGGCGTGCCTTGCTCATCGGCATTGATGGGCCACAGATAGGCTTCCTTCCAGCCATAGTCGCGGGCGAGGTAGCTGAAGGCGCCCTCGCTGGTGACGAGCCAGCGCTGGTCTTGCGGAACCTGCATGAGGCGTTCGCGCAACGGCGCGTCGATCGCCTTTATTTGCGCGATGTATGCGGCGGCGTTGCGGGCATAGGTCTCGGCATTGGCGGGATCGGCCTCGCTCAACGCCTTGCGGATATTCTCGACATAGATGACGGCATTCTTCGGCGACATCCAGGCATGCGGGTTCGGCTTGCCGCTATAGGGGCCCTCGGCGATGCTGGTGGGTTCAATGCCGTCCGTCAAAACCACGCTTGGAACTTCGCTCACATTGTCGAAGAATTTTTCGAACCAGCGTTCGAGATTCATGCCGTTCCAAAGTATCAGGTCGGCCGATTGCGCCTTCACGACATCGCGCGGCGTCGGCTGGTAGTCATGAATTTCCGCGCCCGGTTTGGTGATCGATTCGACGATTGCTGCGTCTCCGGCAACATTCTGGGCCATGTCCTGGATGACCGTGAAGGTGGTGACGACCCGCAAGGGCTCTCCAGGCTCGCGCGCCTGGCCCGCAATGGGTACCGACAGCGCGACCGTGGCAACGGCCGTCACCGCTAGCGCGAGGCACCGCGCTCGATGTCCCAGCAGGCCTGCGATCATGTTTCGTCTCCAATGCCGAATGCGAGATAAATTTAGTATTGGCTAAACTTTATTGCAAGGGCATATTTTCGTGCCGGATCGGCCCGGACCGGTCTCATGGATTGCGCTCAGCGATTGGTTTGGGGCCGGCTCAGGAGCCGCGGCGGAGAACCGAGATGAAAAAGCCGTCGGTGTCGTGGCGGGCCGGGGTCAGCTGCAAGCCGAAATCCGAGGCGATGGCGCTTTCGGGCGCGGGCGTACCGATGGCCGCCTGCCACTGCTCGCGATAAGGCACCGGTTCGAAGCCGGGATTGCGCTCAAGAAAGGCGGCGATCTGGTCGGCATTCTCCTCAGGAAGCACTGAGCAGGTGACATAGACGAGCCGGCCGCCGGTCTTGAGCAGCGCCGCGCCGCGCTCAAGCAAGGCGGCCTGCTCGGCCCCGCGCGCCGCAAGCTGCCTATCAGTGAGGCGCCATTTGGCGTCGGGCTTCCTCCGCCAGCTTCCCGAGCCCGAGCATGGCGCGTCGATCAACAGGCAGTCGAGCCTGCCGGTTAGCGCATCGATGCGGTCGCCTTCGTCGGCGGCGACAACCTGGACATTGCGCACCCCTGCCCGCTGCAGGCGCTCGAAGATCGGACGCAGGCGATGGCGGTCCGCATCATGGGCGAAGATTTGGCCCTTGTTCGCCATCATCGCCGCGAGCGCCAATGTCTTGCCGCCGGCGCCGGCGCAGATATCGGCGACTTGTTCGCCAGACCGCGCGCCAGTCAGGAACGCGGCAAGCTGCGAGGCTTCGTCCTGGACTTCGAACCAGCCCTTGCCATGCGCCGGCTCGGCCTCGACAGCCGGGTTGCGCTGGTCGGGGCCCGGCGCTGCGATGCGCACCGCCCAGGGTGAAAGCTTGCCTGCGATCGCGCCAAACTTCTCCAGTGCGGCCAGCACGCGCGGGCGATCGGCTTTCAATGTATTGACGCGAAGATCGATCGGAGCGCGACGCGCAAGCGCTTTGCCCTCATCCGCGGCGTGATCGCCAAAGGCGCGCGCGAATGAAGCGCTGAGCCATTCAGGATAGTCGCCTGCCACATGCGGCGGCAGATCGTCGGCAGGCGGAGATTCGAGCGTCGAGCGTTCGGCAGCGGTGAGTTCGCCCGGTCCATGCGTCTCGGCAAGATGCGCAGCGATTCGATCGAGCGGCCATTGCCACAGGTCCTTCAGCGCGGCGAGGACAAGGGCGCGGGATGCTTTGTCTCCCATGTGCGCGCTCAGCGAATTGCGATGGCGCAGGACATCGAAAACCAAGGTCCCGATGGCATGACGGTCGCCGGAACCGGCAAACCGATGCCCCCTCGCCCAGTCCTTCAGCGCCTCGGAGGCCGGACGATGGCGGCCGGCGATCTCGTCGAGGATGTCGATCGCCGCGGCGATGCGGCCGCCGTCACGCATGATCTGCCGTCAGCCCTGGCGCAGGTAGTTGGGCGGTTCGCGGGTGATCATCACGTCATGCACATGGCTTTCGCGCAGGCCGGCATTGGTGATGCGCACGAACTCGACACGCTTCTGCAAGTCGGCGATGTCCGCGGCACCGACATAGCCCATCGCGGCGCGCAATCCGCCGGTCAGCTGATGCAGGACCCTCGCCACCTGGCCCTTGTAGGGGACCTGGCCCTCGATACCTTCCGGCACCATCTTGAGCTGGTCCTTCACTTCCTGCTGGAAGTAGCGATCGGCGGAACCGCGCGCCATGGCGCCGACCGAGCCCATGCCGCGATAGCTCTTGTAGCTCCTGCCTTCGTAGAGATAGACCTCGCCCGGGCTCTCATCGGTGCCGGCCAGCAGCGAACCAATCATTGCGACGCTGGCTCCGGCGGCGATGGCCTTGGCAAGATCGCCCGAATACTTGATGCCACCATCCGCGATGACCGGAACTCCTGCCTTGCTCGCGGCCTCGGCACAATCCATGATGGCGCTCAGCTGCGGCACGCCGACGCCCGCGACCACGCGCGTCGTGCAGATCGAGCCCGGTCCAATACCGACTTTCACGGCATCGGCACCCGCATCGATCAGGGCTTCGGTTGCTTCGGCGGTTGCAACATTGCCGGCAATGATCTGCACGCGGTTCGACAGTTTCTTGATGCGGCGCACCTGCTCGATCACGAATTGCGAATGGCCATGCGCAGTATCGACGACGACGACGTCGACGCCGGCATCGATCAGCATTTCGGCGCGCTCGAAACCCTTGTCGCCGGTTCCGGTGGCGGCGGCGACGCGCAGGCGTTCATGCTCGTCCTTGGCGGCATTGGGATGATCGGCCGCCTTCTCCATGTCGGTCACGGTAATCAGGCCAACGCACTTATACTTGTCATCGACGACGATGAGTTTCTCGATGCGGTACTTGTGAAGCAGCCGCCGGGCCTCGTCGCGATCGACGCCTTCGCGCACCGTGACAAGGTTCTCGCGGGTCATAAGATCGGACACTTTCGCATTCCGGTCCGTTGCAAAGCGAACATCACGATTGGTGATAATGCCGACCAGCGTCCCGGTCCTGTCGACGACCGGAATGCCGGAAATGCGGTGGCGATCCTTCAATGCCAGCACGTCGGCCAGCGTCGATTCCGGTCCGATGGTGATCGGGTTGACGACCATGCCGGATTCGAAGCGCTTCACCTGGCGCACGTGATCGGCCTGGACCGCGGGCTCGAGATTCTTGTGAATGACGCCGACGCCGCCGGCCTGCGCCATGGCAATCGCAAGGCGCGCTTCGGTCACGGTGTCCATCGCCGCGGAGATGATGGGGATCGACAAGTCAATGTCGCGCGTCAGTTTGGTGCGGGTTGAAACCTGACCCGGCAGCACCGATGAAGCGCCGGGCTTCATCAGCACATCGTCGAAGGTAAGATATTCTTGCATCTGGCGGCTGATCATGGCCAACCTTCCATCATGTCGTTGGGAGAGACTCGCTGAGGTTGGCGGCTGTCTCTAACACCCGCGCGACGGCATTCGCAAGCGGAATTGGGCGTTCCGGCAACCCTTCAGGGGCAAGGCACCCGGTGGAGCAACATCACGGCAACGCGCATGTCGGGGGGTGTCTCAGCCGCTACCGCAGCTACAAGCCCAATACCGATACCTTCCTCGGCTATGACGGGCGCCACAACCCCTGCAACAGCCCGTTCTAAGTGGTGGCATCGCCTCCGCGAAAGCCCATGGCTAGCACGAAGAGTTCGGCCGAGTCTTCGCGGCTGGCCTTGGGTTTTACGTGCTTAACGGTCG
>JAEUMG010000364.1 GCA_016793355.1 Hyphomicrobiales bacterium
CGATGCGCTATTGGCCTTTGCCGGTGCTCTTTTCTCGCAAATTGACCATTTATGGCTAACCGGCGCCTCTGCGGCAGGTCGGCGGGCTGACGCCGTGGCCTCCTCAGGCTTTTGCGGCCATGGCTTCGGTGATGAGTTCGAATTGCACCCTGATCGAGCTCACGCTGCGAAAGAAGGCGATGAGCTGGCGCGACGGATCGACGATCTTGTCGAAGCCGGAGAGGAACGCCACCACGATGCCGATCTCGGTCTTGCCCTCCAGCACCATCCAGCCGCCGGCAAGGAGGATCGTCGCGATGGCGAGCGAATTGGCGCCGTTGATCAGGGCGCGCGATCCGAATTTCAGTCGATAGACCCCAATCTGAAGGTTCATCACCGTGGCGAAGAAGGGCTTGGCTTGCAGCGCCCCGTCTTCGCCCTCGCGCAGGGACTCGACCACCATGTCGTTTGCCGCTCGCAGGGTCTTCACGCGCTCGGTCGTGAGCAGGTTGATCTTCTTCTGCACCATGGGAACGAGGATCACCTGCGGAATGGCGAGCACGAGGACGATCAATCCGAGCGCCGGTTCGGTGAAGAGCATGTAGCCGAGGACGCTCACCAGCGTTCCCGCCTCGACGAGCGGGCCCGAGAAGGCCTCACCCGTAAAGCGCCCTACTTTTTCGGCTTCCGACGATATCATCGTCAGCAGCGTGCCGGCCTTGCCTTGCTGGGAGTCCGCGCCGCCGGAGCGGGCAATGGCGATGCGGTTGTCGAAGAGGTCGTCGCGGATCGTCCGCACGCAATCCTCGCCGAGCGCATTGCTGCGCAGGTTGAGGATCCATTTGAGCGCGCTCACGCAGAGCGACACGGCCAGATAGCCGCCGCACAGAAGCGCGAGATTCGTCACCGTGTCGCGGCCGGCAAGCCCGTTGATGATGTGGCGCTGGAATTCGAGGGGAACCATCGAAAGCAGCGAAATGACGACCGCCAGCGCGACGAGAAGAAACTGCTGGCGCCCGGTCGTCGACCAGATATGGCGATAGAAATGAAGCATCGGCCAGCCCCCCGAGGTGGATCAACTGGATAACCAGTTAATCGGCTTCAGCGAGTCGGCAAAGTGGGGCGTGGCACTGAATTCGGCCGCTGAAATTCGGGTCTGGCTACCGATCTTGTAGAAGGCACTGGCGAACGCCTAGAATATCCAGTGGACGCATGAGGCTCGAGTGGAATGGCGAAACCGGTAATATTTACGATTTCTGCTGCCTGGGATGACGAGGCGAGAGTCTGGGCCGGTCATTGCGACGATATTCCGGCCGCTGCTGATGCACCTACCCTTGATGGTTTGCTTGAGAAAATATCGGCAATGGCGCTTGATCTGCTTCCAGACAATCATCCTGAAATCGATCCGTCCAATCTCTTCCTTCAGTTGACTGCGTTGCGCGAAGCTGAGTGGGCGGGCGGGGAAATCAATTTGTAAGTGAGTGCTTCATAAACGCAAGTGCAACTCAGCCGAGCGATGGCGGCGGTGGTCAACTTCTATATAGCGAACACAGATCATGAATGGTTTGACTTTCTGGCGAACAAATCTGATTTGATTGAAGTCAATTTTTGGCAACCAAGCGCAAAGGGGTTTCATGCAATCGGCGCCGGTGAGCTATTTGTGTTCAGGCTCAAGAGCCCACGGAATAAGATTGGTGGTTTCGGCATTTTAAGTAACAGCACTATTTTGCCTTTACAGCTTGCTTGGGAAACGTTCGGAGAGCTTAATGGAACTCCTAACTATGAGGCATTCAGGCTAGCGATTCAAAAGTATCGTCGCGATGAGAAGGTGGGTTTGACAACCAACATAGGCTGTCGAGTCTTGGTCGAGCCTGTTTTCCTCCCTGAGCACCGGTGGCTGGATCTTCCGAGTTCTTGGTCACTGAATGTTATGGGAGGCAAACGTTATGGAACAGAAGATGCCGAAGCGTATCAGCTCTGGGAGCGCCTTCTAGGCGTTGGTTCCACACTAGCCGCATCTGCGCCATTCGGATTCTATGAACAGACCGCACGATATGGTGAACCGACCCTAATCACGCCGCGGTTGGGCCAGAGAGCCTTTCGGATCGCTGTAACTGAATCTTATGGTAGACAATGCTGTGTTACGGACGGAAAGGTTCTCCCGGCGCTAGATGCTGCTCATATCAAACCTTATTCAGACGGTGGGCTGCACGCAAAGCCGAACGGCATTCTATTGCGGCGTGACATTCACAGTATATTCGACGCCGGCTTCGTAACAGTCGATCCTGAATATCGATTTGTCGTCAGTAGGAAAGTCAAAGAAGTCTTCAACAACGGCGAAGAGTATCGTCGGCTTCACGGCAAACGAATTAGACTTCCGGGAGAGCAGAATGATTGGCCAGACCGAGATTTGCTCCGGTGGCACAACACTGAGCGCTTCACGGACTGAACGAGGCTTACTCAGCCTTCTTCATCCCTACGACCAACTTTTCATCTATCTCGCTTGCCCTGATCCATGCCGGGCGTTTGGCGAGGCGTTGCCAGTAGCGTTCGAAGGCGGGGCGCTTCTCGATCGTGCCGAACTGCATGCCCCAGCCGAGCTGGCAGCCGAGATAGAGATCGGCGGCGGTGAAGTGATTGCCGGCGAGATAGTCGGCCTTTGAAACGGCGCCCTCGATCGTATCGAGCACGTGATCGAGGGTGCCGTAGCCCGCCATGCGCTCGCGCTCCGGCGGCACGATGAAGCCCAGCGCCTTGTTGGTCGTTGCGGCTTCGAGCGGGCCCGCGGCGAAGAACAGCCAGCGATAATAGGGGCCGCGCATCTGGTCTCCCGGCGGCGGCGCCAGGCGCTTTGCCGGGAAGGCGTCGGCCAGATAGGCGCAGATCGCCGCCGCTTCGGTCACGACCGTATCGCCATGTTTCAGGGCAGGGACCTTGCCCATCGGATTGATCGCCAGATAGGCGGGCGCCTTCATGGTCGTGCCGTAGTCGAGGATTTCGGTGCGATAGGGCTCGCCCACTTCCTCCAGCATCCAGCGCACGATGCGGGCGCGCGACATCGGGTTGGCATAGAAAACGATTTCGTCGGCCATGGGATCTCCATATCGCGGTTGGAAGGGTGAAATCCGGAATTTTCCGCGTGTTGCATTCTACGGCATTTTTTAGCTTTACATAGTTCCTTATGTGTTCTATAGCGCTGCCATGCATGAGCACTTGGCCATAGAACGCAATCGCGGACTGCTTTTGGGCATCGTCAGCGGCCTGTTGGCGATGATCGGGTTCACCGAGGGCACTGGCGTCGAAAGAGTGTCGAAGCCTCTCTACCGGAAGGTGCAGAGAATTCTGCGATCGGCCGAAGCGGCCGCGCGACGCCTCATCATTGCGGCAGCACGCGATATCGTGGCGGAACCAACGCTCAAGCGTCCGGCGCCGGTGGCGCGCAAAACGTCCGGCCAAAGCCAAGACAAAAGCCAAGGGCAAAAAACCCATGAAGGCAATGCGAAGCGCAAACGCCGCATGTCCTTCAGTTTGTTCGACAGGCCGAGGCGAAAGGACTGGGGCATCCGCCGCGGGCGCAAGCGCCGGGGGATCGAACCGCACGTGCGTGTCTTCGATACCACTCCCGACCCGCGGATTCCCTGGTTTCTCCGCCCTCAAGTTCCAGCGCCCGCAGTTGTTCCGAAAAAGGCTGGCATTATCGACGATGGCATGGTGAGTGTGGTTCGCCTGTGCCGCCGTATCCTCGCCGTCAAACATGCCCTGGAAGACATCCCGGGGCAGGCTCGCCGCTATGCACGCTGGTGGGCAAAGCCGGTCGAAGAGCGAAGACCGCGGCGCGCCTCGGCCCTGCGCCTCGGTTGGCCACCGGGTTGGCGCATCAGACCAACCCACGAGGTCGACGAGATCCTGAAAGACTGCCACTGGCTCGTCCGCAATTCTGAGCCGGCGCTCGACACGTCGTA
>JAEUMG010000367.1 GCA_016793355.1 Hyphomicrobiales bacterium
GTTCCCGCCTGTTCGTACCAGCGGAAGAACTGCGCAAGATTGCGTCCCGACGCATCTGCAAAGCACTGGACGAATTGCTCGACAGTCGCGGCCTCGCCGTCATGGCGTTCGAAATAGAGCTCCATGCCGCGCGCAAAGGCTGCATCGCCGATCAATGTCTTGAGCATGCGGCAGACTTCGGCGCCTTTTTCATAGACGGTCGCCGTATAGAAGTTGTTGATCTCGATATAGGCCGAAGGCCGCGGCGGATGAGCGAGCGGCCCCGCGTCTTCCGGAAACTGGTCGCTGCGCAGGCGCTTCACATCCGCAATGCGCTTCACCGGTCGCGAGCGCATGTCGGCGGTGAACTCCTGGTCCCGAAAAACTGTCAGGCCTTCCTTGAGACAGAGCTGGAACCAGTCGCGGCAGGTGATGCGGTTGCCGGTCCAGTTGTGGAAGTACTCATGCGCGATGATTGCCTCGACATTGATGAAGTCGGCATCGGTCGCGGTCTCGGGCAGGGCGAGAATATACTTGTCGTTGAAGATGTTGAGCCCCTTGTTCTCCATCGCACCCATGTTGAAGTCGGGAACGGCCACGATCATGAAGACGTCGAGATCATATTCGCGCCCGAACTTCTCTTCATCCCAGCGCATCGAGTCCTTGAGCGCTTGCATCGCGAAAGCGCAGCGATCCTCCTTGCCCTTTTCGACGTAGATGCGGAGTTCGACATTGCGCCCGGATCGCGTGACGAAGTGATCCGTCACGGAGGCGAGATCCCCGGCGACGAGCGCAAAGAGATAGGCGGGCTTGGGATGCGGATCGTCCCAGATCACATAATGCCGGTCGGTACCGGCAATGTCGCCCGCTTCCACCGGATTGCCGTTCGAGAGCAGGATCGGACAGGCCGCCTTCGGGGCCTCCATCCGGACCCGGAATCGCGCCATCACATCCGGACGGTCGAGATACCAGGTTATGCGGCGGAACCCTTCCGCCTCGCACTGTGTGCACAGGACGCCGGAGGACATGTAGAGGCCGGAAAGCTGCGTATTCGACCTGGGGTCGCAGGTGCCCGAAATCTCGAGCATGAAGGGTCGCTGCGGCGGATTGCCGATGGTGAGAGATGTGGGCCCGAGCGCATATTGTTTGGAATCGAGCGGCGTGCCGTCGATTGCGACGGAAATCAGCGACAGGTCCTCGCCGTCGAGGACCAGGGGCGCACCCTTCGCCTCGCTTTTCGGATTGGGTCGCATTGAAAGCCGTGAGCCAACGCGCGTCTTATCCGGCGCCAGGGCAAAATCGAGCGAGACATCTTCGATCAGGTAGGGAGCGGGCTTGTAGTCGGCGAGGCGGATCTGTGGCGGCGCGACATTTTCCATTGGCATGGCCTTGGTCGAATTGGCGGTGTAGTCTTCTCGCCATGAGCCGTGCCTTTGTCAAAGACCAAGATGACTTTATCGAGGATGCCGGTGAACGTCCGGTAAGCCCGCATCCCAATCTTGTGACCGAACGCGGCCTGTCGCTGATCGACGAGGAGCTTGAGCGCCTGCGGAAGGACCTGGCGCACGCCATGCACGAGGCCAATCGTGCGGCGATCTCAAGCCTCTCGCGAGATCTCCGCTATTGGACGCAGCGCCGCACAACGGCCCAGCTTGTCCCCGCGACGAAGGACACCTCCAAAGTCGCCTTTGGGCACCGCGTCACCATCCTGCGCGATGACGGTCGCCGCCAGACTTTCGCGATCGTCGGCGAAGACGAAGCCGATCCCGGCAAGGGTTTCGTCGCCTATGTCACGCCGGTCGCCCGCGCCGTGCTCGGCCGCAGCATCGGCGATGAGATCGATCTCCCCGGCGGCACCGCCGAGATCGAGAAGATCGAGTAGCCTTAGAACCTCTCCACCCTGAACGGAGCCATATCGATATTTGCCTTTACCCCGCTCATCAGTTCGCTGAGAAGCCGCCCGGTGGAGGGCCCCCAGGTCAGGCCCATATGGCCATGCCCGAAGCCGTACCAGACATTGCCCATGCGCGAAGCCCTCGAAATGACGGGCAGCGAATCGGGCGTGCCCGGGCGGTGGCCCATCCAGCGCGTTGCATCGGGACCGGGCTCGCTCAGATCGGGCAAAAGCTTCTTGAAGACCCGCCACAGATTGTCGGCGCGCCGCCAGTTGGGCGCCGCCGTCAATCCGCCGAACTCATCCGTGCCGGCAAGCCGCAATCCCATCTCCATCGGCGTCGCGGCGCCCGGCGTCGATGCATAGGTGAGCGAGCGGGTCAGCGTGATGCCGGGCTCCGGCAGCACCATGTGATAGCCGCGTTCGGCCTCGAGCAGCACCCTGTCGCCGAACTCGCGCGCGAGCAGATGCGACCAGGCCCCGGCGCAGATGACCAATTGGTCGAGCCGCCGCCTCCCGCCGCTATTCAGCACAACTTCGCTTGCCCGCCCGCCATCCTGGGCGATCGATGCGACTTCATCGGTGACGATCTCGCCGCCATTACGCGTCACCGTCGCCGCGATACTTTTCACCACGCGCTCGGGATTCTTCACGAAATACCATCCGCCGTGAAACGCTCCGCAAGGGATGTGCTTCGACAGCGCCGGCTCGATCTCGCGGCATTCATCGCCCGTAAGCCGCTTCGCCTCGTAGCCATGCGCCTTCTTGACCGCATGCTCGTGGGCTTCCGCGTGATACTGCGCCTCGCTGTCATAAAGTCGCAGTGTGTCCGTCTTCACCAGGAGATCGCTCGCGCCCGCCTCGCTGAGCAGGCTTTCGAGATCGCTCACCGCCCTAAGCGCCAGATTGGCGCGTGCTTCGGTGATCGCCTTGACGCGATCCGGCATCGCATTGCGGCCGGCCGCGATGAACCACGGCAAGGCCTTCGGCAGATAGCTCCAGCGGATGGTCAAAGGTCCCAAGGGGTCCATCAGCCAGCCCGGCACCTTCATCAGGATGCGCGGATGGATGGTCGGCACAATCTCGCAGAAGGCGATTCCGCCGGCATTGCCGAAGGAACAGCCTTCGCCGGGGGGCACGCGGTCGATGACCGTGACGCGATAGCCGGCGCGCTGCAGGTAGGCGGCGGCCGATATGCCGATGATGCCGGCGCCGATGATCGTCGCGTGGGGGGAAGTGGCTTGTGTCATGAAGATTTCGAACCAGGGCGGGCGAAGAACGTCTCACAATACCGCGCAAAGGTCGAGACGAGCCTGGTCGGCCGCGCTGCCTTGAGGCCGGCCAGCGAGATGACGCCGGGGTCGATTGTCTCCGCGATAGGCCTGATCGCCAGCGATTCGCCGTCATAGGTGCGGTCGCCATATGGCCGCGTCACGAGCAGCGAATAGCCGAGCCCTTGCCCGACCATGCCGCGTACGAGTTCGAGCGATGGCGAGGCGACCGAGACCTTCGGCGTGATGTCATGCTGGTCGAACAGGCGCAGGAAATAGCTCCGGCTCGGCGCGATATCGAGCAGGATCAATGGCTCCAGCGCCAATTGGCGCAGCGATACCTTGCGTTTGCGCGCGAGCGGATGCGATGCCGGCAAGAGCGCATAGGGCTCCATCGCCGCGAGATCGGTGAGCGCGACATCCTCAGGCATGTCGAGCCTGTAGAGCAGGGCGAGATCGAAGCGTCCGGCGCGCAACCCCGCGATCAGATCGTCCTGGATGCCTTCCTGCAATCTGAGCTCGGCCTGCGGATAGAGCTTGCGGAAGCCGCCGAACAGCTTCGGCACGAAAACCGGCGCGATGGTGACAAAGCAGCCGAGCGTCAATTGCCCCGAGACCTCGGTGCCCGCCGATTCCGCCTCGCGCTGGAAATCCTGCGCTTGTGCGAGAAGGCTTCGTGCCGACGCCAGGAAGCGCTGCCCGGCCGTCGTCGGTGTCACCCCTTGCGCGTGATGGCGGAGGAAAATCTGCAAACCCAACTGCTGCTCGAGCTTTTTGAGCGCCGCCGAAACCGATGGCTGCGCCACCCGCAAGCGCTCGGCGGCCCCCGCCACCGAACCGCAATCCGCTATGACGACCGCATATTCGAGCTGGCGGAGAGTGTAGTGCAGCAAAGATAAAACCTATTCTGTTGCCAGTATTTATCTATTTTTCCTTCACCGCGTCCAGTGCCATGCTGTCGGATCACGCTGCGGAGGGCCTATCCATGATCAGAACCGGCAAGGACTACCGCGACTCGATCCGCGACGGTCGCGAAGTCCACATGAATGGCGAGCGCATCCGCGATGTCGCGACCCATCCCGCCTTCAAGCCGGTGATCGATATCCGCGCCCGCATCTACGACATGGCGCATGAGCCGAAGCTTCAGGATCTCATGACCTTCGAGGAGAATGGCGAGCGCTCGCCCATCGGCCTCAAGCTTCCCTTCACGCCGAAGGACTGGGAGGACAAGCGCAAGGCGGTGGACGCCGTCATGTGGGACATTGGCGGCATCGTCACCCGCGTCGGCGACGAGACGATCGGCGAAATGTGGTCGCTGTGGGACGGCAAGGATATCCTGAACGAGATCGATCCGCGTTTCGCCGAGAACATCGAACGGCACATTCACCGCGCCATCAAGCTCGACCCCTTCCATGTTTCCGCCAACACCGATCCCAAGGGCGATCGCTCCAAGCGCCCGCAGGAACAGGATCCCGACATGCTCGTTCATGTCGTCAAGGAGACCGATGCCGGCATCGTCATCCGCGGCGCGAAATATGAAACCGCCGCAGCTTACGCCAACCAGGCCTTCCTCAAGCCCACGATCGCCAATTGGGGCGATGCGAAGCTTTCCGAATACGCGCTCGGCTGCATCGTGAAAATGGACGCGCCCGGGGTTAAGCACATTTGCCGCACCGGCTTCGTGGGCCGCGCCCCGGAGCGCGATTATCCGCTCTCCAATCGCTTCGATGAAGTCGATACCCTGTTGATCCTCGACAATGTCCTGATCCCCTGGGAGGACATCCTCTTCTACCAGCACACCCGTGCCGCCGCCTTCATCCGCCAGACGCTGCATCGATATTCCGCCTTCCCCTTCGTGCAGCGGACCCTTTCATTCGCCGATCTGATGATCGGTGCGGCCCTCTGGAACGCCCGCCAGACCGGCCTCGACAAACAGCAGGCCGTGCAGGAGAAGCTCGCCGAACTTGCGGTATGGCGCGAGGGCATCAATGCGCATCTGACCGCCGCGATTGCCACCGGCGAGAAGAGCCCCAACGGCTTGCTGATGCCCAACCAGTCCTTGCTGATGACCGGCCGCGTCCACGCACTTTCGAACCTGCCGCGCATGATCCACCTCGCGCGCGAATTGTGCGGCGGCCAGATTTGCGTCACCCCGGATGCCGCGGCCTTCGAGAATCCCGAGACCGCGCCTTGGCTGCGGAAATACTACACGATCAATGACGAATGGATCGCCGAGGACCGCCGCAAGCTCATGGCCTTTGCGCGCGATCTTCTCAATTCGGACTATGCCGGCCACCGCCTCACCTTCCAGCTTTTCGCCCAAGCGCCCCCCTTCGCGCATCTCGCCGCCGTCTACCGCACCTTCGATTGGAACGGCCCGCTCGAATTCGCGCAGAAATCCGCCGGCCTCTCGGATCGCATCTGGGGCGCCCATAAACAGGCGGCGGAGTAGGCACTATCTTCCCTCGCCCACATTTCCCTCCGCCGCGCGGAACGCGCGGGGAGGGTGGCGCGAAGCGCCGGGTGGGGTGTCACCGCAGGACCGACCTCCCCACCCGTCGCGCTGGGGCGCGCCACCCTCCCCATTGCTCGCGCAATGGGGAGGGAGTTAGTTAGGGGAATTATATGCAAAAGGACTCCCATGACCGCCCATAAGCGCATCCGCCCCTTCAACACCAAGGACACTTACCCCGAGCAGAAGCTCGACAACGATCTCTGCCAGGCCGTTGTCGCCAGGGGCACGATGGTCTTCCTGCGCGGCCAGGTCGCACAGGATCTCGATACCCGGGAATCGCTCCATGTTGGCGATGCCGCCGCCCAGACCGCCAGGACCATGGCCAACATCAAGTTGCTCATGGAGGAATCGGGTGGCTCGCTCGACCATATCTGCCGGATCGTCGTCTATCTGACCGACATTCGCTATCGCGAGGCCGTCTATCGCGAGATGGGCAAATGGCTGAAAGGCGTATTCCCCTGTTCGACCGGCCTTGTCATCACCGCCCTTGCGCGCCCCGAATGGATTGTGGAGATTGAGGCAACCGCCGTCATACCGGATTGAGTATCCTCGCCCGGCTCGAATTGGAGGTCACTATGGATCGCAGTGCCGAATCCCTTCTCTCAGGCCTCCACGAGGTCGCGCGCTCGCCGCTCGAGGAAGCCTTCACCATCCCGCCGGCGATCTACTCCTCGCCCGAAATCCACGCGCTCGAGGCCAGGCGCATTTTCGCAACCGACTGGCTCTGCCCCGGCCTCGCCGCCGATATCCCCAATCCCGGCGACTACATCACCTACACAATCAACGACCAGCCGATCTTCGTGATCCGCGGCAAGGATGGCGGCATTCGCTCCTTCTCCAATGTCTGCCTGCACCGCATGATGACGCTCGTCGAGGGCAGCGGCAACTGCGGCCGCATCACCTGTCCCTATCACGGCTGGACCTATGACACCGAAGGCCGCGTCATCGGCGCGGGCCATATGGGCCATCGCGACCCCGAATTCGACAAGAAGGGCTATCGCCTGCCGGAACTCCGAACCGAGATCTGGCATGGCTGGATCTATGTGACGCTCAATCAGGACGCGACGCCGGTTTCCAAACTCTTGGCCGAACTCGATCCGCAGGTCGCGCGCTATGGCCTTGGCGATTACGTGTCCGTCGCCCGACAGGACCACGTCTGGAAGACCAACTGGAAGCTCCTCACCGAGAACTTCATGGAAGGCTATCATCTCCCGGTCGCGCACAAGGCAACCGTCGGCGCCTGGATGCCGATCGATTCGGTAGGGTTTCCGGAAAAGGTCTATGACGCCTTCACCTGGCAGACCTTTACCAAGGAGGAGAACGCCAAATATGGCCGCGCCCATCCGAACAACACCCGGCTTGAAGGCGAATGGCGCTACACGACGGTCATGCCGACCGTCTTCCCCTCGCACATGTATGTGCTGGCGCCGGACCACATGTGGTATCTCAGTCTCAGGCCGAAGGGAGTCGATGAAGTGCATGTTCGCTTCGGACTAGCCTTGGCGCCGGAAGTGAACGAGGCGCTCGGCGATACGCGCCCGCAATGGCTCGCCGGCGTCATCGCCTTCTTCGACAAGGTCAATGCCGAGGACAAGTTCGTGGTCGAAGGCATCGCGGTCGGCTCGCGCGCGCCTCTCGCCAAGCCCGGCCCGTTGAGTTGGCTGGAGCGCGAGGTTCACGACTTCGCGCGCTATCTCGATCGCCGCCTCAATGGCCCGGCCACAGGCCTCATCAGGGAAGCCGCCGAATGACCTTTTCGATTGCCGGCCGTTGCGCGCGGACCGGAATGTTCGGCGTCGCCATCACAACGTCTTCGATCTGCGTCGGCGCGCGCTGCCCGCATGCGCGCTCCGGCGTAGGTGCAGTCTCGACGCAGAACGTCACCGATCCGGATTTGGCGCGCCTCGTTCTCAACGAGATGGAAGCCGGTCATTCGGCGCGCGATGCGATCGAGCGCGTCACCGAGGATCGCGCCAATATCAATTACCGGCAATTGATCGCGGTCGATTCCAACGGCTCGGTCGGCAGTTGGACCGGCACGCACATCCTCGGCACCAACGGCGTTTCGGAAGGCGAGGATTGCATTGCCGCCGGCAATCTCCTGAAAACTGCCGCCGTCCCGATCGCCATGACCGATACTTTCGCCGCCAATGCCAATCGCCATTTGGCCGAGCGTCTCCTGCGCGCGCTCGAAGCCGGCGTGTCGGCCGGCGGCGAGGAGGGGCCCGTCCATTCCGCTGCCTTGCTTGTCCATCACGAGCAGCGTTTCGCGCTGGTCGATCTGCGCTGCGACTGGGCGGATGACGACCCGGTCAAGGTCCTGCGCAAGCTTTGGATCGACTACGAACCCCAGATGGAGGCCTATCTCATCCGCGCTCTCGATCCTTCCCGCGCCCCAAGCTACGGCGTCAAGGGCGATCCATGATCCCGGTGCCGTGATGCGGAAATTGCTACTTGTCCTGGTCGCGGCCGGAACATTGTTCGGCGCGGCGGCGCGAGCATTTGACAGTCCGATGGCGCTCGTCGATTCGATCTATGCGCTGGAACTCGCGGATGAGCGCCGTGATTGGCAATGGTCGGATGAACGCTCGGACTATCTTTCGCAATCCTTGATCGAGCTGTGGACGCGGGCCAATGCGGCGCAGCCCGAGGACGACGAACTCGGACCCGTCGAAGCCGATATCGTGACGGATACCAACGGCATGATGCTTGGTTCATACCGCGCCGTCGTCGAGCGTGCCGATGCGCGATCGGCGACGATTGCCGTAACATTGATATACGCGGACGCCGCGCCCGATCAGGAGCCCGGCCTGATTCGATACGAGCTGGTTGCCGAGAACGCGGCCTGGAAGATCGACGACATCCATTCGGCCAGCTGGGATCTTCGCCAGATGCTCGAAAACTACATCGCGGAAAACGCGAATAACTAAACGCCAAAATCTGCGCTTTCGGAGAGAGACGGCTTACTCGACCTCGATCTTGACCTCTCCAAGCTCCTCGATCTCGATATGCAGCGTGTCGCCAGGCTTGAGCCATTTCGTTTCGACAAGGCTGCCGAGGAACACGAACTCGCCGCGTTTCAATCCCAGTGCCCGTCGGCTTCGCGCATTGGCAAGCCAGGCGAGCGCCGCCAGGGGATGGCCCAGCACCATCGCACCTGTCCCGCTCCCCGCTTCCGTGCCATTGATCAGCGTACGGCCTTTCAGCGCCGCCAGATCGAGCCGCCGCCAGTCGCGAACCGGTGGCCCCAATACGCAGCCGGCATTGAAGAAATTATCGCCGATGAGGCTCGGGACGCCGAGCGTTCGACAATCGGCATAGCGGTCATCGACGATCTCGATTCCGGCCATCACCGCGCCGACCGCATCCGCAATGCTTCCGGTAGTGAAGGGCGCTTCCTCGGGTTTGACGTCGCGGGCAAGTTCGACCGCGATCTCGCATTCCGCGCCGAGCCTGCGGAAGTCCTGCGCGCGCAGGTGCGCCCGCGCAGTCGCGACAGTCGATGCGAAGACTTCCCCGGAGCAGGGTGAATGAATTCCGAGAAAATCCTGCATGACGGGTGTGGTGCAGCCCACCTTGTGTCCGGCAACCCTGCCCAGGCCCGATGCGGACAGGATGCGATTGACGCGTGCCTGGAGCGCGTAGCCTTCCGCTTCGCTTGCAGGTCTGCGGTCTTGCGGCAGATCGATCGCTTCTCGCGCCATGCGGCGCTCGGCAATGATCCGGGCCGCCTGCGTCATGCGGGTGTCGCTCATGCCGGCACCGAAGCGGCAAACCGGCAGGGCAGGGCCCCGAAGGTCGTCGGCCTTTCCGGTTCGCGCTGGCCAAACGCTTCCCCGGGTGGCGCGCCCATGCGGGGCCCTCCTGCAGTGGATCGGATTTCGGGCCCCGATCCTGGCCTCCTATTCACGATGTCAATCAGCGGTAGGCACGGCACGTCTGCCGCTGATCTAGGACATATCAGGAACATTTGCAAGGACTAATCTGCCTATCTAGGGAATAAGTGCTAACATGTTAGGCTGCAAGCGCATCGACGAGCCGTGCCAGCATGGCATCGCACTGCCTGAGCTGCTCGCGCGAGATATATTCATCCGGCTTGTGCGCAACCGCGATCGAGCCCGGCCCGCACACCACTGCCGGCACGCCCAGATCGCGGGTGAACAGCCCGCCTTCGGTGCCGAAACTGATCTTGCCGGTCGAATTGCCGCCGGTCAGCCGGCGGACGAAATTAACCGCATCGCTGTTGACCGGCGTATCGAGGGCAGGATAGCTCGGCAGCGCGGTGAATTCGAACCGCGCCGGCGGATGAATCTTCCGCGCGCGCTCGGCGATAGCTTCCGCCTTGAGTTCGATCAGTTGCAATATCGCCTCGCCGTCATCGGCGGGAAGGTGGCGCACCTCGTAATCCATCTGGCAGAGATTGGGGACGATGTTGAGCGCCTCGCCGCCACTGATCTTGCCGACATGCAGCGTCGTGTAGGCCACCTCGTAATCCCCGTCGCGCGCACCATGGCGGGCGATGTCGTCCTGTACGGCACGGATCTCGGAAATGAGATCCGTAGTCATGTAGATCGCGTTGACGCCCATGGGTGCCAGACTCGAATGCGCCTCGAGCCCATAGGCCACGACCCGCCGTCCGATCTTTCCCTTGTGCGCGGTCACTGCCTGCATCGAGGTCGGTTCGCCGATGATCACCATGCGCGGGCGCGGCTGGACATCCTTCAGCATACTGATCAATCGCCGGACCCCCAGGCAGCCGACCTCCTCGTCGTAAGAGAAGGCGAAATGAATGGGAACGGTGAGTTCGCGCTTGAGCGCCGCCGGCGCCATGGCCATGCAGGAAGCGATAAACCCCTTCATGTCGGCGCTGCCGCGGCCATAGAAATTGCCGTCGCGCTCCACCATGCGGAATGGATCGCTGGTCCAGTCCTGTCCTTCGACGGGCACGACGTCGCTGTGCCCCGAAAGGACGATGCCCGGCCTGTCCTTCGGACCGATGGTTGCGAAGAGATTGGCCTTGCGGCCGTCCTCGCTCGGCACCAGTTGCGAAGTGATGCCGAGACCGTCGAAAATATCGCGCACATAGCCGATGAGATCGAGATTGCTGTCGCGACTCACCGTCGGAAAGGCGATCAGCCTGTCGAGATAGGTCTCGGTCGGGGTCATCCGAAGGTCCTGCGTGGAAAGAAAATCTGATAGGCTCGCCCCGATGATCGTCACAAGAGCGCATCCGCGAATCTAGCATGGCAAGGCAGGTCCGCATCATAATTCCGGGCTGCGCCCATTTCGTCATTCACCGCTCCCGTCCGGGTGTCACGCTTTTCCGCGATGACCGCGACCGTGCCCGCTATCGCGTCTTGCTTGCGGAAAGGGCCGCGCTTCATGGCGTCGCGATCGGCGCCGTATCGCTCGAGCCGGATCGTGTCGAACTGCTCTTGACGCCCGAGACCCGCGAAGGCCTCTCCCGAGCGGTCGGCGAGACGCACCGGCTCTATGCCCGCCATCGCGACCTGGGCGAGGGTGCTCTGTGGAACGGCCGCTTCCAGTCCTGCCCGGTTGCGCCCGCGCTCGCCGCCGGCACGGAAGGCATCCGCCCGCTGCTTCTCGCCGGGGCGAGTCGGGGCCGGCCGGTGGGCGATGAAAGCTTCGTCGCCATGGTCGAAAGCCGGACCGGCCGGAATTTCATGCCAAGGCGCCGCGGCCGCAAGCCCAAGGGGTAAATGGCGCTGTTCTTTCGCCGGTAACATTCATCGTCTAGTTTGCCTGCCGACTGATCCTGGAAGAATTGCCCATGTCCACCATTTCCACCGATCTCAAGACCGGCGCGCTCGTCTATCACCGCGAGCCCAAGCCCGGAAAGCTTGAGATCCAGGCTACCAAGCCGCTCGCCAATCAGCGCGACCTGGCGCTTGCCTATTCCCCCGGCGTCGCCGCCGTTTCGGAAGCGATCCGCGACGAGCCCGCGACCGCGGCGCTCTATACCGCGCGCGCCAATCTCGTCGCCGTCGTCTCGAACGGAACGGCCGTGCTCGGCCTTGGCGATATCGGCCCGCTGGCCGCCAAGCCCGTCATGGAAGGCAAGGCTGTCCTCTTCAAGAAATTCGCCGGCATCGATGTCTTCGATATCGAGCTTGCCGAGAAGAATGTCGACAAGCTCGT
>JAEUMG010000368.1 GCA_016793355.1 Hyphomicrobiales bacterium
AGCGCCGCAGCGATCCACAATCCCGCCAGGCCGATATCGGACACATGGGGCATGATCCGGTCGCCGGCCGGCCCCGCAATGAGAAACCCGATGGCCAGCAATTGCACGGCGGTCTTCCACTTCGCAACCTTGGTCACCGGCACCGAGACTCGCAATTCGGCGAGGAATTCGCGCAGTCCCGAAACCAGCACTTCGCGCGTCAGGATGATGATCGCCGCCCAGATATGGCCGCCATCGATGGTGCGGTCGGCGGTGAGCACCAGCAGGATCACCGCCACCAGAACCTTGTCGGCGATCGGGTCGAGCATCCGCCCCAGCGCCGATTGCTGGCCCCATTTGCGGGCGAGATAGCCGTCGAAGAAATCGGTGATCGCCGCGGCGATGAACACAAGCAGGGCCAGCCAGCGCGCCCCATTGCCGCCCCACAGGAGCAGGGCCGCCACCACCGGCACGGCGACCAGCCGGCCATAGGTCAGATTGTTCGGCAGATTGAACACGCGCTTTCTCTCCGCGACTCGGGCGCCGGCTCCCATACCAAGTTCGGTCATGATGCACTTTCATGGAAGTGGTCGTAAATGGCCCTTGCCAAAGCGACATTCACCCCTTCTACGGCGGCAAGATCGGTGACGCTTGCCCGCGACACCGCCTTGGCCGAACCGAAGGCCTGGAGCAAGGCCTTCTTGCGCGTGGGTCCTATGCCGGCGATCTCGTCCAGCGGATTGGCGCCGATCGCCTTGGCGCGCTTGGCGCGATGGCTGCCGATCGCAAAGCGATGCGCCTCGTCGCGCAACCGCTGGATGTAGTAAAGCACCGGATCGCGCTGATCGAGCATGAAGGAGGGCTTGTCGGGAAGGTAGAAATGCTCCCGCCCCGCATCGCGGTCCGGCCCCTTGGCGACACCCGCCACGCAGAGATCGGAAAGCCCCAGATCGGCAAGCACGCCGCGCGCCGCATTGAGCTGCCCCTGCCCGCCGTCGATCAAGACCAGGTCGGGCCTCACCGGCGTCTCCCCGGCCTCGCCCTCTTCCTTGAGCAGGCGGGAGAAGCGCCGTGTCAGCACTTCGCGCATCATTCCGAAATCGTCTCCCGCGGGGATATCGGAGCGGATGTTGAATTTCCGGTATTGCGATTTCATGAGGCCTTCCGGCCCCGCCACGATCATCGCACCGACGGCCTGGGCTCCCTGGATATGCGAATTGTCGTAAACCTCGATCCGCCGCGGCGGCTCGGCCAAGCCGAAGGCCTTGGCGACGCCGTCCAGAAGCTTCGCCTGCGATGAGGTCTCGGCCATCCTGCGGCCCAGCGCTTCCCGCGCATTGGCGAGCGCATGGTCGACCAGCGCCTTCTTCTCGCCCCGCTGCGGCACGGCGATCTCGATCCGCCGCCCGGCATGGGTGCCGAGCGCCTCTTCCATGAGTTCGCGCTCTTCGATCTCATGTGACAGCAGGACCAGCCCCGGCACCGGCTTGTCGTCATAGAACTGGGCAAGGAACGAGGCGAGGATTTCGGCCGCGCCAAGACTTTTGTCAGCGCGCGGAAAATACGCCCGGTTCCCCCAGTTCTGCCCGGCGCGGAAGAAGAACACCTGGATGCAGACCTGCCCGCCCTCCTGGTGGAGGCCGAACACATCCGCCTCCTCGACGGTCTCAGGGTTTATGCCCTGCTGGGCGGTGACGAAGCTCAGCGACTGGATACGGTCGCGATAGCGCGCCGCCTGCTCGTAATCGAGCCGCTCCGCCGCCTCCTCCATCTGCCGCGCCAGTTGCGCCTTAACCACCTTGCTCTTGCCGGCGAGGAACTCTTCCGCCTCGCGCACCAGTTCGTCATAGGCGTGAGGCTCGATCAGCCCGACGCAGGGCGCCGAGCAGCGCTTGATCTGGTGGAGAAGACACGGCCGCGTGCGGTTCTCGAACACGCTGTCGCCGCAGGAGCGCAGGAGAAACGCCTTCTCCAAGGCATTGATCGTCCGGTTGACGGCGCCGGCGGAAGCAAACGGCCCGAAGTAGCTGCCCTTGCGGTTGCGCGCCCCGCGATGCTTGGCGATCTGCGCGACCGCGTGATCCTTGGCGATCAGGATATAGGGAAACGACTTGTCGTCGCGCAAGGTCACATTGTAGCGCGGCTTGTATTTCTTGATGAGGTTGGCTTCCAGCAGCAGCGCTTCCGCTTCCGTTGCGGTCGTCACGAATTCCATGTTGCAGGTATTGGCGATCATCGCCGCGATGCGGTTGGTATGCCCGCCGAAGCGCGTGTAATTGGCGACCCGGTTTTTCAGGCTTCGCGCCTTGCCGACATAGATGACATCGCCCTTGGCATCGAACATGCGATAGACGCCGGGCCGGTTCGGCAGGAGTTTCACGAGGTTGCGGATAACCTCGGGGCCCTGGGTCGCAGGGGCGGCTATGTCGTCGGTTTCGGACATGGGGTAGAAATATCGTCACTTGCCCGCATTATGCAAAGGTCGGCCTGGTTGATCCTGCCAGATCCTGCCTTATGTCTAATTTTTCACCTTTCGGAGGACCGCCATGAAGAAATCTCTCGCGACGGCCGCCATCCTGCTGGGCCTCACCCCTGCCCTCGCCTTCGCCCATCACGGCTGGGGCAGCTATGACGTCGCCCGGAAACTCACCATCGAATCGCCGATCGAAAGCGTCGTCTGGCAGAACCCGCATGTCCATGTGATGCTCAAATTTGAGGGCACAAACTGGGAGGTAACCTTGGCCCCTATTTCTCGCATGACGCGACGCGGCGTCGAGGAGGCCATGCTCAAGCCCGGCGTGACAATCGCCGCCGAGGGCTATCCTTCGACGCGGGCGGAACATGAAATGCGCGCCGAGCGGATCACCATCGACGGCAAGGTTTATGAGATGCGGTGATGCCGGAATTCATCAACAATATCATCGCCTATTACGACACCCTGCTGCGCGCTCTCGAATTCTCGCGGCTTGGCGGCCTCGCCCGCAGCGATGTCTGGCTCTACCCGGCGGCCAACACGCTGCATGTTCTCGGTGCCGCGCTGCTTGTCGGCGCGATCCTCGTCTACGACCTCCGCATCCTGCGCGGCCGTGAGGCGCCGCGAACCGCACTGGTCCTTTCCACCATCGGGCTGATCCTGCTTCTTGTGACGGGCCCGACCATGTTCTCCGCCGAGGCGACCGCCATCGGCCACAACCCGATCTTCCTCCTCAAGATCGCGGTGATTCTCGCGGCCTTGATCAATGTCCTGCTTTACTGGCTTGCCGGCCCCGTCCTGCCGCGGCTCGTCAGGCTCCATGCCTTCGTCTCCGCCCTGCTCTGGACCGGCGCGTTGGTTCTGGGCCGCCTGATCGCGTATTTTTGAAGAGCGGCATCGTGACCGACGACATCTCGCTCAAATCCTTTACCGCGCTCGACCGCGTCGGCGACGTCGAAGCCTATGTCCGCGCGCTCGAGGCTTTCGACGACATCCCGCAATTGCAGGAACTGAAGCGCATCGCCCGCGACATGATACGTCCGGGATCGAGCCTCCTCGATGTCGGCTGCGGCTTCGGCCTCGAGACCGTCAGACTGGCGCGCATCGTCGGCCAGGCGGGACGCGTCGCCGGCATCGACAAGAGCGTGGACTTCATCCTCCAGGCGAAACAACGCGCTGCCGCCGCCGGTCTTGCGATCGACTATCGCGCCGGCGAGGCGCAAGCTCTCCCCTATGCAGATGCCTCGTTCGAAATTGTCCGCGCCGAGCGCCTGCTGATCTACCTCAAGGATTGGCAGAAGGCCGTCGCCGAAATGAAGCGCGTGGCCAGACCTGGCGCCTCTCTCGCCTTCATCGAACCGGAATTCGGCACGACGACGATCAACCTCCCCGACCGCGCCCTTGTCCGCCGGGTGATGGCACATGAGGCCGACACGGCTGTCGTCGTGAGCTGGCTGCCCGGACAGCTCTACTACGCTCTGAGCGATCTCGGCCTGCGTGATGTCGCTGTCTCGACGCGCGTCGTCCTCTTTCCGCAGGACCTGGCAGCGGTCTACTTCGCCGATGTCGGCCGCAATGCCAAGAAGGACGGGGCGATTTCAGAAGCCGAACTATCGGCGTGGCTCTCCGCCATCGGCGACCTCCATAAACGCGGCCGTCTTTTCGGCAGCGTGGGCTACTTCCTGTTCACGGCGCAGAACTAGCGTACTGTCGAAAGGCGTCGCGAGAGGTTGTAGATCGTGTCTGCGGCGGTCGTTGCGGCGCGCGTCCGGAACCGGCATCCCCCGCTGGACTGTGTCGCTCACATCATGCACAGTAATGGCCCGGCGATATCGGTCTGATATATTTGCTTCTTGTAATTGCGGGGAATACTCATGAAAGCCTACCACATTCTATGTGGATTTGTCGTAGCAATGGCCGGCATTCTACATGCGGGAGCCGCGAGCGAACCTGCAATGGCCCAGGATGCCCCGGTACTGAAAATCGGCACCGAGGGAACATATGCGCCATTCAGCTTTTTTGCACCGGACGGCAAGCTCACCGGCTTTGACATCGAGATCACCCAAGCGATGTGCGACGCCGCGAAATTGACCTGCAAGTTCGAGACGCTCGACTTCGACGGCATGATACCTGCCCTTAACCAAAGGAAGCTCGACGCCCTGGCAGTCGGTTTCTCGATCACCGAAAAGCGCAAGAAGCAAGTCGCCTTCACCGATAGCTACCGGACGTCCGACAAGCGCTTTGTCACGTGCCGACCGGACGTGTTCAAGGATGTATCTCCCGAAACCCTGAAGTCTCGCGTTATTGGCACGCAATCCGGGACTTCATCGGCCGACTACTTCAAGTCCTTCTATCCGGAGTCCGAAATCAGGCTGTACAAGTCCATGGACGAGGCTTTCCAGGACCTCGGCGCCGGCCGACTCGATCTCGCGATGGCGACCGAACCGGTTGGTTATGACTTCATATCGAAACATGGCAATGGAACTTGCGCCTTCGTTGGACCTCGAATCAAGGACGAGAAGTTCTTCGGTTCGGGTGTCGGAATCGCATTTCGCCTTGATGAAACGGAACTCGTTGACAAATTCAACGCCGCACTCAAGACGATCCGCGATGACGGCACTTACGAAGCGATCAACGCCCGCTATTTTCCGTTCTCGATCTACTGACAAGCCCGGCGCCTCAGCGCCCTTGTCGGCACAATCATGGTAGGCAACCTGTTCGGCCAGCTCAGCCTCGGTGCAGGCGGTTGGGGCGATGAGTTGCTGTCCGGCTTGGGGGTCACCCTCAAGCTCTGCCTGGTTTCCCTGCCGTGCGGATTGCTGTTGGGGCTGGCACTCGCCATTGCTCAGGGAACACACTGGGCTCTGCTGCGCGAGGCAAGTTCGCTTCTTACTGCGGTACTGCGCGGCATTCCCGAGCTCTTGACGCTTCTACTCATCTTCTATGGGGGTCAATACGCTCTGAACGCTGTCACGACTTCGCTGGGCCTGGGGATAGTCGAGCTGAGCGCTTTCATCGCAGGTGTGGCCACTCTCAGCCTGATCTTCGCAGCCTATTCAAGCGAAGTCTTCATAGGCGTTCTGCGCGCAATCTCGCGTTCTTCGCTTGAAGCGGCAAAGGCGCTTGGGCTTGGCAGGATCCCCACGTTGCTGCACGTCATACTCCCGGAACTCTTCCGGCTGTCGTTGCCAGGCTTGTCGAACCTGTGGCTCAGCATGGTGAAGCAGACGGCCCTGATTTCGATCATCGGATATGGCGACCTTCTGCGCGAAGCCTATATTGCGGCCTCCAGCAGCGGAAACAAACTCTACTTCTATTTTTTCGCTTGCCTGGCATACCTTGCCATCACGCAACTCTCCGAATACGCGGCAGCGCGCGTCTCGGGACGTCTGAGCCGGGGTCTGTCGTGATCAGCGATCGGCCAGTCCACGGACCGCGCAACAGCGTCTTGATCGCCGCCCTGGCGCTGGCCGGCTTCGTTGCAATCGCCCTCCGGTCGCCGAACAGCGACCTTGCCGAGACAAGCGGATTGCTCCTCGACGGTTTCTGGATGACGCTTTTTATCTGGACCGCGTCTTGCTCCGCCGGCGCTTTGTTCGCGGGCATCTTGGTGGCCGGAGATTTGAGCGGCATTCCTGCGTTGCGCATTCTTGCCCGCGCAGAGATTACGTTCTTCCGAGGCACGCCTCTCATCGCGCAGCTCTACCTCGTCTATTACGGCGCCGGCGAGATCAGCCGGTTTCTCGAAAGTATAAATCTCTGGTGGATCTTCAAGAGTCCGATTTCCTGCGTAATCATTGTGTTCGTTCTGAACACCGCGGCCTACCAAGCACATGTGGTGGCGGGCGCAATCAGAGCCTTGCCCAAGGAACAGAACGATGCCGCTCGGGCCCTTGGCCTGAGCGCTCGTGCGACAATCTTCAAAGTCCTGTTGCCACAAGCCATGATCATAGCAATTCGCCCGCTCGCGAACGAGGTGACGAAGATGGTGAAGGCATCAGCGATTGCGAGTGTCGTGACCGTTCTCGATCTGCTGGGCACGGCGCGCATGATTTTCAACGAGACGCTCGATTATTCGTTCTTCTTCATCGCGGCCTGCGTCTATCTGATCCTGATCGGGACGGTGCGAATCGCAATGGAAGGGCTTGAGCACCACCTGCTCCGGCACCTGGCTCTTACAGCGCCGGGAACCAGCCGCAGGCAGGCTGCGCCGATCTATCCGGCCTGAAGCAGCCGGCGGCCAGGGGGCGAATAGCAAGGGCGGCCCGCTATGCTAACAGGCGTGGGCCCGGGTTTGACGGATGAAAACTTCGGCCGCCGTTTTCCACGCATCGAATTGTTTCACGAATGCCTCTTTGCCACCGAGAAGCTGGCGGTTCTTGGCGAATATCTCGGACGAAAAGTGCCAGGTATTTCCGCCTGCATTGATCTCGAGCGCGAAGAGTCGTCCGGTTTTGGCCTCGCGAACAATATCGCAGCCCTTGAGCGGCGTGCGTGGAAACGCAGTATGGATCAGCCTGGCAAACTCCAGGATCTCCGGATCACTCTCGAGGGAACGATAGTCTTGATACTTGAACTCGGCCTTGAATTTCGGATGCTTGGGTTCAACGATTGCGGACTCGATCTCCTCATCGGTCGCGCTGAGCGCCGGACGCGCGATGGCGGCACGTGATTTCAGCGAATGCAGCGGCTCGCCGAACAGGGTCAGAACGCGCCAGTTGGTGGCATACTCGCCCGTGTCGATGAACTGCTGGATCATCGCCGGGCCCTGCGACAATGCATGATCGTCCGGAAACCGGTCGGGGGTCAGCGCCTTGAGGTTTTTGGTGCGAATCAGCTGGACGGTGCCCCCCTTGCTGGTCAGGTTCAGCGGCAACGGCTTTAGAACGACAAACTCTCCCCACTCGTCCTCGGAATAGGCCTGTCCGAATTTGAATCGCTCCGCGCGCGGGACATTGATGCCTGCGTGCTTCAGCATGGAAATCTGGTCAAGCTTGGATATTGGCCGATTCATGAAAACGCTGCCGCGGCGTGGCTCGAAGTTCCCCAGTGGTCCGAAGGACACTGTCATGGATGGCCGGGCCCATTTTTCGTCGGATAGCGCAGCGCTGGTATCGAGACGTGAAACGAGCTGGACAGCGATGTCTGGCGCCAGACGAACAAGCTTGTAGCCGATCTGCTCGAGATCGTGCCAGTCGAAGCGGGGATCGCCGACCAAAATCAAGTTGATTTTCTTGTCCCGCAGGATGACTTCCTCCGTCCGTTTCCAACTGCGAGAACTAGCCGAAATTCTGCGGCCAATCAAAACCGGTTTGAAACGCGGTCTTCCTGCAAACGAAGAAGGAAAGCAACCTACCGCCCCCGCTCGATCTCCACTCCCACGCTGCGCGCGTTCTTGATCACATCCGGCTTCTCGATCCTGACCCTGGCCGCCGTCACGCGCTTGTCGGTGAGGCACGCCGCCGCGATCAGTTCGGCCAGCGTTTCGACCAGACCGACATGGCCCTGCGCGACGATGCGCTCGACCTTCTGCACGACGATCTCGTAGCTCACCACATTCTTGATGTCGTCGCTGATCGGATCGTCGCCCTCCTTCACCGAAAGATCGATATTGACGATGATCCTTTGCGGCGTGACCCGCTCATTCTCGTAGATGCCGAGCAAGGCCTCGATCTCGAGATCGCGCACGAAGACATGGCGCAATCGGGCCGCGCCGCTTGCGACATGATGTGAGATCTTCGGTGTCCTGCCCATCCCTTCACTCCCGGACCTTCACCACATCAGGCGTCTGCCAGGCGAGATGCTGGCCGCCGTCGAGCGCGATCATCTGGCCCGTCATCGCCGGCGAGGCGAGGATGAAGCGCACCGCCGCGGCGATCTCTTCGGGGCTCGTCCCCCGCTTGAGCAAGGTCAGGCGCTGCAATTTCTCGAACTCCCTGTCGCGCATGCGCACATTGGGAAGTGCGGGTCCCGGCGCAATCGCATTGACCCGGATGCGCGGTGCCAGCGCCTGCGCCATGGTCTGGGTCACCACCCACAAGCCGCCCTTGCTTGCGGTGTAGGAAAAATATTGCGGATTGAGCTTCCACACGCGCTGGTCGATGAGGTTGATGATGTTGCCCTGCTGCTTCACCGGCAGTTGCGCCGCGAAGGCCTGCGACAGGAAGACGGGTGCGCGCAGGTTTATCGCCTGATCCTTGTCCCAATCCCTCATCGTCACCGTGGCAAGCTCGTCGGGCTCGAAGCGCGACGCATTGTTGATGAGGAGCGTCAATGGCCCGAGCGTGCCCTTGGCCTTCTTGATGAGCTTCTTCGGCGTCTCGCGCCCCGCAAGATCGCCCTCGATCGCCACCGCCTTGCGCCCGAGACGGCGCATCTCATCAACGAGTTCGGCCGCTTCGCCGATCGACTCGTGGCAGTGGACCGCAACGTTCCAGCCGTCCCTGGCGAGGGCGAGCGCCATCGCGCGCCCGATACGCTTTGCAGCGCCGGTGATGAGCGCTGCCTTCATCGATCACCACATTTCTCCCTCCGCCACCGAAGGTGGGGAGGGTGGCGCGAAGCGCCGGGTGGGGTCGTTGAACAGGTACTTCTTTCAGTCGAGTTGGCGGAACCACCCCACCCGTCACGCTGGCGCGTGCCACCCTCCCCGCGCTGCGCGCGGCGGAGGGAGAAGGAAATTGCGCTAAGCCTTGGGCATGAGAATGACATAGTGCTTCTTCACCTTCTCGACCGTCTCCCAGGTGCCTTTGAAGCCGGGCGGGATGATGAAGCCGTCGCCCGCCGTGAGCGTCCATTTCTCGCCTTCCTCATTGGTGAGCACCGCCTTGCCTTCGATGAAGTGGCAGAACTCCCATTCCTTGTAGTCGATCTTGACCTTGCCCGGCGAGCATTCCCAGATGCCGCAATAGAGCCGGTCGTCTTCGCCGGTCCAATGATTCCAGGTCTTGGTTTTGTATTTGCCCTTCAGCAGGTTTTCCGGGCTCGCCCGCCCCTTGTCCACCTTGGGCGCCTTCTTGCCCTTGGTCTTCATCACCAGGATTTTCGCCATCGCTTCCCCCTAATCGTTTTTGAACTGCCCCAGACGGGCAATCAGTTCATCCTTGCCCGGCTTGAACCCAGCGGCAACCCACCAGTCTTCGAGGTCACTGAGGATGCGGCCGACCTCCGGCCCCGGCTTGACGCCGGCGGCGACGAGGTCGGCACCCTTCACCGGAAAGACGGGCGCCTGCCATTTGTCCGGGAGGCGTAGCAAGTCGCGCCAGCTTTTGTCGGCCAGTGGCGCGCGCGACCGCGCCCACGCGATCCGGACGGAGTCGCGCCAGCATTCTTCACCCATTGCATGGAGGATCGCGCGGCGTTCATGCTCGCGCAGCTTCGGCGTCGGCGGAGGGTGTCTGCCGAGCCCCTCGAGGCGGGAAAGCTCCTTCCGCGTGAGTCGTAATTTGTCGGCGAGCGGACGGGCATCTCCGCTCAGCATTTGCAGTCGGAGTAATGGATCGGGCGCGAGGCGGTTCTTGTCATCGATCGCTGCCATCCGCTTGAGCCCCGGAATATCGCACAAAAGCGGGGAAATGACGCGCAAAATGCCGGCTTTTTGCATGATTTCGAGCGTCGGAACGGCGCGTGCCGCGACGAGGAGCTTGAACAATTCCTGGCGGACGCGCTCGGCCGAGAGCTGCGTGAGGCCTTTCCGCAGCCGGGCGCAGGCGGTAAGCCCCGCCTTGTCGGGCGGGCCTTTGCCATAGCGGGCATGGAAGCGGAAAAAGCGCAGGATCCGCAGGTAATCCTCGCGAATACGCGCCGAGGGCGCTCCGACAAACCTGACTCGTTTCCTCAGGACATCGCCGTAACCGCCGACAAAATCGAAGATTTTTCCATTTGCGTCGCAATAGAGCGCGTTCATGGTGAAGTCGCGCCGCATCGCATCCGCCGCCCAGTCGGAGGTGAAGGCGACCTTGGCCCGCCGTCCGTCGGTCTCGACATCGTGGCGCAATGTCGTGACTTCAAAGGGCTTCTTGTCGAGGGTGAGCGTCACGGTGCCATGAGCAAGCCCGGTCGGATGCACGCCGAAACCCGATTTTTCGCCGATTTCCATCACGTCCTGGGGCGAAAGCGGCGTTGCGATGTCGATATCCGCGACCGGCTCGCCAAGCAGCGCGTTCCTGACCGCCCCGCCGGCAATGCGCGCATCGCCCAGCGCGGCCAAAACCCGCTGCACGTCGGGCGCCTTCAACCATTTCTGGCGCCTGAGCGAAGGAAGCTGCTTCATGGCGCGGCATACATGCGGTCGTAGAGATTTTTGATCATGCCCGCCGTCGCCCCCCAGATATAGCGCTCGCCATAGGGCATGGCATAGAACGACCGGGACTTGCCCTGCCAGTCGCGGCTGTGGAGGAGATGGTTCTCCGGCCCCATCAGGAAGCGCAGCGGCACCTCGAATATGTCGGCCACTTCGACCGGATCGGGATGCAGCGAGAATTCGGGCGTGACCAGGGCCACGACCGGAACGACCTGGTAGGCGGTGCGCGTGAGGTACCCGTCGAGAAAGCCTTGCGGATCAACCAGCATGCGCGGCAGGCCGGTCTCCTCCTCGGCTTCGCGCAAGGCTGCATCGATCGGACTTCGGTCGAATTCCTCGAGCTTGCCGCCCGGAAAAGCGATCTGGCCCGAATGATTGCGCAAGGTGTCCTTCCGCCGGATCATCAGCACCGTCACTTCCGGCTCGCGTGCCACGATCGGAACCAGAACCGCCGCCCCTCTCGGCTCGCGGTCATACGGAATGGCGCGGGCATCCGGGTTGAGATCGTCGTCACTGCGCGAGAAAGTCGCCGGCGCCGTCGCGAGCAGGCGCGTGCGCGCGCGTTCGACGAACTCCGCGACGTCGAAGCGATAGTCCGTCATGGACCGTCAATGCCGATGTCGCGCGCCGGCTTCATCGGCCAGAAGATCCCGCTTGACCACACGCCGAACCATTGGCCTTCCACCGTGCCGCGCGCCACGAGATCGTAAAACAGCGCCCGCGAGACGAGCGCCTCGAGCCGCGCCCGCACCAGCACATAAGGCTTGAGGCCACCGGTCCCCGGCTCGTCTTCGACCCGCAGAGGGTGATCGGCATCGACCGTTACGTCATCGTCGACATTGGTTTCAAAGCGAATGACCTGATCGCGGCCTTCCCCCTCGACATCCATGCGGACGGCAACGAATGGCGCATCCTCAACGGTGATGCCGCATTTCTCGACCGGCGTGACAAGGTAATATTTGCCGTCCTCGTCATGCCGCAGAACGGTGGAAAACAGCTTGAAGAGCGGTTTCCGGCCGATCGGCGAGTTCATGTAGAACCAGGTCCCGTCCCGGGCGATCCGCATGTCGAGATCGCCGCAAAACGGCGGCTTCCAGAGATGAACCGGCGGTAATCCTTTGCCAGCGGATGCTTCTTTAAGCCCGCGCAATGGATTTGCGGCGTCTTTCGGCGCCGCGATCCTGTTTTCCTGCCTCAGTGTGGCCATGCTCATTCACGAGGATTTCATTGGCGGATAGACTGCACCCCTGCCCAGATTCGGGCTTGGCGTGCAGCTGCCCGCTCCCACCCGTCACTATAGTGAGGCCCATGGCTATCATCAACGAAGCGGACAAGACCATTGTCGAGGAACTCGAGCGCGCCAGCGTCAGGCTGCAGAAGGTACGCGAGGCCATAGGCAAGATCATTTTCGGCCAGACCGAAGCGATCGAACTGACTCTCACGGCTATCCTCTCCGGCGGCCACGCCCTCCTTGTTGGCGCACCGGGTCTTGCCAAGACGAAGCTTGCAACGTCGCTCGGCCGTGTCCTGGGCCTCGATGAGAAGCGCGTCCAGTTCACCCCCGACCTGATGCCGGCCGACATCCTCGGCTCGGAAGTGCTCGATGAATCGGAGAGCGGCCGCCGCCAGTTCCGCTTCGTGCCCGGCCCGGTCTTCTGCCAATTGCTGATGGCCGACGAAATCAACCGAGCCAGCCCGCGCACCCAGTCGGCCCTTCTGCAGGCGATGCAGGAGCATCACGTGACCGTCGCCGGCGTCCGCCACGACGTGCCCCGGCCCTTCCACGTTCTCGCGACCCAGAACCCGATCGAGCAGGAAGGCACCTACCCGCTTCCCGAAGCGCAGCTCGACCGCTTTCTGTTCGAAATCGACGTGCCCTATCCCCCGCTCGACGCCGAGCGCCGCATGCTCTTCGCAACGACCGGAACTGCCGAGGAGGCGGCGGAGCCCGTGCTGAGCACGAGCGATCTTCTCGCAACCCAGCGCCTGGTGCGCCTCATCCCGGTAGGCGAGCAGGTCGCCGATGCCATCCTGAAGCTTGTGCGCTCGGCGCGTCCCGGCCCCGAATCGGATGAGTTCATCAATAAGAACGTCGCCTGGGGCCCGTCGCCGCGCGCCAGCCAGGCCTTGATGCTCGGCGCCCGCGCCCGCGCGCTTCTCGACAGCCGTCTCTCGCCATCCGTCGACGACGTGCTGGCGCTCGCCGGGCCGGTCTTCAAGCATCGCATGGCGCTCTCGTTTACGGCGCGCGCAGACGGCCACACGATCGAGAGCGTCATCGAACGGCTCAAGAGCACGATCGGCTGATCATTCAATGTCCACCGCCAGCGCCCTTCAAGTCTCGGATCGCGCCGAGCACGTTTCGCGCGCCTTGCCGCCGCTACTCGTCGAAGCGCAGCGCATCGCGGCAACCGTGATCCTCGGCGTGCACGGGCGCAAGCGCTCGGGCCCAGGAGAAACCTTCTGGCAGTATCGCCCTTATGCCTTCGGCGATTCGACGCAACGTATCGACTGGCACAAATCGGCACGCTCCGACCGCACCTATATCCGCGAGAACGAATGGGAGGCGGCAAACACCCTGTGGGTCTGGCCGTCTCCGTCGGCGAGCATGCGCTTTCAGTCGCATCTGTCGCAAACAACCAAACGGGACCGCGCCCAGCTCATCGCCCTCGCCATGGCCAATCTCGCGGTGCGCGCCCATGAGCGTGTCGCGGTATTGGGCAGTCCCTTCGCGCCAGGCCATTCACGCACCACCCTGCTGCGCATGGCAAGCTGGCTGCTCGAGCAGGACGCGCCGAGCGGACTTCCCATTGATGTGCGGATCCCCCGCTATTCGACCGTCCTCATGCTGGGCGACTTCCTCGAAAAGCCGGAAACGATCGCCGCCAGCCTTTCGACCCTGGCCGCCGCCGGCGTTTCCGGACACCTCGTGCAGGTTGTCGATCCCTCCGAGGAAACGCTGCCCTATGCAGGGCGGATCGAGTTCCGCGGCATGACCGGAAGAGATGTCTTTCTTGCCGGCAAGACAGAAAATTTGCGCGAAGCCTATCAGCAGAAATTTCAGGAGCAGCGCGCCGCGATCCGCGATCTCGCGCTTCGTCTGAACTGGACCTTTACGGTGCACCGCACCGATGCGCCGCCGCTCGCCCTGCTGCTTGCACTTCATGCCCTGATTGGCGGCGAAAAGAGCCGGGTTGCCGCGCCAGGGATGGTGTGAGCATGCCGTTCCTCGAAGCCATAAGCTTCACGACCCCTTGGGCCCTTGCAGCCCTGGCGGCATTGCCGGTGATCTGGTGGCTTCTGCGCTTCACGCCGCCGCGTCCGCAGACCTTGCGCTTCCCGCCCTTGCGCATTCTGCTTCAGCTCGTCTCGCGCGAAGACCAGGCCGATCATACGCCGTGGTGGCTGATGGCCCTGCGCCTGCTGATCGCCACGCTTTTGATCCTTGCGGTCGCGCATCCGTTCTATTCGACCGACCGGCGCAGCATTGCCGGCAGCGGGCCGCTCCTGCTCGTTGTTGACGACGGCTGGGCGGCGGCCAAGGACTGGCAGGCCCGCCAGGCACTGATCGCCGAAACATTGGCGCTGGCCGAGCGCGAGAGCCGGCCTGTGGCACTTGCCACGACATCGCCCACCCTGCGCGGCGGAGATATTGTTCCGGTCGCCCCGCAAGACGCGCGCGAAGCCGCCGCAGCACTCGAACCAAAGGCTTTCGATCCCGACCGTCCCGGCCTGCTCCAACGCCTCGAGCAGTCCTTTGGGCAGTCCGATAATCTGCAGGTCCTGTGGCTTTCGGACGGACTCGATCACGGTTCGGCACAGGCCTTTGCCACCGGACTGACCGGACTCGCCGGCGGTCGAGCCGGCGTTGAGGTCGTCATTCCGGATGAAGCGACAATTCCCGCCGCACTGGTGGCACCGGTCATCGAGGGCAACAGGATCAAAGTCAGGGCCCTGCGCCCGGCGCGCGCCGGCGGCGAAGACATTACCGTGGAAGCCCTGGCTTCCAACGGGCGCAGCCTGGCCGATGCGCGCCTCAGCTTCAGGCCGGGCGCCGGCGCCGCCGAAGCCGCAATCGAGCTTCCGCTTGAATTGCGCAACGAAGCACAGCGCATCGTGCTGCGCGACGAGCGCGCAGCATCCGCGGTTTACCTTCTTGACGACCGCTGGCGGCGCAAGACGGTGGCACTTGTCGCCGGTTCTTCCATCGAGCTTGCCCAGCCTCTGCTCTCACCGCTTTACTATGTTTCGCGTGCGCTGGAGCCCTTTGCCGAGATATACGAGCCGCAGACCGATCCCGAACTCGCAGAACGCCTCGATGCGGGCCTGTCGATGCTTGTTCTCGCCGATGTTGGCGTTCTGCCGAGCCAGCGCCGCAACATGATCGAGCAATGGGTGAATGGCGGCGGCGTGCTTCTGCGCTTCGCCGGCCCGCGCCTTGCGGGCGGACAGGACGATCTGATCCCGGTGACCATGCGCGAGGGCGATCGCTCGCTAGGCAGCGCGCTGAGCTGGCAGGAGCCGCAGCCGCTCCAGCCCTTCCCGGATCAAAGCCCCTTTGCGGGCCTCCCGATCGATCCGCAGGTAAAGGTGGCACGTCAGGTCCTGGCCGAACCGGATGCCGATCTTCCCCAGAGAGTATGGGCTTCGCTGGCGGACGGCACTCCATTGGTGACTGCGAGAAAGCACGGCAACGGCCTTGTCATCCTCGTACATGTGACCGCCAACGCCGACTGGTCGAACCTGCCCCTTTCCGGCCTCTTCGTGGACATGCTGCGGCGGATCGTCGATCTGGCCCCGGGCGCCGGCGGCGGTGCCACGGGTGGCGCCGCGGCCACCGAGGCCAGTGCCGCCTTCGCGCCGCATCGCATGCTCGCCGGCACCGGCGATCTCATCGATCCGACCCCCGATTCGCGTCCCGTGGCGGCCGGCGCAATCGATCGCCTGACGCCAACCCCCGAACATCCCGCAGGCCTCTACCGCCGGGGCAGCAGCGAGCGGGCCATCAATCTGGCCCGTCAGGGCGACAGCCTGCCGCTCATCGGAGCCATGCCAGCCGGGGTCTCGCTGCGCGATCTCACCCCCGCGCCGGCACTCGACCTGGCCCGCTGGCTGTTCCTCGCAGCCTTTGTGCTGTTCCTGCTCGACTGCGCCGCCGCCCTCTTCGTGTCGGGACGCTGGCGGCAGGTAACAACCACCGCGGCGGCGGTTCTTCTCGTGCTTGGGGCGGCGGGCAATCCCGTATCGGATGCCCGCGCGCAGACGGGGCCTAGCGAACAAGAGCTGCAGTTTGCTCTCGACAATACCTTGCAGACGCGCCTTGCCTATGTGCTGACCGGCGATTCCGACATCGACAATGTGAGCCTTGCCGGACTAAAGGGCCTGGGCGTGGCGCTCCTTCAGCGAACCTCCGTCGAGCCTGGCGAGCCGGTCGGAGTCGATATCGAGAAGGATGAGATCGTTTTCTTTCCGCTCCTCTACTGGCCGGTGGTCGCCAATGCCGCCGAGCCTTCGCCTGCCGCCCTCGCCAAGATCGACACCTACATGAAGAATGGCGGTACGATTCTGTTCGATACGCGCGAGGACGGCGCCGATTTCGGTGCCATGACCGGCGCCGCGAGCCCGACCGTCGAGGCCTTGCGCCGCATCCTGGCGAAACTCGATATCCCGGCTCTCGAGCCCGTGCCGCCGGATCATGTGCTGACCAAGGCGTTCTATCTCCTGCAGAACTTCCCCGGCCGCTACGATCTGGGCGAATTGTGGGTCGAGCGCAGCGATGCCCAGGCCGGAAGCGGCAATGCCGACGGGGTGTCCTCGATCATGATCGGGTCGAATGATTTTGCCGCGGCGTGGGCCATCGACGATAGCGGCCGGCCGCTCTACGCGACCGTTCCCGGCGGCGAGCGCCAGCGCGAGCTTTCCTATCGCTCCGGCATCAACATCGTCATGTATGCGCTGACCGGCAACTACAAGGCCGACCAGGTGCATGTACCGGCGCTCCTTGAAAGACTGGGGCAATAGGAGCGCGCATGAACCTCGATTTCAGCATCGATCCCGTCGTTCCGCTCTGGTGGATCGCTGCGCTCGCCGGCCTCGGTCTGGTCCTCATTGCCATCAATGCCTATTCGCGCCTGCCCGGCTGGCCATTGCGCCTGCTCACTCTGGCGATCCTCGCCGCGGCCCTCATCAATCCGGTGATGCGGCAGGAGGACCGCGAGCCGCTTGCCGATATCGCCGTGGCCGTGATCGACAGGAGCCAGAGCCAGGATTACGGCAATCGGCTCGTTCAGACCGGCGAGGCCGAGAGAGACCTGAAGGATGCCATTGGCCAGTTGGGCAATACCGAACTGCGCATCGTGACAGCCCGTTCCGGCTTGACGGCGGAAGAAGACGGGACACGCCTATTCTCAAGCCTCGACCAGGCGCTCGCCGATGTTCCGCCCGAACGCTTCGCCGGCGCGATCATGGTCACCGATGGCCAGGTTCATGACATTCCCGAACGGCTCGACCGGCTTGGCTTCAACGCCCCCGTGCATGCGCTGATCACCGGTGAGCGCGACGAGCGCGACCGCCGCATCGTGATTGAATCGGCGCCGCGCTTTGGCATTGTCGGTAAGGAACAGACCATCAGGTTCCGCATCGACGACACCGCCGGTGGCAATGGCCGGGCGAGCGTTACCGTGCGGGTCGGCAGCGCCGATCCGGTCACCGTCACGGTGCAGACGGCACAGTCGATCGAATTGCCGGTGATGATCGGCCATGGCGGCCAGAACATTGCCGAGATCGTCACCGAGCCGCTCGAAGGTGAGATCGCACTTCAGAACAATCGCGCGATTGCGGTGATCGAGGGCGTGCGGGACAGGCTGCGCGTGCTCCTCGTTTCCGGCGAGCCTCATCCCGGCGAGCGCACCTGGCGTAACCTGCTCAAGGCCGACGCCTCCGTCGATCTCGTGCATTTCACCATCCTGCGCCCCCCGGAGAAGCAGGACGGAACGCCGATCAAGGAATTGTCGCTGATCGCCTTCCCGACGCGCGAGCTCTTCGTCGACAAGCTCGACGAGTTCGACCTCATCATCTTCGACCGCTATCGCCGCCAGGGCGTATTGCCGATGGCGTATCTGGCGAATGTCGCCGATTATGTCACCAAGGGCGGGGCGGTGCTGATCGCCGCGGGCCCCGACTACGCCTCTGTCGGCGGCTTGTACAATACTCCGCTCGGCGATGTGCTGGCGGCTGTTCCGACCGGCGAACTCACCGAGACGCCGTTCCGCCCGCAGGTGACGACGATCGGCAAGCGCCATCCGGTGACCGCAGACCTGCCCGGCGCCGCCGACACCGAGCCGCGCTGGGGCCGCTGGTTCCGCCTTGTCGACGCGACGCCCGAGCGCGGCGAAACCGTGATGTCGGGACCGGACGACAAGCCGCTCCTCGTGCTGTCGCGCGAGGGCGAAGGCCGCGTCGCCCTTCTTCTCTCCGATCACGGCTGGCTGTGGGCGCGCGGCTATGAGGGCGGCGGCCCGCAAACCGAACTGCTGCGCCGCCTCGCTCACTGGCTGATGAAGGAGCCCGATCTCGAGGAGGAGCATCTCACCGGGCGCCAGGACGACCGCAATCTCGTCATCGAGCGGCGCACCATTACCGATCAGGTCTCGCCCGTCACCGTGACGCTGCCATCCGGCAAGACCGAGACCGTAACCTTGGCCGAGCAGTCGCCGGGCTTCTGGACCGGCCGCGTCGAGATAAAGGAAGCCGGGCTGCATCGCCTGAGCGACGGCACGCTGGAAGCCGTCGCCGTCGCCGGCCATGCCGATCCCAAGGAAACTGCCGATATCGTCGCCACAGCCGCCAGGCTTGCGCCCGTCGCCCAGGCGACCGGCGGCGGCACTTTCTGGCTTGCCGATCGCGACGGGCTGCCGCGCATCCTGAAAGTGCCGGCCGGACGGCAGATGGCAGGTTCGGGCTGGCTCGGCCTAAAGGAAAACGACGTCTATCGTGTGCGCTCGCTGCGGGAGATTTCCTTCTTTTCGACGCTCGCCGCCCTCGGCCTGCTGCTGCTCGCCATCTGTGCCATGTGGCGCCGCGAGGGCCGCTAAGCCTGTAGCGCGACCAGTTCCACGCCCGGGCTTGCGGACCGGCTGGACCGCGCCGTTTTTTCCCTGAAGCGATGCGGCGGCAAGACCAAGCCCCGGGCGGGGTCGAGTGCGCCCGGTTCGAGTTCGAGATAAAGGAACCGGTCGGGATCGACCGGGCCGGGCATCAGGAGCAGGTCATGGGGAAGCTTCCGGAAGCCGACCCGCGCATAATAGGGCGCATCGCCGACCAGCAGCATAAGTTTGTGGCCGCGCTTTTCCGCCCGTGCGATCCCTTCCCGCATCAGCGCCAGTCCGATGCCGAGATTTTGCCGAAGCGGGTGAACCGCGAGCGGTCCGAGCAGCACGGCATCGGTGCCGGCCTCGCCGATCTTCAGCGGCCAGAAACTGATCGTGCCCGAAAGGCCAACCTCCGCATCGCGGACCACCAGCGACAGGCCGGGAATGGCCGTGTTCCCCTCCCGCAGCCGGTAGGAGGACTTGGCGCGCCGTGACAGGCCGAAGGATAGGTCAAGCAGCGTTTCGACGGCTTCGGCATCGGCATGCGTCGTTTCCTCGACGCTGAAGGCATTGGAATTCATGGGAGCAACCTGCGAAATCATGTGGTCAGGAAATGACCGGGCTCGCGCGCAAAGAACTGACTTCTGGAATGGAAAAACGGCCCGGGGCGACAAAACGCGGGCGCGGCAAAGCGCGCCGTCAGGCTCGTCGTCGCTGCGCGGTCGAGACCACGGATATGGCAGGGGCCTGGTTCATCAGGGCGCGGTGCATATCACAGGCGCGACGTTTGGTAAATGGCCGATCTACCAGTCGGGCGTAACCGGGGTCCCGTCAAGGATTTCGGCGACGCGCCGCCTGGTTCCCCCGGTCGTGCGCGCCGGAAACTCAGCCGGCGCGAAAAACCGGGCCGCGGCGATTTCCCGCGACGGCGCAAAGGGCTCCTCGCGGTATCGGCGCACCAGGAAACAGGCAAGATGATCGCCCTTGAATTGCTCGTGATTGGCGAACAGGCCGTGAAGCACCGGCTCCCCCACGATAACGATGCCCGCCTCCTCATGCAGCTCGCGACGGACCGCATCATAGGCCGTTTCGCCGCGCTCGACCCCGCCCCCTGGCAAAATCCATCCCGGGGCGTAGCTGTGCTGGACAAGCAGCACCCTGCCCTTGCCGTCGATCACCACCGCCCGCACGCCCAATGTCGTCCCGCGCGTCAACCTGAACCAGGGATGCAGCGCAAGGCGCGAAACCATTCTAAAAAGAGCCGCTTTCGGCATGGCAAGCCAAGGATGGCGGAAGCCGGCGCGGTTTGCTAGGTGTGCCGCGATGTTGGATGGTTCGCTGCGCCCCGAGGCGCGATTCGGATCCGCCGGTTTCGCGGCGGCCTGATGCATGATCAAGGTTCTCAAGCTCTTTTTCGGCGCCGAAGGCACGAGGCCCTATCTGGTCCTTGCCTGCCTGCTGCTCGCCGCACTCTCCGAGGCCGTCGGCGTCGGCACGCTCCTGCCGGCGCTCTCGACATTGACCGGCGACCAGGCGTCCTCCTCGCCGGTGACTCGTGCAGTCTACGGCTCCTTCGAATTTCTCGGCATCGCGCCTACTATCGGCAATTTCATCATCGTCATCGTCATCGCGCTTGTTTTGAAAAGCATCCTCGGCTTCTCGGCCCTCGCCTATACCGGCTGGACGGTATCGCGGCTTGCCACGCGGTTGCGCGTCGGCCTCTTCGATGCCCTTTTCCGCGCACGGTGGAGCTATTATGCCGACAAGAAGCTTGGCGCGATCGCCAACGCCATCAGTAACGACGCGGCGCGTGCCGCCGATGCCTATTCCTCCTCCGCCGCCTTCGCCGCAAGCCTCGTCCAGAATGTCACCTATGCGCTGGTCGCGATCTTCATAAACTGGAAGCTCGGGCTCATCGGCATCGGCATCAGCGTGTTCATCGCGCTCGTGCTTTCGCGGATCGTCAGAACTTCCGGCCGGGCCGGCAAACGGCAACTGCGCCGCATCTCGGATTTGACCGTGCTCGTCACCGACGTGATCGGCAATGTGAAGCCGATCAAGACGATGAACCGCTTTAATTCGGTTCTCGAATCGACGAGCAACAAGATCAAGTCGCTACGCAGGGCACTGCTCAAGAAGGAGCTTGGCCGTGCCGGGCTGACCCATGGCAGCGTCGCGCTGACCGCCGTCATCATCGGCGGTGCGCTCTATGCGGCAGTCTATTACTGGAACTTCCCGCTCGCCGAACTGATGATCATGGGCCTCGTCTTCTACCAGCTCGTGAACATCACCAACAAGACGCAAAAGACGCTGCAGGGTGCGGTTGAGGTAGAAGGAGCTTATTGGCGCGTCATCGATCTGATGGAGGAAGCACGCGCCAATTCGGAGCGCCATACCGGCACGATCCGGCCGACTATTGAGGCAGGATGCCATTTCGAACATGTGAGCTTTGCCTATGGCGATCTGCCGGTCATCCACGACGTAAGTTTCGATATCCCTGCGCGCGAGATTACGGTGCTGCAGGGGATATCGGGGAGCGGCAAGACGACCATCATCGATCTTCTCTGCGGGCTTCATACGCCGCAGGCCGGCGACATCACGGTTGACGGCGTCAATCTGCGCGACATCGACATCAAGGCCTGGCGCAGCATGATCGGCTATGTGCCGCAGGAGCTGAACCTGCTGCATGGCAGCATCCGCGAGAATGTGACGCTCGGCGACGAGACGATCCGTGACGAACGCATTCTCGATGCCCTGGCCCAGGCGGGCGCCGGCGACTTCGTCGCCTCATTGCCGGACGGCCTCGCCACCGATGTCGGCTCCATGGGCGGTAAACTGTCGGGTGGCCAGCGCCAGCGCATTTCGATTGCCCGTGCCCTGGTCATCGAACCTGCGGTGCTGGTGCTTGATGAAGTCACAAGCGCGCTCGACCCCGAGACGGAAGCAGAAATATGCCGCAACATCTCTTCGTTGCGCGGCCGCTACACTATCGTCGCAATCACCCACCGCCCGGCCTGGAGCCAGATCGCCAACCGGCTCTATCTCGTCGCCAACGGGCGCGTCACCAGCCTGGACTTTGCCCGCCATCCCGAGGCGGCGCAGTAGGAGAGCCGGTGGCGCCCTCGCTCGAGATTCGCCCTGTGTCCGATCGCAAGGGCATTCAGGATTTCCTGAATGTGCCTTTCCCGCTCTACGCCGGTGATCCGAACTGGATCGCACCCCTTTTCCTTGAGCGCCGGGAGCATCTCGACCCCGGGAAAAACCCCTATTTCCTCCATGCACAGGCACAGTTATTCGTGGCTCATGAGGATGGCCGCCCTGTCGGCCGGGTTTCAGCCCAGATCGACAAGCTGCACCTTGACCGTTTTGCCGACGCCACCGGCCAGTTCGGTTTTCTGGAAGCGCCCGACAATGCTGATGTCTTCGGTGCTCTCCTGGGCGCCGCCGAAGCCTGGCTCCGCCAACGCGGCATGAAGCGCGTACAGGGCCCATTCAGCTTTTCCATCAATGATGAGATGGGGTTGCTGATTTCCGGCTTCGAGCGTCCGCCTGCGATCATGATGGGTCACGCTCGCCCCTACTATCAAACCCGCATCGAAGCCCTGGGCTACGCCAAGGCGAAGGACGTCATCGCCTATGACTACGACGGATTGCAGCGCTTGCCGCGCAGCCTCCAGGCCATGGTCGAAAAGGCAAGGGCCTCAGGCGAGCTCTCTGTCAGGCCGATCAGCAAGAAGCATCTCGATCGCGATCTCCCGATCATCATCGGGATCTTCAACGACGCCTGGTCGGAGAATTGGGGCTTTGTCCCGATGACGAACGAGGAAATTGCCGCTCTCGGCAAGATCCTCAAATTCCTGGTGGCGGAAGGCTACATCGCCATCGCGGACTATCACGGCGAACCCGCTGCGATGGCGGTCACGCTTCCCGATATAAACGACTGGATCAGGGACCTGAACGGCAGACTCCTCCCCTTCGGCTGGGCCAGGCTCCTGTACCGCCTGTTCAGTGCACCACCGAAGGCCGTCCGAATGCCGCTGATGGGGGTCTTGCGCAAATATCACGGCACGCCGCAGGGTGCCGCGCTCGCCATGGCGGTCATCGATGCGGTACGCTCCTATCATCTGGCCAGGGGCACCAGGCGCGCGGAACTGTCGTGGATTCTGGAAGACAACGTGCCGATGCGCCGGCTGATCGAGCAGCTCGGCGCGACGCCCTACAAGATTTATCGCATCTACGAAAAGGATTTCGCCTGATATGAAGTGGCGGGTCATAGTCCTGGCCGCCGGGCGGGGGCCGAGCGATCCGATGGCGGCGGCCCATGGCGTCAGTCACAAGTGCCTCGTCGAGATTGCCGGCATTCCGATGTTGCGGCGGGTGGTGGACACGCTGGCCGGCCATCCTTCGATCAGCACCATCTCTGTTGCGATCGATGACCGTGCCGTCGGTCGGGAGGCGCTGGGCGACGCCGTATCGAAGGTCGAATTCGTACCAACCGCTGAATCGGCGGCGCGCACTGTCTGCGCCTTGCTCTCGCGTTCGGATGGCGATTATCCAATATTGCTGACCACGGCCGATCACCCGCTCCTGACCGCGCCAATGATCGACAGCTTCATTGCCGGCTCAACCGCCGCTCCCGCCGACCTCACAGTCGGACTGGCAAGCGCGGAGACAATTCTTACCGCCTACCCTGACGCGCGCCGCACCTTTCTGCGCTTCGGCAATGACCGCGTCTCGGGCTGCAACCTCTTTGGCCTTCGCACTGCCGAAGCAATCAAGGCAGTCGAGTTCTGGCACTATCTCGAGCCATTGCGCAAGAAGCCGTGGCGTCTCTTCGCCGCATTCGGGACAAAGGCCATTTTGGAGTTCTTTACGGGCAAGATAAATCTTCAGCGCGCCTTCGCAGTCGCATCGCAGCGCTTGGGGATTGTCGCGCGGCCCGTTCTTCTGCCATTCGCTGACGCTGCGGTGGATGTTGACAAGCCTGTCGACAAGGATCTGGCGGAACTGATCCTGAGAAAGCGCGCCGCTCACCAGTAAGCGACAAGCTGGCGAGCATGCTGCAGGTCGACCGGAAAGTCGACTTCGCACCACTCGAATCCGTCAACGGCCAGGGTGCGTACTTCGACAGTCTTGGCGAGCCGGCCGACCGCCGAGGGAAACCATTGCTTGAGCCCTTGCGGCTCGCGCATCGAGGCCTCCAGCACGTCGACATAGGCCTTAGGCCCGGTGTCGCGGAAAGAGTAGATACCGATGGCCTCGGCATCGACAGTTTCAGGCGGCAATGTCTTGCCGATTTCCGTCAATCGCCCGGCGTCCGACATGACTTTCATGTCGTCGGCGTCGTAACGCTCCTTGTGGTTGATCGCCACGGTGACCGGGGCAAGGGGCGCCGCCAGCATGCGCGCCGCGAGGTCGGCGCGAAACAAGGTGTCGCCATTGAGCTGGACGAAATCCCCCGTCATCTCGCCTCGCGCCATCCAGCAGCTCGCGAGATTGTCGGCGACCGCGTAGAACGGGTTGAAAATGGTCTTCACCGAAACGCCACGCGCTTGTGCGATTGACGCCAAGGCCGACTCCATCAGCCCTGCCGCATAGCCCGTGACGACGAGGTATTCCCTGACCCCGCAGGTGGCAAATGCATCGATCTGCCGTTCGATGAGCGACTTGCCGCCGATGTCCAGAAGCGCCTTGGGTATGTCGCTTGTCAGTGGCAGAAGACGCTTGCCCTGGCCGGCGCCCAGAATCACGACTTTCACGAGACTTGAACCTTCGAATGCTATCAGCGTAATGACGCGGTCCCATCGCACCCGATCATAGTGAAGTCAACGACCGGACCTCCAAGCCGATTATGTTCACACTTGCCCACATTTCCGACCTCCATCTGGGTCCCCTTCCCAAGGCGGAGAGCTGGAATGCCTATTTCAGCAAACGTGCGATCGGCTATCTCTCGTGGCGGCTCAGGCGCCGCAAGATTCACGATCCCCGGGTCCTCGCGGCGCTGACTGAAGACATTACCCGCCATGCGCCCGACCACGTCGCCTTGACCGGCGATCTGGTCAACATCGCCCTGCCCGGCGAATTCCACAACGCCGCCACCTGGCTCAAGGGTTTCGGCAATGCCGATTGGATCACCCTGGTCCCGGGCAACCACGACGCTTATGTCGGTGTGGGCTGGGAAAAGGGCATGGGCCTGTGGGCCGACTACATGACCGGCGAGATGCGCATGCCCGGTGCGCGCCACTCGGTCGAAAACGCCGCCATTTTTCCCTTCGTGCGGCAACGTCGCAACATTGCCCTGATCGGAACGTCAACCGCACTGCCGCAATCTCTCCGCCGCGCCGGCGGCTCCCTCGGCCGCGAACAGATCGAAGCCCTGGCGCATATCCTAGGCGAGCTCCGCCAGAAGGGTTTTTATCGCATTCTCCTCATCCACCACCCGCCCTTGCCGGGGCAGGCTCATGATCGAAAAGCCCTGAGCGACAGCACGCATCTCAAGCAGGTGTTAGAGCACGAAGGCGTCGAACTCGTTCTTCATGGCCACAATCATGTGCATATGCGCACCGACCTCAAGACCAGGCATGGTACAGCCCATATCGTCGGCGTCTCGTCAGGCTCGGCCCTGGCCCATAAAGGCATGCCGCCGGCCGCCTGGCATCTTTACCGCATTCGCCGCCAGGACGGCGAATGGCTCAACGAGACCATCGTCAGGACATGGAATCAGAGCACACAAGCTTTTGAAACTGAAGCCGAATTCGTCCTGACGAATTGACGCCAAGCGCCCTTTCGGCGCCTCATTGGGTGCGGTAAACTGCATTATGTCGAATGCTACCCTCGCCAAATTTGGCGACCCCGAAACCCGGCTTGCGGACTACACCCATTGGCGGGTACTCCTGCGCCCCGCGCAACCCACGCTTGGTTCCCTGATTCTGGGCGCAAAGAGCGAGGCGCGCGCTTTCTCCGCCCTGCCGGGCGGAGCCTATGCGGAATTGGGCCGGGCCACGCGTGATATCGAGACGGTTCTGAGCGACTTTGTAAGATATGAGCGGATCAACTATCTGATGCTGATGATGGTCGATCCGCACGTCCATTTTCATGTCATCCCGCGCTACCAGGGAAAGCGGGATTTTTTGACGCTGATCCTCGCGGACAAGGGCTGGCCCGGACCGCCGGATCTCGCCTCGGCCGTAGTACTTGATGGTCCGCAGCGGGCAGGCCTTGCCGAAGCCCTGCGGACCCGCTGGGATCGACTGCGGGCGGCCGAATAATGCGCATTGTCGACACCTATGTGCTGCGGTCGGTGATAAAGCCGCTGGCGGGCGCCATGGCGATCGGACTGCTGGTACTCCTGGCCGAGCGCATGGTGCGCCTTCTCGACACCATTCTCGGCAAGAAGAACTCTTTCGCGGTTGTCTTCGAACTGCTTGCCTATCTGGTGCCGCACTATCTGGGCCTCGCGGTGCCGGCGGCATTGTTCCTCGGCCTGCTCTTCGGCTTCAACAAGCTCTCCAAGGACAGCGAGCTCGCCGCCTTCATGGCCTCCGGCATCGGCGTCAGCCGGCTGACTCGTCCGGTCGTTCTGCTGTCGCTGGCGCTGACGCTCATTTCTATCTTCATTATCGGTTGGGCGCAGCCGCACACGCGCTATGCCTATCGGTCCGTGCTGTTCGATGTGCGCAACATTGACGTCTTCTATCTCGCCGAGGAAGGCGTCTTCATGCAGGCCGGCACGCGCACCTTCATCATCGACAAGCTTGAGCGCAGCACCAACAAATTCGAACGCATATTCCTTTTCGACTATCGCGGCCCGGCCGGTTCCGAGACGGTGACGGCGACCCATGGCAGACTGATTGAAGTTCCCGGCGAACGGCGTCCGGTGCTGCGGCTTGAAGACGGCCATCGGTTAAAGCTGGACCGCTGGCCCTTCGGCGGTACGACCCCCGAGCCGCCCACCGCCGTGGTCTCGAATTTTGTCGAGGCCGAGACGCCGCTCGGCAAGGTGACCGACACCGTCTTTCGACCGCGCGGCGATGACGAGCGCGAACTGACCATAATCGAACTCTGGCAGCAGCTCGACACGCCGCCCAAGCGTTCTACCAAGGACCAGATGCGCGCCGAGTTTCACAAGCGCCTGGTCGACATGCTGACCTTGCTCATGCTGCCCTTCCTTGCCGTTCCTTTTGCAATCGGGCGCGGGCGCGGGCAGCGCGCCTATCGATTCGGGTTGGCGCTCGTCATTCTGGTTGTGGTCCATGAGGTCATCGAACAGGGCGCGGTCGCGACACGAACCAGCGGCGCCTCACCCTACCTCACCATCTGGCTGCCATTTGCCGCGGTGACGGCCTTTGCCGCCTGGCGCTTCTGGCTCGCCGCCTTTGTCCTGAAAGCGGATCGTCTCGACAATGCCATCGACCGCTTGTCCGCATTGACCAATGCCGGTTGGCTCAGTCTGGTCAAGCGTTTGGGCTTCGGAGCGCGCGCATGAAGACCATCGGCCGCATGCTCACCCGGATGATTCTTATCCGGTTCCTGTTCATCCTGATCGGTATCTCGATCTTTGTCCTGACCCTCGATGCCGTCACCTATGCCAACGAAATCCTGCAGGTGTTCGGCAACGAGCCCACCGCGATTGTCTATTACATGCTGCTGCGAGCCCCGGGCATATTGTCGACCTTTCTGCCGATCAGCGTGCTGCTTGCCCTGCTCCTGACGCTGACCGAGCTCAGTTACCGCAATGAAACCGTGGCAATGTGGGCGGCGGGAGTTTCGCCTTTGCGCATGATGGGGCTGCTGCTCCCCCTGGCGCTTGCCATCGGTGCCCTGTACTTCCTCATCAACGACCGGGCCGTCCCCTACGTCGCGCCAACGCTGCGCGAAATCGGCATTGGCGATTATGGCGAGAAGCGACTCAAGATCGGCGAGCGCGACCCGATCTGGATGCGCGCCGGCTCGGACATCCTGCGCGCCGCCAGCGCCAATGCGCAGGCGACCCAACTCGAGGACGTGATCGTCTTCCGTCGCGACGACAACGGGCTCCTGCGCGAGCAGGTCTTCGCCAAGAGCGCCACGCTGACCGACGGCCGCTGGCAGATGTCCGACGTCATCATTTACTACCGCGAGAATCTGAAGCCGGTGAAGCTCGCATCGCTCGTTTATTCAGGCTCGATGAAGCCGGCGGCGGCCGGCGCGCGCTCCGGCGATCCGGAGGAAATGTCGATTGCCGATCTCAATTATTTCATCGAGAACGCCGGTTTCGGCATCAGACCCGTATGGGTCTACCAGACCTGGTGGCACAAGCGGATCAGCCTGTTCGTCGCCGCCCTCATCATGATCGCCATCTGCGTGCCGCTTGCCGCGCGTTTCCGGCGTGGCGGCGGCATAGGCGCCCTGTTCGCGGCGGGTGTCGGCCTGGGCTTTCTGTTTTTCGTCATCGATGGAATCTCGCTGACCATGGGAGAGCTTGGCTTCGTCGCACCCTGGATGGCGGCCTGGGCGCCGCTACTGGGCTTCGCCGCCATTGCTACCGCCTTGACCATGAGTACGGAACGAACCTGAGAAGTGGTTGACGAAACGCCCTTTCCGGTACCACAAGAGCCCAACCTCACATCCCCCCTCAGCGAAGCGCAACGCCACGCCACTCCCGATGCTCGCCCGCCCTGACATGTCACCCGAAGCGATGCCGCTCGCGCTCTGCATTTGCGGGACGACGGACCTGGCTCTCTGGGGCTCGAATCTTGCCGAGCGATTGAAGCGCCAGTTTGCACAGGCCGGAATCACTGACGTCTTGAGCGAGGCCGATGCGCCACGCCGCGAAGGTCCGGTCATCGTCGTGCGCGCGGATTCCGTGATCGACGCGCCCCTGATCGCGGTTCTGCGCGAACGGCCGGGGCTGATGCTCATGAGCGAAGGCTTCGGCGCGTCACAGCCGCTCGCCATTCATGCCGCCCCGGGAACTGCCGCTGCCGCGATCGCCAGCCTCTCGGGGAGTCCCGGCGGCCCGTTCACGGCGAGCACGCCTTCGGCGCTGAAGGCCGATTTCTGGAAGTCGCTGCGCAAGCGCGAGACGCCCTATGCGGTCCGTGCCGACAGGCAGCGCATTGACGATATCGCCTGGCGCATGTTCATGGGCACCTACAAGGGGGCGACCGACGTCGTGACCAAGCATCTCTGGCCGGTCCCCGCCTATTACACGACCCGCTTCCTTGCGCCGCTCGGCGTGACGCCCAACATGGTGACGCTCGTCGCCACGGCCTTGGTCTTCGTCGTCTTCTGGCTGTTTCTCGAAGGCCATTACGGCTGGGGACTGGCCGGCGCCTGGCTCATGACCTTTCTCGATACAGTCGACGGCAAGCTCGCGCGCACCACGCTCACCTCGTCAAAATGGGGCGATATTCTCGACCATGGCATCGACCTCATCCATCCACCCTTCTGGTATGCGGCTTGGGCTCTGGGCCTCGCGACCATCGGCATCGTCTGGAGCGACACGACATTCTGGGTAGTGATGATCGCCATACTCGGCGGCTACATCCTGCAGCGGATCATGGAAGGCATTGCCATCAAATGGCTCGGCCTCGAGATCCACATCTGGCGCCCCATCGACACGCTGTTCCGCCAGATCACCGCCAGGCGCAATTCCAACCTCGTCATACTCACGGTCTCTGTTCTGTTCGGCCGCCCCGATCTCGGCCTGATCGCGGTCGCGATCTGGACGGTCCTCTGCCTCCTCCTGCATGGGATACAGCTTGCCCATGCCTTCGCGGTCAGGCGGCGGACCGGCCGCCTTGACTCGTGGATGACGCGGTCCGCACCCTGAGCGAATGACCTCCGGTCTCATCGTCAATCCCCGTTCCGGCCGCAGCAACAACAAGGGCGTGGAACTCGCCCGCCTGCTTTCAGCGGAGCCCGGCGTTAGAGTCCACGTGCTGGAGGACTTCCACCAGATCGATTCGGCACTTGCCGATTGCGCCGCGGCCGGCGTGACCGATCTCTTCATCAGTTCCGGCGACGGCACGATCCAGGAAATCCAGACGCAGATTGCCGAGCGCAATCTCTTCAAGACGCTCCCTCACCTCGCGCTCCTGCCGCACGGTACCACCAACATGACCGCCGCCGATCTGGGCTTCCGGCGAAAAAACCTGCGCCGGCAGGCGGCCTTCATCCTCGATCCGGCGGCCCGCGAGAAACGCACCCGTCCGACCTTGCGCGTTGTCAATCCGCGCGATGGCCGGCCGCGCCACGGCATGTTTCTCGGCACCGGCGCTGTATGGAAGGCCACGAAGTTCTGCCAGGAGGTTGTTCACAAGGCCGGTCTCAAGGGCGACTTCGCCACCTTCGCCACGCTGGCCGCGGCAATCGCCAGGTCGCTCTTCAGGAAGGCCGATTCAAACGACCCCAATCGGATCGACCGGCCTTATGCAATGACGATCCATGGCGATGACACCGTCAGGGCGTCGGGCTCGCATCTGCTTTTCTTTGCCACCACTCTCGACAGGCTCATCCTGGGAACGCGTCCCTTCTGGGGCGGCAAGAAAGGCCCGATCCGCGCCACGCTTCTTCCCCATCCGGTGCCGAACATTCCGCG
>JAEUMG010000173.1 GCA_016793355.1 Hyphomicrobiales bacterium
GCCAAGCTGGGCAAGGATCTGGTCGTCCAGACGCCGTACGGCGATTCCGGCCGCACCACCTTCTTCGTCAAGTCGGCCGCCGATTTCGCCAGGAACGCCGCCACGCTCTCGACAGAAGAGCTCAAAATCATGCGGCGGATCAAGCACTTGCCGGGAACGCTCGAGGCGGTCGCGACGCGGCATGGCACCCTCGTCGGGCCGATGCAGACCGACATCACGGGCTTTGCCGAAGTGACCCCGTATAGGGGCGGCTGGTGCGGCAATGACGTGTTCGTCGGCGGCTTCGAGAAGGAGCGGAAGGCAGTTCTCAAAATGGCGCAAAAGCTCGGCGACCGGCTCTACAAGGCCGGCTACAAAGGCGCTTTTTGCATGGATTTTCTGATAGATACGGAGAGCCGCGAAGTTTATCTGGGCGAGATCAACCCGCGCGTTTCCGGCGCCTCGCCGATGACCAATCTCATCACCTCGACCTATGGCGGCTGCCCTCTCTATCTGTTCCACATGCTTGAATTCATGGATGTCGACTGGGAACTCGACCTTTCGCGCATCCAGGACCGGTGGAGCGAGTTCGACAATTGGAGCCAGCTCATCCTCAAATACCCGGTCGACCGGGTGGAGATGATCACCAAGGCGCCGGCCTCCGGCATCTGGCGGATCGACGCCAAGGGCGAGATAAAACTCGTAAGGAAATCAATAGATTGGTTCCTGGTCTCGGATGAGAACGAGGCCTTCTACCTGCGCGTCTACTCGGCCGGCGACTATCGCTATCACGGCGCGGATATGGGCATCCTGGTGTCGCGCGGGCGCTTCCAGACCGATGACCGGAAGCTCACGCAAAGGGCGAAGGACTGGGTGGCGGCGATCCACCGGCAGTTCGAGGCGATCCCGGTGACCGGCTCCTCGGCGCCCGTTCCGCCGGCGGCGGACGCGACGCAGAAGATGTTCTGAGGCCGCATTCGGGGGGTCATTTTCGCGTCTTTTGACCTCCCTTTTTCGCATTCTTAGCGACACGGTTTTGGCGATTTCAGTGCGCGCAATTATTTTGAACGGGCGTTCATTTCGTCGTTCTGCAGAATGAAAGAACGTTGCTACCGGAACGCGAGTTGACCGAGATGGTACATCTCCGACGATAGCGCTGCGGGCTTCGGGCTTGCCTAGCCCTTGAGCAGCCTGACCACTTCGCCGGCGGGGAACTTGTAGGTGCGGCGATCGGACATGCGCTCAACGGAAATCGGGTATTTGGGCCGCCGCGGATCGATACCGACGATCCTGTAGCGCTCGCCGCGATCGATGAATTCGCGGTCGAGATCGGTCGGTTTCAAGCCGAAATGCTCGGCCGCCATGGCGAAGATCTCCTTCTCCAGATTGACGGGCTTGCCGTCCGGCCTGGCGATGCTCACACGAAACGCGGGCACGAAGGAGATGCCGGCCTCGAGGCGCTGCCAGCCAAGGCTTTCGACCGCCAGTCCGTGCCCGGCGACGACCTTTCTGCAGGCCTCCAGCATCTCAGCCTGGATCTCGTCACACCTGGCGGGCGTCAAGCCGGGGAAGGGGGTGGCTTTGCTCATGCGGGTTGGACCTTTGCTGTTCGTGCGGTGGTGTTCAGGATATGCATACTAGAACAAATCGGGTCCGGGAAGAGGCTGTCGCGCGAGTTTCACCCCGCCCGGATACTTCAGGCGACGCCGGATTTCGTAACCGAAACCGTTGCGTTCGGCACGAAGCATTCTATGTTCCGGACGAAATGAAGCGTCACGAAATACTCGCCCTCATCAATTCGCAGCGCCAGCCGCTCGCCGCGTTGAACGTTGAGTCCTTGCATCTCTTCGGTTCGGCGGCGCGCGATAAGGCCAAGCCGCGAAGCGACGTCGATTTTGTCGTCAGGTTCAGGACCGCGCCGAGTTTCGATCAGTTTATGGATCTGAAGCAGCTTCTTGAAGATGCGCTCGGCACCCGCGTCGATCTGGTAACCGAACGGGCGATACGACCCGAACTGCGCGACAAAATCGAACGAGACGCTGTCCGTGTCGCGTGAATGGCGGCTGTATCTCGCCGACATGCGGGATGCGGTCGCCAAGGTTGTCCGCTACACCGCCGGGATGACCCAAGCCGCCTTCTCGGCCGACGAAAAGACGCGCGATGCCGTTTTACGCAATCTTGAAATCATCGGCGAAGCGGCCAAGCGAATCCCGGCAAAGGAACGGGCGCGGCGGCCGCAGGTCGACTGGCGGCGTATTTCCGGATTCCGCGATATTCTTGCCCACGCCTATTTCGGCATCGATGACGACATCCTCTGGAATATCGTCAGCATCAAGATCCCGGAACTGGCGACGGCCTTGCGTGACGATGAGGCGGGCCCTTGACCTTCCCGCCAATTCGCAAATCGCCTAACGTCAGACGATGGCCGGCGGGATCGACGCATTCATCGCAAAATGGCAGGGCGCGAGCGGCGGCGAACGCTCGCAGTCGCAATCGTTTCTCAAGGATTTCTGCCAGGCGCCCGGGCTCGAGGACTGGAATAGCCCGGGGCGCCGTGACGTAATTTATTGCAATCCCGTGGCCGACCACTATGTTCCGCTGAAGGAGTTCGGTCCATGAAACTCAAGGCGATCGTTCACGAGGCGGAAGAAGGCGGCTACTGGGCCGAAGTCCCGGCCATTCCGGGCTGCGCCACCCAGGGCGAGACGATGGATGAGCTGCTCGCCAATCTGCGCGAAGCGATCGAAGGATGTCTGTCGGTCGATATCGCGCCGCCGAAGCCGGGTGCCAATCTGCGCATTCTGGAAGTCGCTGTGTGAAGTCGATTTCTGGCAAGGCGTTTGCCAGAATTGTCGAACGACACGGCTGGCGACTGCTGCGAGTAGCCGGGAGTCATCATATTTACGGCAAGCCCGGGAGTATCGTTCGGCTTTCCATACCCATCCACGGGAACACACCTCTCAAGGCAGGCTTGCTAAACCATCTCATCAAGTCCGCTGGTCTGTCTGCCTCCGACTTCGAATAGCGAATGGCCCCTGACCTTTCCGGCCTTGCGCAAATCGCCTAACGTCGGATGATGGCCGGCGGGATCGAGGCGCGGCTATTGCGCGGCTGACCCCGCGACCCTAAGCGTAGGATCATGGTGCCGGCGGCGACTCGCGACGACAAGACAAGCGAAATACTGCATCACCTCGCCCGCAAGCCGGGGCATGACGAGGTTAAGGCCGATTTCCGCCAGCTGCTCATCGAGGAGTTCGGCGCCGAGATCGGGGCGCTGGATTTCGAGCGCCGCGTGCCGGAGGTCAAGGGCCGCATCGACGCGCTGATCGGGCGAACCGTTTTCGAAGCGAAAAGCGACCTCACAAGGGAGTGGCCCGATGTCGAGCGCCGCTTGCCGGACTACCTGGCCGATCGCGAGAGAGAGGAAGGCGAGCGGTTCATCGGCATCGCCAGCGACGGGCAGCGGTGGGCCGTCTTCGAGCGCCAGGGCGCGAGCCTTGCCAAGATCAAGGAAACGATACTCGATCCGGCAAAGCCGGACGTCTTTCTGGCCTGGCTCGACGGCGTGGTGGCCCTCAAGAGCTCGCTGCCGCCCGATCCGCTCAATATCCGCATCGAACTCGGCCAAGACTCGGTTGCGTACCGGCGCGCCTCGGAGGGACTGCGTGAGTTATGGGGCAAGCTCAAGGACGACAAGGCGGTCGATCTCAAACGCAAATTGTGGGCTTCGCTTCTCAAGCTCGTCTACGGCAAGGAGATCGAAAGCGACGAATTGTGGTTCCAGCACACCTATCTGGTGATCGTGGCGAAGGCGATCGCGCAGGCCGTGCTCGGCATCAACGAGACCGATCCCAAGCGCGTGCTGGCCGGCTCGGCCTTTCAGAGCGCCAATATCCTCGGCGCGGTCGAAAGCGATTTCTTCGATTGGGTGGTTGCGGACGAGAAAGGCGAAGCCCTCGTCCGGCGGATCATGACCCATGTCGGACGCTTTCGACTCCGCGAGACGAAGAGCGATGTGCTCAAAATCCTCTATGAATCGCTGATTGATCGCAGCGAACGCCACGGTCTCGGCGAATATTACACGCCCGACTGGCTGGCCGCGAAGATCGTCCGGCGCGCCGTGGAACGGCCAATCGAACAGCGGGTGCTCGATCCGGCCTGCGGTTCGGGCACTTTCCTGTTTCACGCGGTCCGCAATTTCCTCGCCGAGGCGGAGGAGGCCGGGCTTGCCGAAGCGGCGCGCGCCGGGGAAGCGACCGCTCATATCGCCGGCATGGATATTCATCCTGTGGCGGTGATCATCGCGCGCGTGACCTATCTGCTCGCCATTGCCCCTGCCCTGTCAAACCGCGAAGGCGCGATCTCCATTCCGGTCTATCTCGGCGATGCGATGCAATTGTCGATCAGCGAGTATATGGGCGGCAAGGAACTCTCGATCAAAGTGCCGCCATCGGCGGCGGGCGAGAGCAAGAGCGGAGAGCCTAACGGCAACGGCCGCGAACAGCTCGACTTCCCCGACACGTTCTGCCGCGATCCCGCGCTCTTCGACAAGGCCATCGAGCGCATGCGCGCCGACAGCGAACAGGGCCTAAGGCGCGAGCAGGTCGAGGCGGCGCTCAAGCGCATCGTCGAGCAGCACTACAAGCGCGACATCAATGACGAGGAGAAACACGCGATCACCGACATGGGCAAGACCTATGTCGTGTTCGACCGCTTGCGGCGCGAGGGGCGGGACTCTGTCTGGGCCTATGTGGCGCGCAATCTTTCGCGGCCGCTTGCCTTTTCCGCCGCCGGCGGATGGGCGAATGTGGTGGTCGGGAATCCGCCCTGGGTCGCCTATCGCCATATGAGCGCCGATCTGCAGAAGCGCTTCAAGGAAATGGCCAAGGGCGAACGCGTCTATGTCGGCGGGAAATTCGCAACACAGAACGATCTGTGCGCTCTTTTCACCGTGCGAGCCGCCGGATTATATCTGCGGGCGTCAGGGCGCATTGCCTTCGTCCTGCCATTGGCGGCGCTGACGCGCGGCCAGTTCGAGAAGTTTCGCAGGGGCTCGTTTTACATCACGCGGCTGGCTTTCGACGAGGCGTGGACGATGGACGATAGCGTGCAGCCGCTGTTTCCGGTGCCCTCCTGCGTCGTCTTCGCAAGGCGGCGCGCAACGGC
>JAEUMG010000001.1 GCA_016793355.1 Hyphomicrobiales bacterium
CTGGCGCGGCTCGTGCACGGGCGGCACCGCGACATGGTCGTTCACCCGCTCGACCGCGCCGAAGATATTGTCGTCATACCAGCCGAAGACGGTAGTGCGCGGCATGAGCGTGACGTTCGGCAGCGCGGCGAGTTCGGCAACGACGCCCCTGGCCCAGTCGATGCCGGGTTTGCCGCCGATCTCTTCCTGCTCATTGAGGAGCGAACCGCCCAAGGCGGCATTTTCGTCGGCAAGGATCACGCGGGCACCGGAGCGCGCGGCTGCAAGCGCCGCCATCAGGCCCGCGGGGCCGGAACCGATCACCAGGAGATCGCAATGCGCATAGGCCTTTTCATACTTGTCGGGATCGGCTTCCTTGGAGGCGCGGCCGAGACCGGCCGCACGGCGGATCAACGGCTCGTAGATCTTCTCCCAGAAGCTCTTCGGCCACATGAAGGTCTTGTAATAGAAGCCCGCGACGAAGATCGAAGACGCCAGCGCATTGACCGCGCCGAAATCGACCTCGAGCGACGGCCAGCGATTCTGGCTCACCGCTTTCAATCCATCGTAAAGCTCGATCATCGTGGCGCGCGTATTGGCCTCGCGCCGGCCGCCATCGCGCAGTTCGACGAGCGCATTGGGCTCCGCCGCACCCGCCGAGACGACGCCGCGCGGCCGGTGATATTTGAACGACCGGCCCATGAGATGCACGTCATTGGCGATCAGCGCCGAAGCCAGTGTATCGCCCGGATGGCCGGTGAAATTCCTGCCGTCGAAGGTGAAAGAGAGCGTGGTGCCGCGGTCGATCAGGCCGCCCTTGTCGAGCCGGAAGCCGCTCATGACCCGGCTCCCTGGCGCTTCGCCCAGTCGCGCGCCGTCATCGAGCCGAAGATTTCATGCGTCAGGGTATCGCGGTCGACGACGAGCCAGGAGCGGCAGCCGCCGGAATGATGCCAGTATTCATGCATCCGGCCCTTGCGATTGTCGCGCAGGTAAACGTAATCGAACCACTGGTCCATGGTCGAAGGATCGGTGGAACCCGGCCGCTTCACCGACGCATCGCCGAGATAGGTAAATTCCTCCGACGGCCGCGAGCCGCAATGGGGGCATTTGATCAGCATGCGGATATTCCTTCCTTCCCCTCTCCCCTCCGTGGGAGAGGGCGGCATGCGAAGCATGCCGGGTGAGGGGGTCGTGCATATATGCGGATGGCCGTCGCGCGGAGACGCCCCCTCATCCGGCCGAGCCCTGCGGGCTCGCCCGCCTTCTCCCACGAGGGGAGAAGGGAAGATGGGACATCTGTCGGAGAAGAACTCATCTCAATGCAGATTCGGCGTCGCGCCCTGGCCCTTTTCGTCGATCATGTAGCCGCGGCGGAAGCGGTCGAGACGATAGGCGGCGTTAAGCTTGTGCGGCTCGTTTTTGGCGATGGTGTGGGCGAAGCACCAGCCGGAAGCAGGCGTCGCCTTGAAGCCGCCATAGCACCAGCCGGTATTGAGATAGAGGCCTTCGATATGGGTCTTGTCGATGATCGGCGAGCCGTCCATCGACATGTCCATGATGCCGCCCCAGGAGCGCAACACGCGGACCCGCGCCAGGCCCGGGATCATCGCCACGCCGGCTTCGATCACATGCTCGACCATCGGCAGGTTGCCGCGCCGCGCATATGAATTATACCCGTCGAGATCGCCGCCGAAGACAAGGCCGCCCTTGTCCGATTGCGAGACATAGAAATGCCCGGCGCCGAAGGTGACGACCTGGTCGATATAGGGTTTGAGGCCCTCCGACACGAAGGCCTGCAGCACATGGCTTTCGATCGGCAGTTTCATGCCGGCCATGGCGGCGACTTCCGATGAATTGCCGGCCGCCGCGAGACCGAGCTTCCGGCAGCCGATATAGCCCTTGCTCGTCTCGACGCCCTTGACCCTGCCGTTCTCGATCCTCATGCCGGTCACTTCGCAATTCTGGATGATGTCGACGCCGCGGGAGTCGGCACCGCGCGCATAGCCCCACGCCACGGCGTCATGGCGCACCGTGCCGCCGCGCCGCTGCAGGAGACCGCCCTTCACCGGAAAGCGCGCATTGTCGAAATCGAGGAACGGCACCATCTCGCGCACCGCCTCGCGGTCGAGCAATTCGGCATCGACCCCGTCGATCCGCATGGCATTGCCGCGCCTGGCGAAGGCGTCGCGCTGCGGATCGGTGTGGAAGAGATTGAGCACACCCCTCTGCGACACCATGGCGTTGAAGTTGAAATCCTGCTCCAGCCCTTCCCACAGCTTCATCGACCATTCGTAGAAGGGATTGTTGCCGGGAAGCATGTAGTTTGAGCGGATGATCGTGGTGTTGCGGCCGATATTTCCGGAGCCGAGCCAGCCCTTTTCCAGGACCGCGACATTGGTGAGCTTATGCTCCTTGGCGAGGTAATAGGCGGTCGAAAGCCCATGTCCGCCGCCGCCGACGATGATGATGTCGTAGTCCTTCCTGGGCTCGGGATTGCGCCAGGCCGGCGTCCAATGCTTGTGGCCGGAGAGGGAATTCCTGAGGAGGGAGAAGACGGAATATTTCATAGGGATGGTCTTGGAACCAATTCTAGGCCGATTTGAACCATTTCTAGACCAGTGAAGTGGGCCTGTGTAGGGGTCATTTGTGCAGCCCTATCCCCGTCACCCCAGCGAAAGCTGGGGTCCCCTGAATCAGTTCAACAACGGCACCGGCTCAGGGGATGCCAGCTTTCGCTGGCATGACGATATTGGTTTGGCTCAGCAATCGAGCGTCGTATCGCGCTCCCACTGGGTGAGATGCCGGCAATACTGGTTCCAATCATTGGTTTTGAGCTTGATATAGGCGTCCGACACCTCCGCCCCGAGCCCGTCGCGCAGGTACTTGTCTTTCTCGAAATTGCGGATCGCGTCGAGCAGGTTGAGCGGCAGTTTCTTCGCACCCTTCACCTTGTGGCCCTCGGCATACATGTCGATGTCGAGCCGCTTGCCCGGATCCATCTTCTCGTCGAGCCCGTGCAGGCCGGCGACGAGAATTCCCGCCATCATGAGATAGGGATTGGCGGCGCCATCGGGCAGGCGGAATTCGATGCGGCCCTCATCCGGCACGCGCACCATGTGCGTGCGATTGTTGCCGCCGAAGGTAACCGTGTTGGGCGACCAGGTCGCGCCCGAAAGCGTGCGCGGCGCATTGATGCGCTTGTAGGAGTTGACCGTCGGATTGGTGATGGCGACCAGCGAATCGGCGTGATGGATGAGCCCGCCGAGGAACTGATACGCCATCGGCGACAGGCCGAGATCGCCTTTGGGATCGTGGAACAGGTTCTTCTTGCCCGCCCCGTCCCAGACGGACAAATGCACATGGCAGCCATTGCCGGTGAGGTTGATGAAGGGCTTCGGCATGAAGGTGGCCCTGAGCCCGTGCTTCTCGGCGATCGACTTCACCATGAATTTGAAGAAGGCGAGCTGGTCGGCGGTGGTGAGCGCGTCGTTGAAACTCCAGTTGATCTCGAACTGGCCGTTCGCATCCTCGTGGTCGTTCTGGTACGGGCCCCAGCCAAGTTCGATCATGGTGCCGGTGATCTCGGCGATGACATCGAGCCGGCGCATGATCGCCGCCTGGTCGTAACAGGGCTTTTCCTGCGTATCGCGCGGATCGGAGACGGCACTGCCATCGGCATTGGTGAGATGGAATTCGGGTTCGACGCCCGCCATGAGCTTGAGATTGCGCTTTGCCGCCTTGGCGACGAGATCCTTCAACACCAGGCGCGGCGCCTGGGCGAGCGGCTTGCCGTCCAACCACGGATCGCCCGCCACCCAGGCGACATCGGGCCGCCACGGCAAGGGGATGATCGAGGAAGGATCGGGCATGACGAGAAGATCGGGATGGGCCGGCGTCTGGTCGAGCCAGGTGGCGAAGCCGGCAAAGCCGGCGCCGGCTTTCTGCATCTTGGCGGCGGCCTGCGCCGGCACAAGCTTGGCGCGCTGCGTCCCGAACAGATCGGTGAAATTGAACAGGAAGAACTTGATGTTCCTGTCCTTGGCATATTTGGCAAGTTCGCTCATTCCCGTCGTCTCCCTAGGGTGTCTTGTTCTTTGTACGGATCATTTCGCAGCGATCGCGATCGCCGCGCCGCCCATGGCTGTCGCGCTCACCCGGTTGGCGATGCGCATGGCGCGCGAAGACCTGAGCCAGCGCCGCGCCTGTGCCGCCGCGATGACCCAGGCGAGGTCGACGGCAATCAGCACCAGCATCATCACGGCGACCAGTTCGGCAATGCCGAGCACCGTGATGCCGGAAAGATCGATCAAGGACGGCAGCAGCGCCAGGTAGAACACCATGATCTTCGGATTGCCGAGCGTGATCGCCAAGCCTGTCGCGAACAGGCGCCAGGGCCTGTCTTCGGCCGGAAGATCGCCTTCCTTAACGACCGCCGGCGCCGTCCACATCTTCCAGGCGAGATAGAGAAGATAGGCGACGCCAAGATATTTGAGGATCACAAAGACGGTGTGGAAGCTCTGCGCGATATAGCTGGCACCGCTCGCCGCAAGGCAAAGCCAGATGGCTTCGCCGACCCACATGGCGGCAAGAAACGGTAAGACGCTGCGATAGCCGCGACTGATTACCCGGGCCACGAGGGCTGCAATGCTGGGACCGGGCGATCCCGCCGCTACGAGAAGTGCTCCTGCAAAGATAAGAAGTGCCGAGAGCGTCATGACGCAGTCCCTATGCGCTGCGCGCGTCCTCTCCCGTTTCACGGGCGAGGACGATTTTGCCGCGAGACAGCTTATCCCTCACGACACCGGCTCGATGCGCACGTTGGTCGTCACCGAATTGGCGATGTAGCACTCTTCATGCGCCTGATGGTGCAATTGATCGAGTTCTGCCGCGCTCGGCTTCTTGTCGCCCGAAAAGGCAATCTTGGGATGCAGCACTACCTCGGTCATCCCCATCTTGCCCTTTGCATTCTTGGCAAGGGTTCCTTCGGCATCGTCGACATAGCTGTCGACCGTGAATCCCTTGCGCGCCGCGAAGAACAGAAAGGTCAGCATGTGGCAGCTCGACAGGCTTGCGACGAACGCCTCTTCCGGATCGACGGCAGCGAGATCGGTCATCGGCGGCGGCACGACATGCGGCGATGCAGTTGCCTTTACTTTCGTGCCGCCGTCGAAGGCCCACTCA
>JAEUMG010000178.1 GCA_016793355.1 Hyphomicrobiales bacterium
GGCGCAATCTCGGCCGATGGAATTTCGTGTTCGACGGGAATCGGGTTCGCAACGAGAACGCCCGCCGACCCCAGCTGCCATTGCGCGGCGAGCAGGCCCGCCACCTGGTCCGGCGTGTCGCAGCGGATATGAAGCGGAAGGCCGCTCGATCGCGAATAGAAGGCCGGAAATTCATCCGTGCCATAGCCCACAACCGGAACCGACAAAGTCTCCAGCCACTCGAGCGTCAAGGGCAGATCGAGGATGGCCTTGGCGCCGGCCGAGACGACGGCCACGGGTGTACGCGACAATTCCGTGAGGTCGGCGGATATATCGAAGGTGTGGCCGGCGCCGCGATGCACGCCGCCGATCCCGCCAGTGGCGAAAATCCGGATGCCGGCGCGCGCAGCGATCTGCATGGTCGAGGCGACTGTTGTCGCGCCGTCGCTCCTTGCGAACATGGCGTAGGCGAGATCGCGCGTTGAAAGCTTCGGCATTCCCGCACCGGTCCTGCCGATATGCTCGATCTCGTCCGCAGCCAGGCCGGCGTGAAGCTTTCCGCCAATGACCGCGACCGTCGCCGGTACGGCGCCCTCCTCGCGGATCAATGTTTCGACTTCGAGTGCGGTGGCGACGTTCGCCGGATAGCTCATGCCATGCGCAATGATGGTCGATTCCAGCGCCACGACCGGGCGATTGTCGCGGAGCGCCACGGCGACCTCGGAGCTCGTTAGAACAAGATCACTCATCTGTCCTGACCCGCCGCTTCCCGGACTGCGCCGACTTCGATACGGCCGTCCGCGGACTCCAGAACGGAAGCCGCCGCAATTTGGCCGATCCGCGCGGCGGCCGTCGCCGGTTGTCCGTGCACCAAGGCATAGACCAAACCGGCGATCGCGGCATCGCCGCCTCCCGTTACGTCGCGGGGCGCATCGTTACGCGCCTGCAGCGGGATGACTTCAGATTTGGGTGCACCTTCAGAAGCGTCCAAGACAAGGACGCCATCGCGATCAAGATGCAGCACGACAAGGCCGATGCCGCGATCGCGCAGATCTTGCGCTGCGCGTTCCGCCATTTGCGGTGTCGCACAGGAATGCCCGGTGAGCTTTTCCGCCTGGGCGCGATTGGGCGTCGCCGCAAAGAGCGGTGCGACTTCCAGCATGGCCTCAAGCTTGAGGCATTTCGGCACCGAAACGGGATCGACGATCAATCGCTTGCCTCGCTCCCTGGCGAATCCCGCCAGACGCTTAAGCGTCCCGGCTCCCAAATTACAATCGACAATGATGAAATCCGCGGCCTGAAGCTTGCCGCGATGCGCGAGAACCTGTTCGGGGGTTATGGCCTCGATGATCGCCATGGCATTCACGGCCGTGGCCAGATTGCCGTCGTGATCGAGGATGGCGCTGTAGATGCCCGTCGGGCTGGAGACGATGCTTACACCGGTAATGTCGACGCCCGCGGCGACGGATTGAGCAAGAATCTGATGTCCGGCCGGGTCGTCACCGACCGCGCTGATGAGCGCCGTGTCGACGCCCAGTCGCGCGAGATGCTCGGCGATGTTGCGGGCAACGCCGCCCGGCATGATCCGGACACGGCCGGGATTGGAGGTCCCCTCGATCAGCGGCTCCGCCGAAACGGCGCGGATGTCCAGATTCGCGCCTCCTATGACGACGACCTTGCCTGTCATAAGCACCTCAATTTGACCTAGCCCTGAGGTGCATCGCGGAGCGATGCCTCGAAGGGCGCAAAACAGCGCGACCTTGCGTTTTTCACATGGTTCGAGGCTTCGCCTTTGGCGAAGCGCCTCACCATGAGGTCTGCAAGCCTGATACGACCCATTTGCCCGCCATCAAAAATCCGTCGGGGCGCCGCCTTCGCGCTTGCGGCGCTCGACAAAGGCGTCGAGTTCTTCACGGATGGCGGGATCCATTGGCGGCTCGCGATAGTCCTGCAATGCCTGCTTCCACACGGCATTGGCCTTCTGCGCCGCTTCCGGCCTGCCGGCGGCGGCCCATTGCTGATTGTTCCGCCAGTCTGAGATCATCGGTGCGTAGAAGGCGCTCGTATAGCGCGCAAGCGTGTGCGCCGCTCCGAAGAAATGCCCGCCCGGACCGACCTCGCGGATCGCTTCGATGCCCAGCGCATCCTCGCTCGTGTCGAGAGGCTTGAGGAATTCCGTCACCATCTGCAGGAGATCGCAATCGAGCACGAATTTCTCGAATGAGGCAACGAGCCCGCCTTCCATCCAGCCCGCCGCATGCATGACCATGTTGCCGCCGCCCATGGTGACGCCCCACAGCGAGAACACGCTCTCATAGGCGGCCTGCGCGTCGACGGCGTTGGCAGCACAGGTATTCGACGTCCGGTAGGGCACGCGATAGCGCCGCGCAAGCTGGCCGCCGAGCATGCAGGCTTTCATGTATTCGGGCGTTCCGAAAGCAGGCGCCCCGGATTTCATATCGACATTCGAGGTGAAGCCGCCATAGATGAAAGGTGCGCCCTTCCGCACCGTCTGGACCATGGCGAGCCCCGCAAGGGCTTCGGCATTCTGCAGGACCACCGCGCCCGAAACCGTGACCGGCGCCATGGCACCCGCAAGCGTAAACGGCGTCACGCAGATCGCCTGGTTGCGCGCGGACATTTCGATGATGCCCTGGAGCATCGGCATGTCGAGCTTCAGTGGCGAGTTGGTGTTTATGATCGAAAACAATGACGGCTCGCGTTCGAGCTGTTCGGCATCGATACCGCGGGCAATTCGCGCGATCTCGATGCCGTCGCAGATCCGCTCCTTGCCGAGCGAATAGGCGTGGAACGGCTTGTCGGTCAGGACCGCCATGTCGCGCAAGGCTTCGAGATGGCGGATCGAGGCGTGGACATCGATCGGCTCGACCGGATAGCCGCCGAGGAAATGGATCGTGTTGAAGTATTGCGAGAGCCTCAGGAAGTTCCGGTAGTCGGCCAGGTTGCCGGTCCGGCGCCCGCCATCCAGATCGGAACAATTGGGCGGGCTCGAGACATTCCCGAAGGCCATCCAGTCGCCGCCGAGCCTGATCGTATGCGCCGGGTTGCGCGCATGCAGCGATATCTCGGAAGGCGCCGAAGCCAGTGCCACCTCGATGATATCGCGGCCAATCCGAACACGTTCGCCGTCGATGAGGGCGCCGGCCTTCTTCAACATGTCGCGCGCTTCCGGCAGCAGGAACTCCATGCCGATATCCTCGAGCACGCGCAGCGACGCCTGGTGGATCGATTCCAGTTCATCGGCGGAAACGATTTCGACCGGCTTCAGCCGCATGCGCGGCTGGCCATAGGCGAGCTGCTCGATCCTGCGCTCGCCGGCACCGGCGCGCCGCCCGCCTTCCCTGCGGCCCCGCCGGTTGGACTCGGGGAGTACTTCGCCGCTCAGGCTGTCAGTCATTCTACTTTCCCTTCTCGCGATAGCGCTCGAGGACCGGATCGGCATTGACCTGCTTGATCAGCCAATCCTCGAAACGGCGGATTTTCGGTTTCATGCGGTGTTCGGCCGCGCAGGCGAACTGCCATTGATGGCGATGCGGCACCATGAGTTCGAACGGTTGCACAAGGCGGCCGGCGGCAATTTCGTCGGTCGCAAAGGGGCCGATCGTCATGGCAACGCCCCTGCCCTCGATCGCTGCTTCCTGGGCAAGAATGTAGCTGTCGAAGGCAAGACGATCGGAGAGCTGAACGCCCTTCACACCGGCGGCGGCCAGCCACAAATGCCAGTCCTCCTCGGCGGTGTAGACATAGAGCAGCTTGTGCTTTTTCAGATCCTGCGGCGTCCTGATTGCATTCGGTCCGGCAAGCAATTGCGGCGCACAGAGCGGCGTGAGGAGCGACCGGAACAGCGGCCGGTAATAGTGATTAGGCAATTTGTTGCGGGCGAGGATCAGTCCCGCATCGACATTGGTCTCGTCGAAATCCCAGTCGAAATAGGCGGTCGACAGCCTCACCTTCATATCCGGGAAGCGGCGCTCGAAATCATGCAGGCGCGGGATCAGCCATTTCAGCGCGACCGTTACATAGACCTGGATGGTGAGTTCATTGTCCACGGCGGGAGGCCGCAAGGTGCGGGTCTGCGATTCGATCTGGTCGAAGGCATCGCGGATCGCGGGATAGTAAAACTGCCCGGACTGGGTCAGTTCCGCGCGGCGGGCATCGCGGCGGAACAGTTGCAGGCCCAGATGCTGCTCCAGGGATTTGACCTGGTGGCTTACCGCCGACCGGGTGATCCCCAACTCGCCAGCCGCCAGGCGAAAGCTCCCGAGCCTTGCCGCCGCCTCGAAGGCGGTGAGCGCACGTAACGGGGGCAGGTCGCGGCGGGCCAAGAGAATTCACCATTCAGAAGTCCTGGAGCCTATTAGCTTAATCAAATGAGTGTGGTAAGGGGTTGCCTGACAGCCACCCGGGCACATGATGGTGAATAATTTTCACCTAACTGTGTGCGATATTGCGGCTTCCGCGAGCGCCGGTTAAGCGGCATTGTCCGGCTTCGCTATGGAGATCGAATATGAGTGTCGCTGAAGATCTTTCGCGTCGCCGCGGTGGCCGGGATGCGCGGCGCGCCTTGCGGGCGCGGCCGATACCGCTCGAGGAGGCGGCCGTCCATCCGGGCATGACCGGGGGGCAATACAAGCCCTTGAGCGAGCGCGACGTGCAGCGCATTCACGAGGCGGCGCTCGAAATCCTCGAGACGGTCGGCCTCGCACAGGCCATCCCAAGCTGCATCGAGATGCTCACCGCCAAGGGCTGCACCCTCACCGACCAGGGGCGCCTGCTCTTCCCGCGCGGCCTCGTCGAGGACACGCTCGCGACCTGTGCGCGCGAATTCGTCCTCCATGCGCGCGATCCAAAGCACGACATGCAGCCGTGGGGGAACAGGGTCTATTTCGGCACCGCCGGCGCGGCCGTTCACATCGTCGAGGTCGAGACGCGCAGCTATCGCGAGTCCTATCTCGCCGATCTCTATGATTGCGCGCGCATTGTCGATCTCTGCGATCACATCCACTTCTTCCAGCGCACCATCACGCCGCGCGACATGCTCACCGGGCATGATCTCGACATCAACACGGCCTATGCCTGCCTCGCCGGCACCAGCAAGCATGTCGGCACCAGCATGGTCCATCCGGACCATGTCGACGAGGTCCTGCAGATGCTGCATTACGTGGCGGGCAGCGAGCGCGCCTGGCGGGCGCGGCCCTTCGTCTCGCAGTCGAACTGCTTCGTCGTGCCGCCGATGAAATTCGCCGAGGATGCCTGCCGCTGCCTTGAAGCGGCGGTGCGCGGCGGCATGCCGGTTCTTCTGCTGTCGGCGGCACAGGCGGGCGCCACATCGCCCGCAGCGCTGGCCGGCACTGTGGTGCAGGCGGTGGCCGAGTGTCTTGCCGGCCTCTGCTACATCAATGCCGTGCAGCCGGGCGCGGTGGCGATCTGGGGAACCTGGCCCTTCGTCTCCGACCTGCGCACCGGTGCGATGTCCGGCGGTTCGGGCGAACAGGCGCTGATCACCGCCGCCTGCGCGCAGATGGGCCATTTCTACAAGCTCACCGTCGGCTCCGCCGCCGGCATGTGCGATTCGAAACTGCCCGATATCCAGGCCGGATACGAGAAAGGTGTCACCGCCTCGCTCGCGGCGATGACCGGCGTCAATCTTCTCTATGAGACGGCGGGAATGCATGCTTCGCTCCTCGGCTTCTGCCTCGAGAGCCTTTTGATCGACAATGACATGCTCGGCTCGATCAATCGCAATATCCGCGGGATCGAGGTCAATGACGAAACATTGTCGGTCGATGTCATCCGCAATGTCTGCGTCGACGGCCCCGGCCACTATCTCGGCCATGACCAAACGCTTTCGCTGATGCTCAAGGAATATGTCTATCCGGCGCTGGGCAATCGCATGAGCCCGAAAGAGTGGAACGAGGCCGGCAAGCCCGACATCGTCGAACGGGCGACAGCCAAGAAGCGGGAAATCCTCTCCACCCACTATCCAGACTACATCCCGCGCGAGATCGACGATCTCATCCGCTCGAAGCATGACATCAAACTGCCGCGCGAGATCATGCAGCCCGGTGATCCGCGCTGGCTGCGCAAATAGCGCGGTAGTCCCGCGGGATCATGGAACATCCCGTCTTCACGCGCATCATGGCGGAGGGCTTCATGCCCTTCGGCTGGTTTGCATCGCAACCCGGCGACCGCGTTCCGGATGGTGCGGGACTCGTGCTGCTCATCGGCAATGCGGGTCCGGGGATGTTCCGGCGCTTTGCCCGCGAGCGCGACCCCGCCCGTGATTCCCTCGACGACTGGTGCCGCGCGGTGATCGATCCGCTCGCGCAAGGGCTCGGCGCCCGCGCGCTCTATCCTTTCGACAAGCCGCCGCTCCCCTTCCTGACTTGGGCGCAGCAAGCCGGCTGCGGCCATGCCTCGCCGCTCGGCCTCAATATCCATCCGACCTATGGCCTGTGGCACGCCTTCCGTGCCGCCCTCAGTTTCGAAGCCGATCCGGGCTTGCCGCCGATGTCCCGGAGCCCGCATCCCTGCGAGACCTGCATCGGGCGGCCCTGTCTTACCGCCTGCCCGGTCGATGCCTTCACGGGCGAGAGCTATCGCATCGACGATTGCGTCCGGCACATCGCGTCGTCCGCCGGCGAAGACTGCATGCTGCATGGCTGTCTTGCCCGCCGCGCCTGCCCGGTCGGGCGGAATTACCGCTATAGAGACCAGCAGGTCACGTTTCACATGCACGCGTTCAGGCGTGCGCATATGGAGTAGTCATGTACACGGCGATTGCGGAAAAGCTCAAAGCCGGCCGGCTCATCCTTCTCGACGGCGGCACGGGAACCGATATCCAGGCGCGCGGCGTGCCGATGGATGGCGACACCTGGTGTGCCGAGGTCAATCTCACGCATCCTAATGTGGTGTGCGAAGTCCATGCCGACTATATCCGCGCCGGTGCCGAGGTCATTACCGCCAACACCTATGCCACGAGCCCGCTGCTCTTCAATTCGCTCGGCCGCGATGAAGACATGGTCAAGATCGACAAGGCCGCGGTGAAAGTCGCGCGCGAAGCTTGTGAAGAACTCGACGCCGGGAGCGTCGCGGTGGCTGGCTCCTTCTCGGTCATGCGGCCGACGACGGTCGGAGCCGACCGGACCTCCGTCTGGCGGGAATGGCCGAAGAATGAAGCCATCGATCTCATGCGCCGCAAGGCGGACGGCCTCGCCGAGTCAGGCTGCGATCTCATCATGATGGAGATGATGCGCGACCGCGACTATTCGCTGTGGGCGACGGAAGCGGCGGTCGCCACCGGCCTCCCCGTCTGGGTCGGCATCGCGGTCGAGAAGAAGGAGGACGGGCGCCTGCTCGGCTTCGGCCGCGGCGACTGGCAGCTCGATGACATCGTCCCTGCCCTCATGTCGACCGGTGCGAAAGTCTGCAACATCATGCATACCTCGCCGAACGACACCGACGAGGCGCTGCCGATCGTGCGCAGGCACTGGTCGGGGCCGATCGGCGCCTATCCCGAATCCGGCTATTTCAAAATGCCGGACTGGCAGTTCATCGACATCATCCCGCCGGAAGACCTCGTCGCCAAGGCGCGCGCCTGGTACGCCCAGGGCGTGCGGCTCATTGGCGGCTGCTGCGGCATCGGACCCAGGCATATCAAGGCCCTGGCGGACGCCTTTGCGAAGGAACTTCGAGCATGACCCACAAGACCGGCTCCTGCCTGTGCGGCGCGGTCAAGTTCGAGGTCACCGGCCCGCTGCGCCCGGTCATCGCCTGCCATTGCCTGCAATGCCGCAAGCAGACCGGCACATACATGTCGGCCACCGCCGTCAAGGACAAGTACTTCACGTTCGTCGATCGGCGCGGCCTCAAATGGTATCGCTCGAGCCCGGATGCGCGCCGCGGCTTCTGCGGCGAATGCGGATCGGTGCTGTTCTGGAAGGGCGACGGGCGCGACTACATCGCCATCGCGGCAGGCTCGATCGACGGCGATCTCGGCGTGCCGCTCGAAGGCCACATCTTCTGCGAAAGTGCCGGCGACTATTACGAGATTGCCGGCGGCGCGTATCAGGCGCCGCAAAGGGCGCAAAATCCGAAAGCGCCCGGCTGATCAGAACCCGGCCCGGGCCTTGAGGTCGCGCTCAAGTTCGCCATAGCCGGTATAGCGGTATTCATAGGCAAGACCGAGCTTCTTCGCGGCCGCCATGGCCTGCTTGGCGATCTCCTCGTCGCGGGTCTGCGCGAGATAGACGATCTTGGTGTAATTGCCGAAATATAACGGCAGCAGTTCCGGATGCCGGTCGAGCGCCAGGCCCTGCCAGATCAGGCGCTCGAAATGCCGCGCCAGATAGTCGGTGAGGAAGAAGGCGGTGAGATCGTCGTCGGCTCTGGCCGCGAAGGCCTCGTTGCCGGAAAAGAAGGCATAGCAATGCGGCCCCTCGATACGCTCGACACCTTCTTCGGCAAGCAGCCGGTCGAGCTCGCCGCCCGTCCCGCAATCGCCGTAGAGCACGAAAATCGCGCGATACCGGCCCCTAGCCGCCCTGATCTTTTCGCGGATCGCGGGCACGATGAATTGCGGCGTGTTGTGCCATTTGGCCGGCAGGCAGGCGACGTCAAAGGCGGCCCAGCGATTGCGTTCGATGAGGTCGACGATCTCGCGCGCCAGGGCCCCGCAGGCGATCAGCAGCACATCGCCGCGACCGGCGGTGAAGTCGAATTCGTCGCTTGGCTTGAGGTTAACAGTGGTCATCGGCCTGTCCGGATAGCTAGGCTCATATCACGGCAGAACAACCCGCAATGCGACAGGAGCCGACAAATGGCGTCCCTTTACGTCATCGGCTCATGCGCTCCTCGCCGGTTGATCCTGGTCAATGCGTGCCCGCAGGCTTTCCCCTAGCGAATGCTTGATCTTAGGAGATATCCAGGATGAGCCGGACCGCATCAGTTCTTTACACCTTGTGCTTCTTCGGTGCGCTATGCCTCGCACCGCCGGTATTTGCGACCGACGACACGCCCGGCGAAGATGCCGGCACGGAGACTCCGCTGCGTCTGAAGCTCGGCGGAAATGACTATGAGACCTATTGCGCGTCCTGCCATGGCGTAAGCGGGCGCGGCGATGGACCCGTCGCAGAGTTTCTGGCGCTTACGCCGGCTGACTTGACGCAGTTATCCCGCAAGAACGGCGGCAGGTTCCCGGCGGAGCGGGTGGCGCAGATCATCGACGGGCGCCAGGATGTCAGGATTCACGGGACGCGTGACATGCCGGTTTGGGGCGACTGGTTTGACGTGGAGGCCGAGTCACCCGGGCTAAGGGCCAGTGAGCGCGAGATGGTGGTGCAGGAGCGCATCAAGGCCCTCCTGGTCTATCTCGAGACGATCCAGGTCAAGTAAACTGCGGGCCGTGCCTCAACCCGCCGCCAGCACGTTGTGCTTCCTCGCCATGAAGCTCTTGGCCGTCTCGACTGCCACCGCCGCATCGCGACAATAGGCATCGGCGCCCACCGCCTTGGCGAATTCCTCGTTCAGCGGCGCGCCGCCAACGAGGACGATATAGTCCTCGCGGATACCCTTTTCCTTCATCGTGTCGATGACGACCTTCATATAGGGCATGGTGGTGGTGAGCAGCGCCGACATGCCGATGATGTCCGGCTTGTGCTCGTCGAGCGCTTCCAGATATTTCTCGACCGGGTTGTTGATGCCGATATTGATGACTTCGAATCCGGCGCCTTCCATCATCATGGCGACAAGGTTCTTGCCGATGTCGTGAATGTCGCCCTTGACCGTGCCGATCACCATCTTGCCAAGGCGCGGGGCGCCGGTGGCGATGAGCAGCGGCCTGAGGATCGCCATGCCCGCCTTCATGGCGTTGGCGGCGAGCAGCACTTCGGGAACGAACAGGATGCCATCGCGAAAGTCGATGCCGACGATGCGCATGCCCTCGACCAGGCCTTCGGTCAGCGTCTTGTAGGGTGGCCAGCCCCGTTCGAGCAGGATATTGACGCCCTCCTCGACCTCTTCCTTTAGGCCGTCATAGAGGTCGTCATGAATCTGCTGGACCAGATCCTCGTCGCTAAGGGATCTGAGGTCGAGTTCGCCTTCATCACTCATCGGTCGTCTCCGAACGGAACACCAGGCCAGAATAGACAGGCGCCTTGTCTTTGTTGCGCTTACGGCGACGCCCCCATGCCGGAAAGCGACCGTTGTGGCAAGCAGGCCAAGCGGCTATGGCCTTGCATCTGAAGCAACCCTGCCCGGATATTCCATGACCACCGCTTTTCCGATCTCGGCCGTTCGCGCCGCTTTCCCCGCCCTGTCGCTCAAGGATGGCGGCCGTGCCCGTGTCTATTTCGACAATCCGGCCGGCACGCAGGTGCCGCAGAAGGTCATCGACCGCACCGTGGACGCCCTCATCGCCAAGAACGCCAATCTCGGCGGCTATTTCGCGACCACGGTCGCCGCCGGGCAACTGGTCGACGAGGCCCACCAGGCCTGCGCCGATTTCTACAATGCCGCGAGCGCGGATGAGATCGTCTTCGGCCAGAACATGACGACGCTCACCTTCCACATGTCGCGCTGCCTGGGCAGGCGCTTCCAGCGCGGCGACGAGATCGTGCTGTCGCGCATGGACCACGACGCCAATGTCGCGCCCTGGCTGCTGCTGGCGGACGATCTCGGCCTGACGGTCAGGTGGATGGATTTCGACCCCGAGACCTACGAATTCGCCGATGACGCCTTGAGCCGGGTCCTCAGCGACCGGACCAGGCTCGTGGCGCTCGGCCTTGCTTCGAACTGCACCGGCACAATCAATGACGTGAAGCGCTTTGCCGCCCAGGCCAGGGCGGCCGGCGCACTCGTCTATGTCGATGCCGTCCAGTATGCGCCGCATTGCGCGATCGACGTCCAGTCGCTCGGTTGCGATATCCTCGTCTCCTCCGCGTACAAGTGGTTCGGCCCCCATCAAGGCATCCTGTGGGGGCGCAAGGCGCTGCTCGAAGAGATATTCGGCTACAAGGTGCGTCCCGCCGGAAACGATCTGCCGCACAAATTCGAAACCGGCACGCTTTCGCATGAAGGCATGGCCGGCACGCTGGGCGCCGTCGAGTATCTTGCGGGCTTCGATGAGGGCGGCGATATGCATGGCCACATGCGGCCGAGGGCGGCGGCGATCCACCGCGCCTTCGACCGGCTCGTCGCCTGGGAGCACATGCTCACCCGGCGGCTGATCAATGGCCTCTCATCCTTCCGCGGCCTCACGATCCGCGGCGTCACCAGCGACAATGCGATGCATCGCCGCGTGCCGACGGTTTCATTCACAATGGAAGGCCATCATCCACAGGCCATCGCCAAGGCGCTTGCAGCCGACAATATCTTCGTCTGGTCGGGACACAATTATGCGGTCGAACCGGTCCAGCGCATGGGCCTGATGGAGTCGGGCGGCGTCTTGCGCGTGGGGCTGGCGCATTACAACACCGAGGACGAAGTCGACGCCATGCTCGACAGCATGACGCGCATCGCGCGCTCATAGGTCTCCTCGGGCGTGCCCGACGCATCGATCCGGTGCCAGTCTATGACGCCCAGGTCGTAACCGAGCTGTTTATCCACGACAGCCGCGTTTGCGTCGGAGGCGTCGCCCCTGCGCGCCGAAACCCGCGACTTCATTTCATCCGCGCGCGCTTCGAGCCAAAGGCCGACGAAGGCGACGTCATGCCTTGCGGCAGCCGCCTTTGCCATTTCACGCTCATTCGTCTTGGCGAATACGGCATCGAGGACCACCGGCCATTCGGCCGACAAAGCGTCGCCGGCTCTTTCGAGCATGATGTCGTAGACCTCCGCCGAGACGTCGGGAGCATAGGCATCAGGCGGCAGCGGCTCGGTCTCCTTGCGCCGGTATAGTCGCTTCCGCTCGATATCGCTGCGGATATGGAAGGCGCCCGGCTGCGGCGGGATCTCGGCACAAATTGCGCGTGCAAGGACGGTCTTGCCGGTGCCCGAAAGACCGCCGACCGCGATCAATCGCGGTGCTTCCGGCGTCAGGTGACCGATCGCGCGATAGAAGTAATCCGCCGCCTCCCTTCGCGCAGCGTCGGCCGCCTTGCCTTTCAGCTCCTTCGACCTGTCTGCCGCGACGAGAGCACGGACGCCGGCGCGCGTTGCGAGGAACAGCGGCAACGTCGCAGCCGCGCCAGGCGTCTCCTCCTTCCTCCGCAGGTCGAAATAGCGATTGAGAATGAAATTCGCGCCGCGCCGCTCACCGCGTCTCAGCAAATCCATCAGCAGAAAGGCGAGATCGTACAGCACATCCGTGGTGGCGATGCGTTCGCTGAACTCGATTGCATCGAAGAGCAACGGCTTTCCTTCGATCACGACGATATTGCCGCAATGAAGGTCTCCGTGGCAGTGACGCACCAGCCCGGCCTTGCCGCGCGCCACCAGCACGGGCTTGAGACGGCGGAATCGATCGACGTAAAGGCTTGCAAACCTACCAAAATCCTCCGCCGGAAAAGTCCCGGGCTGGCTCTCGAAAGCCTTCAGCAATTGCTCTTCGAGCGCTGCCATGATCGAGACAGGATCCCAGTCGCTTACGCGCGCCCGCCGATGGGCGCCCGCGACGGCTTCAGCCAAATCAAGCGCAAGCTCGTCATTGAACCCGCCGTCCTCCACAACATCGCTCAGAAGCGAACGATCGGGAAAGCGCTGCATCTCCAGGACCCAATCGACGATCTCGCCCTCCCCGCCGATGCGCAGAGCCCCGGCCGCGCCGCGGACAATCGGGCGGACGCCGCGATAGAGTTGCGGCGCTTCCTTGCGGTTGATCTCGAATTCGCGATCGAGATTCGATTTGCGCTGCGCCAGTGTGGAATAGTCGAGATAGGGAAGCTTGATTGCCTTCTTCAGCTTGTAGGCCGTGTCGCCGCGCAAGAAGACATGTGCCGCCGCCGTCTCGATACGCTGCGCATCACGCGCGAGGAAGGCAATGACCGGTTGCTGGTCCTGTTCCATGTCCATGACCTTACGCTAAACCAGCCGCGGCAGGTCTGCCAAATATGTTGCTGTCAGGATCTTGGCGGGATCGTGCTATTTCCCCGGCCTGAGCACCCAGCCAGCAACGCTTCAGGAAGGATAGACCGTGACCCAGCCGATTTCGGTTTCGGACCAACAGCAGGCGATCCGCGAGGAATACCGGATACAGGCCCCGTCCTGGGGGACCTACGATATTGATGACGACCTGCGCTGGGTGGTTGAGCAGATTCCGCTTCTGCCGTCCTATAGCGTTCTGGATGTCGCCGCCGGCACGGGATTGTTCGGCCGCGCCCTGGCGCACGCAGTCTCAAGCATCACCGCGGTTGATATTACGCCCGAGATGATCGAGCAGGGCCGCAAGCGGGCAGCGAAAGACGGTATTCGCAACATGCGCTGGGAGCTCGGAT
>JAEUMG010000039.1 GCA_016793355.1 Hyphomicrobiales bacterium
CCAGCTCAAGGACCGCTCCAAGGACATCATCATCTCGGGCGGCGAGAACATCTCATCGATCGAGGTCGAGGACGTGCTCTACAAGCATCCCGCCGTCGCGGCCGCCGCCGTCGTCGCCAAGCCCGACGACAAATGGGGCGAGACGCCTTGCGCCTTCATCGAGCTCAAGCCAGGGCAGAGCGCCACGGCGGAGGAGATCATCGCCTGGTGCCGCAAGGGCCTCGCGGGCTACAAGGTGCCGCGCTACGTGGTGTTCGCGGAAATCCCGAAAACGAGCACGGGCAAGATCCAGAAGTTCAAACTGCGCGAAACGGCGAAGGGGGTCTAACTCCCTCCACCGCGCGAAAGCATGGGGAGGGTGGCGCGCAGCACCGGGTGGGGTCTTCCCATGCCTCACACCTCTCCATGGCGGGCCATGCCTGTCCTGAGGCTTGCCCGAGGAAGCCTGCCATCCAGTCTCGTTCTCCTATGTCCGTCACCCCAGCGAAAGCTGGGGTCCCCTGAATCATTTCCGCCAGCGGCACTGCGTCAGGGGATGCCAGCTTGCGCTGGCATGACGTTTAGAGGTAAGTCGCGCAGTGAGGCCATGACTGAGGCATGGAACTCCGATATTACTTCATCCCTCAGGAGATCGCGAGATGGCGAAGAGAAAGCTTACAAATCGCTATACGGTAGACGAGCTTGAGCGCATCGCCGCGAAGGGCGGCGATCGCAGCGACTGGAGGCGCGCAAGCTCCATGACCAAGCGCGCGGTCGAGGCGGCCGTCGCGAGCGATCCCGACGAAGCCGACATGGAGGTCGACTGGGGCAAGGCCGTGTTGCGATCCTAGGTGGAGCAGACATCCGCTCAGTCTGTGGCAAATCCTCGAAATGGGTGTGGTATAGACTTCTCAGGCTCCTTTATCGCGTTTCGCAAGTAGTCCGAAACACTTTGCCGAAGTCGAGCTGCCCATTCTGGCTCTCTGGTGTCATAGATTATTACACGTAGATGCCGAAGGTCGAATGGAACATCTTCCAATTGTCCGGATGCAAATATGACCGGTTTGCGAATCGCGTGGGCCAAGCCCAGTTCATAGAATACGTTTGGGTTCTTTCCTGTTAGGTCCGCTAATAGCAATTTGGATTTCTCAATTTGCTCCCAGATTTGCTCCACCACACTTCCAGTGTGGAATAGTTCATCCGCCCGGATGGGTTCAAAGCCGGCCTCTCGGATCGCCGGCACATAAATCTCCTGATAGTATCTGTCGAACCATTCGCCAAATGGCATCATGACAAAACATGTATCCAAGAACTCCCGCGTACGCGGTTCTTTCGAGATTATTGGGCTTGGAATTTTATCTGGTGGTGTTGTTGGAACTGGTGCCTCTGAGATTCCTCGAGAAGGATCGCTTGTCACCGTTGTCGGCGAAAACGCCCTCAGGAAGGTGAGGTTTTCCAAAAACACCTTCGCAAATTGTTCGACCCGATCCTTGGGGACGCTGAAGTCCCTTGTAAGCGTGTTGAGGAAGAATTCGTCTTCGGGAATCCTCTTACCGCCGTAGTGTTGCTCCACGGCGGCGAAGTCCTTAACAGTCCGAAATGCTGATTGTAGGGCTTCTGAGCGCTGGCTGGGTGTACTGGGGGCGACAATATCTTGGCCAAGTTTTGTCAGTTGAATGGTTGCGGTGGGACCCGTCCCATCAACAAGGCCGTATTGATTTGCCGATCTTAGAAGATCGAGGAAACGCCAATCTTGCGCTTGCCGAAAGCCAACCGCTACTGCAATCTCTCGAGCTGGCATTGGGTTGCCCGCGTTTTTATCTTCGATTGCTTTGGGAATTCGAATTGCGTCCTCAAGCGTGTTTTTTGGAAACGTCCAAGGTTTTCCCTTAGCTGATGCTTGGGTGGTCGCGGACGGCTTGCGTTTGCGCTTTGACCGCTTTCGAGATGTCTTCTCAGCTCGAGCTGGTTTATCTGCTTCGTCCGCCATGTCCCGCTCCTCGTTAAACAAGATAGATACAAAATCATCTTGACGTTGCGTCTATGGCTGGCTTTGCATTTGGCCAAGGCTCTCGTGCTCACCATTGAGGAGATATTACATGCCTCGCCCCGCCACTCATCCCGGTGAAATTCTTGCCGACGAGCTTGCCGAGATCGGCGTCACGCCGACGGCCTTGGCGCGCGAACTCAAGGTTCCGCCCAACCGGCCGACACAGATCGTCCAGGGCAAGCGTGCGATCACCGGCGACACAGCTTTGCGGCTTGCGCATTGGTTCGGCATGAGTCCGCAATTCTGGCTTAGTCTCCAGACTGCCTATGAACTGCGCGTGGCCGAGAAGGAATCGGGCGCACAGATTCGCCGACTTCCCACCCGCGCAGCGTAGGTCGCGCTCCTAATGCGGGATCGCTTATGGTTGGCGTATATAAGTCCTTGCCCTGAGGTGGCCGCGCAGCGGCCCTCGAAGGGCGCTCGTTATACAGTCTCGCCGGTGGCTCATGGTTCGAGGCTTCGCCTGCGGCGAAGCACCTCACCATGAGGTCTGTTGCCGGACCGACTCTGTCTGATGATATCTTGTATTAAGGCACCAAATCCCGCCGGTGCACCATGATGCGGATGGGGCCGTCGCCCTCGAATTCCCGGTTCTGATACTTCATGCGCGCGATGTCGTGGATGCGGATCATCAGTTTCCGGTAGGTCTCGAGAAACGCCTCGGCCGGGACGAGGCCCAGATGCGGAAGGCCGGGGTCGCCGGATTGGAGCGCCGCCGTCGTCACCCCGCAGACGACCGTCTCGCCGCCGTCCGTGCCGGTGAAGCGCACGCAGCTGCCGTCGAAGAGCGCGTCGTCGTCCAGAAAAGCCAGCGTTCCCACTTCGCCAGACCTTCTTGCGGCTTGTTATGGTGACAATATAGCAGTTTCCGGCGGCCGCGGCTGCGCTATCTTGCGGTGAACCCGCCCACAGGACCCATACCATGAGCAAGACCCAGCTTCCGCCTTTCGATCCCTTTTCTCTGCCCGAGAGCAACGGCACGATTTACCCTGAGCCCTTCGCCAGCCTGCAGCGCAAGCGCTTCAACCGGCGGCTCGGCGATCATGCCGGGCTTGCCAATTTCGGCGTCGTCATGACGCGCATCGAGCCGGGCGGCCAGTCGTCCTGCCGGCATGCGCATGCGAAGCAGGACGAATTCGTCTATGTGCTCGACGGCGAGCCGACGGTCGAGACCGATGCCGGGCGGCAGAAGCTCAAGCCCGGCATGTGCATTGGCTTTCCGGCGGGGACGGGCGATGGTCACCGTTTCATCAACGAGACGGAGAAGGACGTGCTGTTCCTCGTCATCGGCGATCGCACGCCGGGCGAGATCGTGACCTATCCCGATGTCGATCTCGCCGGCGCGCAGGGGCCCGACGGCAAGTATCGCTTCACGAAAAAGGACGGCAGCGATTATTGACCCTCGTTGCCATTTGCCGTGAAACTTGCGGCAATTGCCGGAACCGTGTAGCGTTTCTCCATGAACTACCAGACCATTCGGCGCGGGCTGCCGGCGGCTTCGGTCCGGGCCCTGATCAAGAAGGGCACGCTCGAAGAAGCCGATGTTTATCGCGTCGTGCCCGAGCGGACGTTCAAGCGCCGTCTGCAGCAGCGCGCCAATCTGAAACTTGAGGAGGCGGATGCGATCGCCCGGTTGGTGCGGATCACCGAACAGGCAACTGCGGCCTTCGGTGATCTGGAATATGCCCATCGCTGGCTGAAGCTTGCCAATCCGGCGCTCGGCAATGAGGTGCCGATCGAGCTCGCGCGCACCGATGCGGGCGGTCGCGAAGTGGAGGCCGTGCTCTCCAGTTTCACTCATGGCGACTATCTCTGAAGCCTGATGCCGACCGTCTGGCGGCTGACCGTGCCGGCGTATGCCCGCAAGCTCGATGGCGAGGGCAATCGCCGTCATGGCGCGCGCTGGAATTCGCCGGGGCGCGGGGTGGTCTACACCGCAGAGCATCTTTCGCTCTGCGTGCTTGAGGCGCTGGCGCATCTTCCTCCCGAGCTGCGCGGTTCCCTGCCGCCGATGAGCGCTGTGTCTCTGGACATTCCGAAAGTTGCGATACTCGCGGTCTCGCGCGAGGAGATCCCCGGCGCGGGCGATCTTGCGAAATGGTGCCGGTCCAAAGGCGATGCCTGGCTGGAGGAGGGGCGCTTTCTGGCCTTGTCCGCGCCGTCGATCATCGTCCCGCAGGAGCGGAACGTCATGCTCAATCCGCGGCATCCCGGTATGGAGAAGGTAAAGATCGTGTCGGTTGAGGAATTCCGGTTCGATACGCGGCTTCAGGCCCAATCCTGACATGACCTCGTGGTCGGATAGGGCATGAATGGCCACAGCTTTGTCAGGGAGGACGATCATGATCGGGGACGACTTCATCGCGCATTGGCGCGATATCGAGGGCGGCGACGTCAATCACTATGAGGGCTCGGATGAGCTGCAATCGATCAGCGCCTCCTATTGCCGCAGATTCGGGCTGATGCGGATCGGGGTTCATCACGAGCGCCTGATGCCGGGCCGGCGGATTTCCTGGCCGCATGCGGAGGCCGACGAGGAGGAATTCGCCTTCGTGCTGGAAGGCGAGCCGGACCTTTGGCTCGACGGCGAATTGCGCAGGCTCCGGCCGGGCGAGGGGGTGGCTTTCGTGCCGGGTACCGGCATCTCGCATACGGTCATCAACAATACGGATCGTGACGTGCGGCTGCTGGTGGTCGGCGAGGCGTCGCGACAGCGAAGCCGGGTTCACTATCCGATGCATCCCGAGCGCAATGCAAAGATCGGATCGCGGCACTGGACCGACCGGCCGCAGAGGACGCTCGGACCGCATGACGGGCTGCCGGACGCCCAGCGCAATCGCTAGGTGTAAATTCTGAAAACTGGACTAGAATGCCTTTTGGCGGGCTTTTGGCGGGGCTGGAGAGGCTTCTGGTTGTTCCCGGTATACCCCTACGGGCCAAGGCGCTTAAGGCCTCCACGGGCCCTCCGTGGCCCGGCGCGGGGCATCCGGTAGCTAAAGCTAATTCCACGTGCTTCCCGGCGTCGGGGCACACTTGGCCTGCAACCTCTATGCGATCCGGCCTGGCCGGATGCACGCTTGAGTGTCAGTGCGTATGCGTCAACTGGTGTTCGAGCTGCGAAATCTCATCCTTGATTCGGAGTTTCTTGCGCTTCAGTTCGGCGATTTCGGCGTCGCTGGTGGCCGGATGCGCGAGCGCCTCCGCCAGTTCCGATTCCAACGCCTTGTGCTTTGCCGCGAGTTCACTGAGATGCGCCTGAAGTGACATCCATGCCTCCGCCTTGGGTTAGTCGACAACAAGATGATGACATAGAGCTGGGGTCTTGTCGAACCTCCGACAAGGGGATAGTTGAAGTGCCCGCAGATATTCGGCCGGCGGGCGGGAGCAGGCGGCATTGACGCATGGACAAGCCCGACGAGGCGGCGCTGAGGTTGAAGCTCGCTTATCTGCAGCAGCAGCATCGCGACCTCGATATCGCCATCGCGACGCTTGAGGATTCGGGCACCGGCGATCAGCTGCAATTGCGCCGGCTGAAAAAGATGAAGCTGCAGCTGAAAGACCAGATCACCAAGATCGAGGATCTGCTTATTCCCGATATCATAGCCTGATCAATGAATTAGCCGAATGTCCCGGAATCCCGCATGAAGCAGAAGACGATGCCCGCAGGCCAAGCCCCGCCGGTTGCCATCATCATGGGCAGCCAGTCCGACTGGGCAACGATGAAGCATGCCGCCGATATGCTGAAGGCGCTGGAGGTCGGGCACGAGGCGAAAATCATATCCGCGCACCGAACGCCGGAAAGGCTCTATTCCTTCGCCAGAACTGCCGCCGACAAGGGCTTCAGGGTGATCATCGCGGGAGCCGGCGGGGCGGCGCATCTGCCGGGCATGACGGCCTCGCTGACCAGCCTTCCGGTGCTCGGGGTGCCGGTCGAAAGTCAGGCGCTCAAGGGCCAGGACAGCCTTTATTCGATCGTGCAGATGCCGCCCGGAATTCCGGTCGGAACGCTTGCCATCGGCAGGGCGGGAGCGATCAATGCGGCGCTCCTGGCCGCGCAGATTCTTGCGCTGAACGACGCCGAACTTGCCGGGCGGGTGGCGAAATGGCGCGCCGAGCAGACGGCCGGCGTCGCCGAAAGCCCCGAGGATGCGGCCTGATGCGGCTCGAAAAACCGCTTCCCCCCGGTTCCACCATCGGCATACTGGGCGGCGGGCAACTGGGCCGGATGCTGGCGCTGGCGGCCGCACGGCTGGGTCTCAAATGCCATATTCTTGCGCCGGAAGGCGACAATCCGGCCTTCCAGGTCGCCGATTCCCATACCATCGCCCGGTATGAGGACGAGGCGGCGCTCGAGGCCTTTGCCAAGTCCGTCGGCGTCGTCACCTATGAATTCGAGAATGTCCCGGCCGTGACAGCGGCCTTCCTCGACCGGCTGGTGCCGCTGGCGCCCAATGCCAGGGCATTGGAAATCGCGCAGGATCGGCTCACCGAGAAGGAGTTTCTATCAAAGATTGCAAGCATTGCGCCGTTCGCTCCCGTCGAGAGCGCCGCCGATCTCGAAGCAGGCATCGCTCGGACGGGCAGTCCCGGCGTCTTGAAAACGCGCCGGCTTGGCTATGACGGCAAGGGCCAGACTCGGTTTGCGGCGGGCGACGATGCCGAGGCGGCCATCGCCGCGATCGGCCGGGCGCCGGCCATTCTTGAGGGCTTCGTCGCCTTCGAGCGCGAGATTTCGGTCATTGCGGCGCGCGGCTGGCCGGGCGAAATCGCGGTTTAC
>JAEUMG010000041.1 GCA_016793355.1 Hyphomicrobiales bacterium
AGCGGCTTCGGCACCCGCTCAACGGTTCCGCCCTCGACGAGGCCGATCATGGCGAAGAGCGCCATGACATGGCCGATGAGCGGCAGGCGCTGGTGTTCGATGGCTGAGGCCCTGTCCATGGCAGCCATATAGAACACAAAAAGAACTTGGTCAAGGGATATCAACACGAATATTCGTCAGGCCAGCGCCATCCCCGGAGTCCGGGCCGTCAGCGGACGAATGCCATCTCCCGATACCGGTCGCGAAATGCAATGACATCGGGTCTGACCGATTCCGGCCGCTCGCCGGCGACCATCACCCGCGCCATCAACTCCGCGATCTCCGCCATGGCGTCTTCCTTCATGCCGAAGCGTGTCACTTCCTGCGTACCGATGCGAATGCCGTTGAGATCGCCGGCCACAGGCGCGAGCGGCAGGCCGATGCCGCAGAGCAGGATGTTCGCCCTCGCCAGGTACTTCGATGCCGCCTGGCCGCCGCCATAGGGCGCGGCCCGGATTGCGAGATGATGGCTCTCGCTGACTTTCCGGCCATCCGCGCGATGAATTGCGATCCCCGCATCCTCCAATGCCTCACCCAGGACTTGCGCATTGCGGATGCATTGATCGGCATAGGCCTCGCCATGGGCGAGGAGATCGAGCACCGCCATCGCAAGCGCGGCGGTCTTGCCGAGGTCGAAATTCGCGGTGAGTCCCGGATAGGCGATCTGATCGATGCGATTCGCAAGCTCGGATTCGGTCGTCAGCACGAGGCCCGACGGCGGGCCACCGAATGCCTTGTAGGTCGACATCGTCATGAGATGCGCGCCTTCGGACAGGGGCTGCTGGAAGCGGCGTCCGGCGATCATCCCGGCCATATGGGCCGCGTCATAGAGGACATAGGCGCCGATCTCATCGGCAATCTGGCGAACGTCGCGGACCGGATAGGGGTAAAGGCACAAACTGCCCGCGATCGTGATGAGTTTGGGCTGCAGCCGCTTCGCCTCGAGCCTAAGCCTGTCGAGATCGATCGTCATCCGCGCCGCGTCGAAGGGAACCGGGTGGGTCTCGAGCCCGTACAGACCCGCCGCGCCGGCCCGATGATGGGTGACATGCCCGCCCATTTCGCCGGTGAAAGCCATGATGCGGTCGCCGGGCCTGGCCGTCGCCATGAAACTGTAGAGATTGGCGAGCGCGCCCGAGCCGACCCGGATCTCGGCATAGGGCGCCGAGAACAGCCGCTTCACAAGGCCCTCGGCGATCACTTCGATCTCGCCCGCGGCTTCCATGCCCATCTCATACTTGTCGCCCGGATAGCCGAGACTGGGCCGGTTTCCGAGCGAGCGGCCGAGGAGGGCGGCGGCACGCGGGTTCATCACATTGGTGCCGGCATTGAGCCCGATCGACTCGCGGTCGAGAATGCGCTCGTGTCGATCGACGGTCGCGAGCAACCGGGCCTCGATCGAGTCGAGATCGTTCCAGCGGCCGATCGACGTCTCGATCGCGGCGATCGCCTTGGCGCATTCCTCCGGAAGCCAGGGCTTGTTCATCGTTCCGCCTGCTACTTCCTGCGCCACAGGGCGCTGGCTTCGAAACCGGGCAGGGGCTGCTCCACGGGATGCTCCACGCTGTTCCACAGCGCTACCCACTGGCCGCCGGCATCATAGAGCGGCACGATATAGTGGCCGGCGACCAGCAATCTGTCCAGGGCGTGCACGGCCGTTACCAGCTCCTCGCGGGTCTCCGCGGCCGTCAATGCATCGATGATCCGGTCAATATCCGGATCGGCGATACCGGGATAGTTGCGCGTTCCGGGCATCTTCGCGGCCGCGCTGCCGAAATAGAAACTCTGTTCGTTTCCCGGCGACAGGGAATTGTACCATGTGGCGGGCGCCATATCGAAATCATACTCCTGCAGCACCCGGCTGAACTGCGCCGCGTCCACGAGCCTGACACGCGCATCGATACCGATCTGGCGGAGCGTGCGCTGATAGTGCAGCGCGATCTTCTCCTGTTCCTTGCTGGCAACGCTGATGGTGAAGGTGAAAGGCTCGCCGGTCGCGACATTGACAAGCCCCTTATCCGTGATTTCGTAGCCGGCCTCCTTCAGGAGATCGACGACCTTGCGCAGCGACCTGCGATCGCGCCCCGAGCCATCCGTCTGCGGCAGCTGGTAGGTGCCGTCGAGCATGGCGGGCGGTATCTTCTTCGCTGCATCGCCGAGCAGGGCGAGTTCGCGCGCGTCGGCAGCAAGTCCCCGTGATGAAAGTTCAGAACCCGAGTAATAGCCATAGGTCCGCTGATAGAGGTTCGAGAAGAGATTGGCGTTCGCCCATTCGAAATCGAAGGCGCCGATCAGTGCCTCCCGGACACGCGGATCGGCGAAAATCGGACGGCGGGTGTTGAACGCCAGTCCGGATGTGGGGGCCGGCGTCTTTTGCGGGATCGTCTCGCGGACGACCTTGCCCTCCCTGGCGGCCGGAAAATCATAGCCGGTGGACCATCTGACCGGATCGGCTTCGACGCGGAAATCGGCGAGGCCCTTCTTGAAAGCCTCGAAGGCCGCATTGGAATCGCGGAAATAGTCAAGCCTGATCTCGTCGAAATTCCACAGGCCGCGATTGAAGGGAAGGTTCCTGCCCCAGTAGTCGGGATTCTTGCGATAGACGATCGACTCGCCCGGCCTGATCTCGCCGAACATGTAGGGCCCCGAACCCACGAAGGGATCGAGCGACGTCGCATCGAATTTGCGACCCTTCCAGTAATGCTTCGGAATGATCGGCATCAGGCCGAGGAGAAGCGGCAATTCGCGATCCCCTGAATCCTGTTTCATGACGATCGTGCGCTCATCCGGCGTCTCGATCGATTTGACCTTGGAATAATAGGTCTTGAAGCGCGGCAGGCCCTTGTCGCGCAGCGTCTCCATCGAGAACACGACATCCTCGGCGGTGACCGGCGTGCCGTCGGAGAATTTCGCTTCGGGCCGCAGGCGGAACGTCACCGTTTGCCGGTCGTCGCTGACATCGATCGACTCGGCGAGCAGGCCGTAGAGCGAGAAGGGCTCGCCCCAGTTGCGCCCGAGCAGGCTCTCGACAACATAGGTGCCGGAGCCGAACGGTTTCTGCCCCATCACGATGAACGGGTTGAGGCTGTCGAAGCTGCCGGTGATGGCCTGACGCAGAACCCCGCCCTGGGGGGCATGCGGGTTGGCATAGGGGAGGTTGCTGAAATCGGGAGGCAAGGCGGGCTCGCCATGCATGGCGATGCCGTGGCGAGGCTCCGCGGCAGCCATGAGAGTGAGGCCCAGAAACACGCAGAGAGCGATGAAAGGGGCTCTCATGGTGAAGCGCTAGTGCTTCCGGAAATCGCGCATCCGGTAGTATTTCCGGCGGGAGTCGTAGCCTTCGAAATACTCCTTGACCTGCGGGTGGCGGACCGGCTGGTCGGAATCGTCGACGAGAAGATTCTGCTCCGAGACATAGGCGACGTATTCGGTGTCGTCGTTTTCCGCGAGCAGGTGGTAGAACGGCTGGTCCTTGCGCGGCCGGATCTCCTCGGGAATCGAGAGGTACCATTCCTCGGTGTTCGCGAAGGTCGGATCGACGTCGAAGATCACGCCGCGGAACGCAAACAGGCGGTGCTTGACCACCTGGCCGATTCGGAATTTCGCGGTGCGCAAATCACGATCCATGGCCGCTAGATTGCAGCAGATGAAGGCCAAAGCAAGGGTTCGATGGCCTCCTCATCCGGCCTTGCGCATGACGCTCGGCAGGACCCCGGGCGGCCGCAGGCCCCGCCGCATGGCGAAACGCCTTAACGGACCGAAACCGCCGATCGCGGCCAGGGCCGCGGCGCGGGCCCCGCCGATGAGCGCGGCGTCGGCGAGCAGCGAGCGGTTCATCAGATCGATGGCCGTCTGCCGCGGGACGATGTCGGCCAGGCGGGCCGCCGTGTAGGCGGAAATCGCCTCCGGTGCTCCCGGGTCTCTGAATTTTATAATAATATCATAGGCTTCCGCGGCGTCCCTGAAGGACATGTTCAATCCCTGCGCGCCGATGGGCGGCACGACATGGGCCGCCTCGCCGATCAGCATGAGCCGCGCCGCGCCAAGATCTCTTGCCTTCAGGCCACGCATCGGGAAAAGGCGGCGCGGGCCAATATCCGAGATTAGGCCAAGCTCGCCATGGGTCGCGAGCTGGATTTCGGACGCCAGATCGCGGTCACCTAGGCTCATGAGTTGTGCGGCCCGTTCAGGGCGCTCCATCCACACGAGCCCGGATCGCAGGCCCGGCAACGGCACTGTCGTGAAGGGGCCGCCGGGCCGGTGATATTCGGTCGAGGTGTCGCGATGCGACGCCGAATGGGAAAAACTCGTGGCGATCGCCGCCTGGTCATAGGACCATTCGTCC
>JAEUMG010000054.1 GCA_016793355.1 Hyphomicrobiales bacterium
AAGGCATGGATCCCCTGGTGCGGCGGCGCGCCAAGGCGATCAATTTCGGCATCATCTACGGCATTTCAGCTTTCGGGCTCGCCAACCAATTGTCGATCGGCCGCGAGGAAGCGGGCGAGTACATCAAGACCTATTTCAAGCGCTTTCCCGGCATCCGCGACTACATGGACGCGACGCGGAAATTCGCCCGCGACCAGGGCTATGTCGAAACCATCTTCGGGCGGCGCTGCCACTTCCCGCGGATCAATTCATCGAACCCGTCCGAGCGCGCCTTCATGGAGCGCGCGGCGATCAATGCGCCGATCCAGGGGGCGGCCGCCGACATCATCCGCCGCGCCATGATCCGCATGCAGCCGGCGCTCGATCAAGCGAAACTCAGGGCGCAGATGCTGTTGCAGGTGCATGACGAACTGGTCTTCGAGGTTGTGGATGCGGAAGTCGAGGCGACCAAGGCGGTGGTGAAGGCGGTCATGGAGAAGGCGCCGGAACCGGCGGTCAGGCTTGCCGTGCCGTTGCAGGTCGATGCGCGCTCGGCGCAGAATTGGGAAGAGGCGCATTAGTCATCCCTTATGGTGAGGTGTTCCGCGAAGCGGGCCTCGAACCATGAGGAGACACGTCATCGTCCTTCGAGGCTCTCCCGGCTGCGCCGGGCTCGCACCTCAGGACGAGGTGAGTTAGACACGTTTGGAAGAAAGACTCATTCCAAGGAGGAACCCGATCAATGGACAGACGCCGTTTCGTAACAGCCGCCGGCACCGCCGCCGCCGCCACCGGACTCATCGCAGCGCCGGCCATCGCGCAATCTATGCCGGCGCTGCAATGGCGGTTGACGTCGAGCTTTCCCAAGACATTGGCGACGATCTTCGGATCGGCCGAGCTCTTCGTGAAGTATGTTTCAGACGCGACCGACGGCCAGTTCAAGATCCAGCCCTTCGGCGCCAATGAGATCGTGCCGGGCCTCAAGGCGGCGGATGCGGTGTCGAACGGATCGGTCGAGATGTGCCAGACCGCGTCCTATTACTATATCGGCAAGGACCCGACCTACGCGCTCGGGACCACCGTTCCCTTCGGCTTCAATGCCCGCCAGATCAATGCCTGGTTCTATCATGGCGGCGGCATCGACATGATGAACGAGTTCTATGCGACGCAGGGCCTGTACGGCCTGCCTTCGGGAAATACCGGCGTGCAGATGGGCGGCTGGTTCCGCAAGGAGATCAAGTCACCCGCCGATTTCCAGGGCCTCAAGATCCGCATTGCCGGCTTTGCCGGGCGCGTGCTCGAAAAGCTCGGCGCGGTACCGCAGCTCCTGCCCGGCGATGCGATCTACGAGGCGCTCGAGAAAGGCACGATCGACGCCGCCGAATGGGTCGGCCCCCATGACGACGAGAAGCTCGGCTTCAACAAGGTCGCGCAATACTACTACTACCCCGCCTGGTGGGAGGGCGGTCCGGCACTCTATTTCTTCATCAACAGCGAGAAATGGGCGAGCCTGCCCAAGAGCTATCAGGCGATCATTTCAGCCGCTGCCGCAGCGGCCAATATCGACATGCTCGCGCATTACGATGCGCTCAATCCGCCGGCGCTCAAGCGCCTGGTCGCGGCGGGAACGCAGCTGCGGCCGTTCTCGCACGAGGTCCTCGATGCGTGCCAGGCGGCGTCCAACCAGCTGCTCGCCGAGATCTCGGCCGCCAACGCGACCTTCAAGAAGATCTACGATGCGCAGATGGCGTTCCGTAACGACCAGTATCTGTGGTGGCAGGTCGCCGAATATGGCTATGACAATTACATGATCCGCTCGCGGACCAAAGGTTAACACAACCTCAACCAAAACTCGCGACAGAAGCTCTCTGCGCCCCGATCGGCAGGGCCGGACGGGGCCTTGATGCCGACATGATTGGGCGCGACCAGTCATTGCGGCGAAGCGGTGCGCAAGGGCGCCTCTGGGTCAGGTCCGGACCCCGACAAGCAAGGCTTCATCCTTTGGGCGTATGCTGCGCGGGCGGTCATCGCCGGTTGCGGGGTAAGATGGGATTGTTCACAGGCTCGAGCAGGACGAAGCGGCAGCGCGAGCGCGTCGAGCCGAGCCTGTTCGGCTCGTCGCGGGAGGCGCGCGGCTCCGTCCGGCGCAGGCGCCGGCGGTCGCTTTTCCGCGGCCTCGCATCGCTCCTGTTCACCTTTGCACTGTGGGGCGCCATTCTGGCCGGCGCCGGCTTTGCCTATGTCTGGTACACGCTCGACCAGAAGGGCCTGTTCCAGGTTCCCGACCGCGAGCCCGGCATCATGCTCCTGACCTCGACCGGCGACGTTCTGGCCGAGCGCGGCGCCTTCTTCGGCGATGAAGTCCGCGTCGACGAATTGCCGGCCTATGTTCCGCAGGCGGTGATCGCGATCGAGGATCGGCGATTCAGATCGCATTTCGGTGTCGATCCGATGGGGCTTCTGCGCGCGGCGATCGAAAATTACAGGGCGGGCCGCGTCGTACAGGGCGGCTCGACGCTCACCCAGCAGCTCGCCAAAAATCTCTTCCTCAAGCCCGAGCGCACCATGTCGCGCAAAGCCCAGGAGGCCGTGCTGGCGCTCTGGCTTGAGCGGAACTTCTCCAAGGACGAAATCATCCAGCTCTATCTCAACCGCGTCTATTTCGGCGCCGGTGCCACCGGCATCGAAAAGGCGGCGCAGAAATTTTTCGGCAAGTCGGCGCGGGACGTGACTTTAAGCGAGGCGGCGATCCTTGCCGCGGTCCTCAAGGCGCCGAGCGACTATAATCCGGTCAGCCATCCGGATACCGCAAGCGCCAGGGCCGCAGTGGTCCTGCAGGAAATGGTCGAAGCCGGCTTCATCACGCGCGAGGAAGCGATGGCGGCGATCTCCAATCCGGTCGACATCAAGCCTTCCGACTATGTGCCGGCGACCCAGTATATCGTCGATTATGCGGGCGAAATTCTGCCGAAGCTCGTCGCGCAGTATAACGAATCGATCGTCGTGTGGACGACGATCGACGGCGAGACGCAGGCCCATGCCGAAAAGGCCTTGCGCGATCGCCTCAATGACGAAGGCGCGAAGCTGGGCGCCTCGCAGGGCGCGCTGGTTATGCTCGATACGTCCGGAGCGATCAAGGCGATGGTGGGCGGCAAATCCTACGCCAAGAGCCAGTTCAACCGCGCGACGAAAGCCAAGCGCCAGCCAGGCTCGGCCTTCAAGCCCTTCGTCTATCTTGCCGCCCTCGAACAGGGTTTCAGCCCCGAATCAATGGAACTCGATGCGCCGATCAGGATCGGCGACTGGGAGCCGGGAAACTACGGGCAGAAATATATGGGACCGGTCACCCTGACCAAGGCGCTCGCCCTCTCCCTCAACACGGTTGCCGCCCGGCTCGTGATGAAGGTGTCGCCCGAGGCGGTAATCTCGGTCGCGCACCGGCTTGGCATCCATTCCGAACTCACCAACAACGCCTCGATCTCGCTGGGAACTTCGGAGGTCACCCTGCTTGAGCTGACCTCGTCCTTCGTTCCCTTCGCCAATGGCGGGACGCCGGTCGAGCCTTACCTCATCTCGCGCATCACGACGCGGTCCGGCCAGACGCTCTATGAGCGCAACGGCAGCGGCTTCGGCCAGGCGATCAGCAGTTTCGATCTGGGCGCCCTCAATCACATGATGCGCGCCGTCGTCACCGAAGGAACGGCACGGCGGGCACAGTTCGGCGCGTTCGAGATCGCCGGCAAGACCGGAACGTCGCAGGATTATCGCGATGCCTGGTTCATCGGCTATACGTCCTATCTCGTGGCCGGCGTGTGGGTCGGCAATGACGACAATTCGCCGACCAAGAAGATCACCGGCGGCTCGATACCAAGTGCGATCTGGAAAGACGTGATGGAACCCGCGCATTCGGGCCTCATGGCCATGCCCTTGCCGGGCGACCGCGACTACCAGGATGACGGGTACGATGCCATGGCCGGAAATTACGACTATGAGCCTCAGGAAACGGCGCAGCGCCAGGAAGAGCCGCGCGGGTTCTTCGAAAGTCTCTTCGGCTCGTCGAAGAAGAAGGAAAAACGGCAGGAGAAGAAGTCGACCAATTTCGGCTCTTCCTACAATTCCGTGAAAGAACGCGCCGCCAATCGGTAGTGCTCGCGCTGCCTCGCCACTCCAGCGAAAGCCGGAAGCCATGGCAGATCGCACCACGATGCATGCCAGCTTCCACTGGCACGACATTTCTCTATCTTGTTATCGCCGGATTCATTCCGGCGATCCATTGTGCAGAGACTCCGTAGGCTGAGTAATTTGAACCATGGATTGCCGGGACAAGCCCGGCAATGACAGTTTGGGCGACGATTGAGATCACACCCCATAGCGATGCAGGCTTGCGCCATGGCGCCTGAGCCAATCGCGCGCCTCGGCTGCATGCGGACAATGCGCAAGGACCAGGCGCCAGAAGCGCATGCTGTGATTCATGTGCTTCAAATGCGCGACCTCGTGCACGGCGACATAGTCGAGCACATGCGGCGGGGCGAGAACCAGGCGCCAGGAATAGCTCAAGCTGCCATCGGCCGAACATGAGCCCCAGCGGCTGGCCTGATCGCGTATCGAGAGCTTTCGGAAAGTCACGCGCATGCTGCGTGCGTGGCGGTCCGAAGCGGCGAGGAGATCGCGCTTTGCTTCGCGCTTGAGCCAGTCTGTCAGACGCCGCTTGAAATGAGCAGCATCGCCAGGGACGAGGATGCGAGCCGGTTGGCTTGCCGTGCCGACAAGCCCGCGCCGGCCAGGTTCGTGAATGATGACGTGAACCGTACCCCGCAGCAGAATTTCCGAACCCGGCGCAAAAGCGATGGCCTGAGGCTGTCTTTCCAGGCGCCCGGCGATCCAGGTGCGTGACCTGTCGACGAAGGCAAGCGCTTCCTTGCGGCTGGCGCGCGGCGGGAGAGTCACGGTGACGGCTTCGCCCTTGCGATCGAGCCTGACGATGAGGCGGCGGGCGCGGTTGTGACGCCTGAACCTTACTTCGATCTCGCGACCATCGATCGCGACCATCGCAGGCGCCAGCGGCTCCTGGCGCCGTTCAGACCGCCATCGCCGCAGCAGCGAGTGCATCAAACCTCAATTATTGGCGCGGATGAAGTCGACGATACGCGGCACAATTTCACTGCGGAAACGGCTGCCATTGAACACGCCGTAATGGCCGACGCCAAGTTGCAGATAATGCCGCTTTTTCTCCGGCGGTATGTTGACGGTCAGGTCATGCGCCGCCTCGGTCTGGCCGACGCCCGAAATATCGTCCTTCTCGCCCTCGACCGTCATCAGGGCGGTCTTGGTGATGGCCTTGGGGTTCACCGGGACGCCGCGATGCGTGAATGTGCCCTTCGGCAAATCATGCCTGATGAACACCTTCTCCACCGTCTGCAGGTAAAATTCGGCGGTCAGATCCATCACTGACAGGTACTCGTCATAGAATTCACGATGCTTCTCGGCAGAATCGCCGTCGCCGCGCACGAGATGCCAGTAAAGCTCGCGATGTGCGTCGATGTGACGATCGAGATTCATGGTCATGAATCCGGTCAATTGCATGAAGCCCGGATAGACTTCGCGCATGGCGCCCGGATTGGGGAATGGCACGCGTTCGATGGCATTCTTGCGGAACCAGCCGATGCCCTTCGCCACGGCGAGCGCATTGACGGCGGTCGGATTGCGGCGCGTGTCGATCGGGCCGCCCATCAGGATCATCGAAGCTGGCGTCACGGGATCGTTCTGGGCGGAGAGGATCGAGACCGCGGCCAGCACCGGAACGGAAGGCTGGCAGACGCCCATGACATGCGTCCGAGGTCCAAGGTGGCGGAGCATCTCGATGACGTAGTCGATATAGTCATCGAGATCGAAGCCGCCCTGGAAAACCGGTACTTCGCGGGCATCGACCCAGTCGGTGATATAGACATCGGCAAAGGGCAGCATCGCCTCGACGGTGCCGCGCAGGAGCGTCGCGTAATGGCCCGACATCGGCGCGACGATCAGGACCGTCGGCTCGCCGGGCGGGGATTTCGCCTTGCTGAAATGCAACAGGTTGCAGAACGGCTTGTGCCAGACGACCCGCTCGACGACCGGCACAGGCTCGCCTGCAACGATCGTCTCTTCGATACCGAAGACCGGCTTGCCATAGCGCCGCGTGGCGCGCTCGAAGACTTCGAGCGAGGCTTCCATGCTGCGGCCGATGCTGGTGCCGGCGAATGGATTGAGCGGCAGGCGCCAGAAGGCGCGGCTCAGGCCGGCCGCCACCCGCCACGGCGCCACAGCCGCATGATTCATTTCATAAAATTGATAAAGCACGCCTATTGAGCCCCATTTTCGCCCATTCCGGGCGACAACCCCGAATCAAGCCTAACAAGCTTATGTGAGGCCAGCAACCCGGCCATTTGGATATCCCGTCTTAACGTCAACTGGCGACCGCCTTGCGCAGGCCCTCGGCCAGCCCTGCAACATTTGTACCGTAGGCAAAATGGGTTACGTAGGAGCCGTCCGGCCCCATCAGATAGATCAGGGTGGTGTGATCCATGAGATACGGGATCGAAGGATCGGTCTGTTCCACCTTGCGGTAATAGACCTTGTAGGCCCTGGCGATGGCGGCAATATCTTCCTCGCTGCCGGTCAGACCGACAAAGTCGGGGTGAAAATTCCCGACATAATCCTTCAGCACCTCGGGCGTATCGCGGGCTGGATCGACGGTGACAAAAATCGGCTGGATACGCTCCGCCGCCCGGCCCAGCTCATCGAGGGCCGCCGAAACCACCTGTAATTCGCCAGGGCAGATGTCCGGACAATAGGTATAACCGAACACCACAAGCAGGTACTTACCGGCGAAATCCGATGATCTGACGCGCTTGCCATCCTGGTTGGTGAGCTCGAACGGGCCGCCGACCAAGGCCTTCCCGGTTGCGATCGGCCCCAGGCGGCCGTTGCCTCCGAAAAACAAAGCCGCACCGCCCATGATGAGTGCAACCGACAGCACGCCCAAGGCAAAGATCAGACTGCGGCGGGACGGCATCAAGGCTCACCGGCCAAACTTGTCATACCACTTAATTAGGCGACTTGGCGGGCTTATCCAATACGGGGTAGCTGCGTCCGGCGTGAATCGACTATGCTTCCAGCGCAATGGCCGTGGCGCTGGAAAGGCCGCTTCTTGCGGAGAATTCCGCCGACCTGCCGCTTGACCGCGGTCAGGTCCTGCGGTTGCGCACGCTGGTCCGGCTGCGCTGGCTGGCGGTCGCCGGGCAGACCGCCGCCGTCCTCTGCGTCAACCTGGTTTTCGGCTTTCCCCTGCCCTTGGGCTGGTGCCTCGCCGTCATTGCGCTTTCGGCCTGGCTCAACATCTTCTTCACGCTGCGCTGGCGCTCGAGCATGCGCCTGTCGGGGCAGTTCGCGGGCCTCCTGCTGGCCTATGACATTCTCCAGCTTGCCGCGCTCCTCTATCTCACCGGCGGGCTCGAAAATCCCTTCGCCTTTCTCTTCCTCGTGCCGGTCACCGTCTCGGCCACCACGTTGTCGCTGCGCTGGACATCGGCGCTTGGCGTCATCGCCTTTGCCTGCGCGACCTTCCTTGCCATCTACCATTTGCCATTGCCGTGGTTCGCCGGCCAGACATTGCAGCTGCCGCCACTCTATGTCGGCGGGTTGTGGGCGGCCATTCTGTGCGGCGTCGTGTTCTCGGCAATCTATGCGCGCCATATCGCCGAAGAAGCGCGCCAGATGTCCACCGCGCTGACCGCGGCGGAGCAGATACTCGCGCGCGAGCAAAGGCTTTCGGCACTCGACGGGCTCGCCGCCGCCGCGGCGCATGAACTCGGCACGCCGCTCGCGACGATCGCGCTCGTCGCCAAGGAGCTCAAGCGCGAATTGCCGGTTGACGGTCCCTATGCGGAGGATATCGACCTGCTGATCGGCCAGGCGGCGCGCTGCCGGGAAATCCTGTCGCGCCTTGCCAATCGCGAAGCGCAGGCCGACGCCATGTTCGCCCGCGTCAAGCTGACCGTGATGATCGAGGATATCGTGGCGCCCTTGCGCGAGGCCGGCATCAAGATCCATGTCGATTCGCATGCCGTCGCCGCCAGGGGCGGCCCCGAGCCCGCCGAGCCGGTGCTGCCGCGCAATCCGGCGATCGCCTATGGGCTCGGCAATCTCATCGAAAACGCCATCGACTTCGCCGAAAGCGAAGTCGCCATCGAACTGCGCTGGACGGAGAGCGATGTCTCGATCGCCGTGAACGATGACGGGCCGGGCTTCGCGCAGGACATTTTCGACCGGCTCGGCGATCCCTTCGTGACCACGCGGCCGGGCTACGGGCCCGGCGGTGGCGAGAGTGAGGCCGAACTCCACTCCGGCATGGGCCTCGGGTTCTTCATCGCCAAGACGCTGCTCGAAAGATCGGGCGCGACGGTCTCGCTCGCCAACAAGCCATTTCCCGATCACGGCGCCATGGTGAGGATCGCCTGGCCGCGCGCGGTCATCGATCTCGACGGAAGAGAGCCCCGAAAAGCTGCTTAACCTTCGGCGCCGAAGGGTGTCCAAACGCCGCAGGGCGACGTATATAGGCTGTCACAATGCCCAGAACGGCACAGACCGGGTGATCTCAATGACCGATGATGGAATGCCGCCTGACAAGACCTTGCTGGTGGTGGACGACGACAAGCCGTTTCTCACCCGCCTGGCGCGCGCCATGGAAGCGCGCGGATTCGCAGTCAGGACCGCCGAAACGGTGGCCGAAGGCGTCGAGCAGGTGCGGCGCAGCGCGCCGGGCTATGCGGTCGTCGATCTGAGACTCGGCGACGGCACCGGGCTCGATGTCATCCAGGCGCTGCACCAGGCACGGCCGGAAGCGCGCGCCGTGGTGCTCACCGGCTATGGCAATATCGCCACCGCGGTGACGGCGGTGAAGCTCGGCGCCATCGACTATCTCGCCAAGCCGGCGGATGCCGATGCGGTCTATGGCGCGCTTGTCGCGGACACCGATCCGCGCACCGCCCTGCCGGAAAATCCGATGTCGGCCGACCGGGTGCGCTGGGAGCATATCCAGCGCGTCTTCGAATTGTGCAACCGCAATGTCTCGGAGACGGCGCGCCGTCTCAACATGCACCGGCGAACCCTGCAGCGCATCCTGGCAAAACGCGCGCCGAAGTAATAAAGTTCAACACCCCTCCTGATCTTCTCCCGCTTGCGGGAGAGGAATCGCTACATCATCTCCGGATAATAGAGTCCATGCAGGCGCATGGCGGCGGCGCGCGCGAAACCGATGGTCACCGCCTTGCGGCGTGCTGCGTTGAGCGGGGTCTCTTGCGGATGCCGGAGTATTTCCGCGCCGAATGCATCGGCAATGATGAGCCCGGCCTCCACCGGAAGCAGCGCGGGATCCATGCTGGCGGCGACCGCGAAATAGAGCCGGTCGCAGAAATCGCGGTAATCCGGCCATTTGCGATCGGCGCGGAAATCCTCCGGCGAGGACTTGATCTCGACGATCCAGATATCGCCCTTCGGCCCCAAGGCTATGACGTCGGCGCGCCGGCCGGAGGCGAGGGTAAATTCGCACAAGGTCGCAAAGCCCTGCGCCCGGAAACGCCGGCATACGCCCTTCTGGAGGAGGGCGGCGGTTTCCGACTGACGGCCATCCGGCCTGATTGAAACAATGGCCCGTGCGGCCATGCGATCACCCTGTTGGCAAATGCCATTTGCCTCTAATCTCTGGCGCAACGGGCCGGCCGATTCAAGCCGTTGAGAAAAGTGGGAGGAAGCGCATGGCCGCGTTGCTCAAGGCGAGCCGTGCAATCGACGGGCTTACGACCTGGGTCGGACATCTCGCGAGCCTTGCCATGCTCGCTTCCTGCACGATCTGCTTCCTCAATGCCCTGATGCGCTACGGTTTCAGCCTCAGCTCCAATTTCTGGCTCGAGATCCAATGGTACTTCTTCGGCGCCATGTTCATGCTGGCGGCAGCGTATGTGCTCAGGCTCAATGAGCATGTCCGGGTCGATCTCATCTATGGGAAGCTGCCGCCGCGCGGCCGGCTCTGGGTCGACATGGGCGGGACCGTCCTGTTCCTGCTACCGACGTGCCTTCTGCTCGGCTGGCTCACTTTCGAGATGTTCTGGAAGGCGTTCCTGATACATGAGGAATCAGCCAATGCCGCGGGGCTACCGCTCTGGCCGGCGCTCCTGATGTTCCCGCTCGGCTTCGCCCTCCTCATCCTCCAGGGCATTTCCGAACTCATCAAGCGGATCGAGGCCTTGCGCTGCACCATCGCGCTCGACACGCATTACGAAAAGCCGGTGCAGTAGGCATGCAGCCGATCGACGTCGCCCCGTTCATGTTCGTGGGGCTCATTGTCTTTCTGCTGATCGGCTATCCGGTCGCCTTTTCGCTCGCCTCGGTCGGGATCGTCTTTGCGGCATTCGGCATCGTCACCGGCCTCCTCGATGCGAGTTTCCTCAACACCATCCCGTTGCGGCTGTTCGGCAACATCATGTCGAAGGAACTGCTGCTCGCCATTCCCTTCTTCACCTTCATGGGGGCGGTGCTCGAGAAATCGCGCCTTGCCGAGGACATGCTCGAAGGCTTCGGTCAGCTCTTCGGACCGGTACGCGGCGGGCTTGCCTATGCGGTCATCTTCGTCGGCGCCATTCTCGGCGCCGTCACGGGAACCGTCGCCGCCTCGGTCATCGCCATGGCGATCATCGCGCTGCCGGTGATGATGCGTTACGGCTACGACATGAAGCTCGGGACCGGCGTCATCGCGGCTTCGGGCACCATCACCCAGCTCATCCCGCCGGCGCTGGTCCTCATCGTTCTCGCCGACCAGCTCGGCAAGCCCGTCGGCGACATGTATCGCGGCGCCATCGGACCCTCGATCGTCCAGATCCTGCTTTTCTGCCTCTACATATTCGCGATAAGCCTCCTCTATCCCAAGATGATGCCGGCCTTGCCGCCCGAGGCACGGACACTGCACGGCTGGAAGCTTGCGGAGAAGCTGATTCGCGGCATGCTGCCGTCGCTGGCGCTGATCTTCGTCGTGCTCGGCACGATCCTGATGGGCCTCGCGACGCCGACCGAATCGGGCGCCATGGGTGCGGCAGGCGCGCTCCTCCTCGCCTGGTTCAACCGCCGGCTTTCCTGGTCGATGCTCTGGCATGCGATGGATTCGACCACGCGCATTTCGACCATGGTGATCTTCA
>JAEUMG010000061.1 GCA_016793355.1 Hyphomicrobiales bacterium
CTATCGCTCGATCGTCCAGGCGCGTCTGAGTGCGAGGAAGAGCGCGTTGCAGCCGGCCCTGCGGCCGGGATCGAAGGGCTATGTCGTGGTGAGCTTTTCGATCGGCGCCTCGGGCCGCGTCACGAGCGCGTCGGTGGTGACATCATCCGGAGTGGGCGTCATCGATTCGGCAGCGCGCGCCATGGTCGCGTCGACAGTGTTTCCGCCGCCGCCCGGCGGCACTTTCTCGGCGCGGCTTCCGATCATGGTGAAGTAGGCATGGATGACATTTCCCGAGGTAATCAGTCAGCTATCTGATTAATTCGCACGGCTCGGCTCGGCACCAGCAGGGCCAAAGATTGACGCTCCATTTCGCGCTGTATAAGCTCACGCACAGCAACAAGCTTGCGGGCTTCAGGGCGAAGCGACCAGGGACGCGCGATTGTCGCAGCGCACCATCATTCTCTCATGGCCCAATTGCATTGGCGCAGTCGCCAAGGTCATGGGAGGAACCAAGAATGAGAAGTCTCGCACACAAGATCCGGATATTCGGTACCGTAGCATTGGCGTTTGGCGTCGGCGCGGCAATGGTGCCAACGGCGCTGAAGGCTCAGGAGGGACAGCTCAGCCTTCTCGTTTGGGAGGGTTATGCGGATCCAAGTTTCGTCAAGGATTTTGAAGCGGAATCAGGCTGCAAAGTGCAGGCGACCTATGTCGGTTCGAATGACGATTTCGCGCCGAAGCTCGCCGCCGGCGGCGGGGTCTATGACCTGCTCTCGGTTTCGAGCGATGCCGCGGAGGTTTTAGTGCGGGCCGGGTTCGTCGAGCCCATCGATATCTCCAAGGTGCCCGAGTGGAACAACATCTATGAAGCCTTCCGCAATGTTAAGTCCATCAATGTCGATGGCCAGGTCTGGGCGGTGCCCTTTACCTGGGGGGCCAACCCGTTCCTTTATCGGACAGACAAGATCACGACAGAGCCGGACTCGATCGCCGTCATGTGGGATCCTCAGTACAAGGGCAAGATCGGCATGTGGGACGACAAGAGCATGCTCTATAATGCCGCCCGCATGCTCGGCATCGCCGATCCGTTCAATATGACCGACGAGGAACTCGAGAAGGTCAAGGCGAAGCTCATCGAACAGAAACCTTTGGTACGCAAATACTGGAGCACGGCCGGCGAGGTCATCAACCTCTTCGCCTCCGACGAAGTGTGGATTTCCTATACTTGGGGCGGGCTGATGCTCAATGAACTCGGCAAGCAGAACATTCCGGTCAAGGAGTTCACGCCAAAGGAAGGTGCCGACGGCTGGAACGACAACTGGATGATCGCCAAGGGTTCTCCCAACATGGACTGTGCGATGAAGTACATCAATTACATGATGTCCGCGAAGGGGCAATGCGGCGTGTCGACGGTAACCGGCTATTCGGCCACCAATCCGGTTGCCGCCAAGACCTGCATGTCGCCCGAGGAGTTCAAGGCCAAGCACCAGGACGATATCGATTTCGTCGGTAAACTGCATATGTGGCAGGCACCGCCGCGGATCGAGGAATACACCAACGCCTGGAACGCCGTTAAGGCGGCACCCTGATCGGACACACATACTCCGGGCGCCCATCGCGGGCGCCCGACCGATCTCTCACGGAAACCAGTATGAATATCATCGAGCTGCGGGAGCTGACCAAGTCGTTCCCGGGCGCCGGTCGGGTCGTCGACAATGTGACGCTCAATATCCGGGAAGGTGAGTTCGTGACTCTGCTCGGCCCTTCGGGCTGCGGCAAGACCACGACCTTGCGGCTGATCGCTGGCTTTGAGTATCCGGACCGTGGCAGCGTCCGGGTCAGCGGCCAGGATGTGACCGAACTCGCGCCCTATCATCGGCCCGTCAACACGGTATTCCAGGACTACGCGCTGTTTCCGCATATGAGCGTCGAGCAGAATGTCGGCTACGGCATGTGGATCGCGCGCGCGCCGAGGGCAGAGATTGCAGCTCGCGTCATCGAGGCCTTGCGGATGGTCGGTCTCCAGGAGAAGGCGAAGGCAAGACCCGCCGAGCTTTCGGGCGGCCAGAAGCAGCGCGTGGCGCTCGCACGCGCCATCATCCGGCGACCGAAGGTTCTGCTACTCGACGAACCGCTTTCGGCACTCGACGCGAAGCTGCGCGAGGCGATGCAGGTAGAACTGCGCCATCTGCACCAGAAACTTGGAATCACCTTCCTGCTCGTTACCCACGACCAGACCGAAGCCCTGGTGATGTCAGACCGCATTCTCATCATGGAGCGGGGCAGGGTTGTCCAGGACGGAACCCCACCCGACCTCTATGAACGGCCGGCAAGCCCTTATGTCGCGAATTTCCTTGGAACCTCCAACCTTCTGCGCGCCAACGTCGCCGGCCAGGATGGTGACGTGCTCGCCGTCGAAGCCGGCCCGATCCGGCTTCGTGTGCGCATGTCACGGCGCTTCGAGAAGACCGAAAAGGTCACGCTTGCAATCCGCCCGGAGAAATCGGCCCTGATGACAAATGCACGCCCCGATCCGGGACGCGCCGTGATTTCCGGAAGAATCATTGACCATCTGTTCCAGGGCGATGTGCTAAGGACCAGCGTCGATATCGGCCTCGACACGCCTTTCCTCATCGACACCCAGCTTGCATCGTCCGGAGCTTCACAAAGACTCCCGCCAACCGGCAGCGAAGCCCAGATCAGCATCGACGAAGCCAGCATCATCATCTTTCCGGGCTGGTCCGGCTCATGACCGGCCGCGGGCGCCGCAATCTCTTCGCCGCCGCTCTGGTGTCGGTGCCGCTCGCGTGGACCATTGTCTTCATGTTCGCGCCCTATGCGATCATGTTCACCTACAGCTTCTATACGAAGAAGTTCCCGATGTTCGTGCCCGATTTCCAGTTCGGGAACTACCTGATGCTGTTCCAGGACATCCAATACCGCCAAGTATTTGTCCGCACCTTCAAGATCGCTTCGATCGTCTCCCTGGTCGCCCTGCTTCTCGCCTATCCCGTCGCCTACTGCCTGGTGTTCAAGGTGCATTCCCGGAAGATCCGCATGGCCATCTACATGGCGATCATCGTTCCCTTGTGGGCGTCCTATCTTCTCAGGGCCTATACTTGGAAAACGATCCTTGGGTCGCAGGGCGTGCTCAATTCCTTCCTCGTGTGGAGCGGCATCCTGGCCGAGCCGACTCCCCTGTTTCTCTACAACCAGTTCTCGATGGTGATCACCCTCGTCCACATATTCGTGCCCTTCATGTTCATGCCGATCTTTACTGCACTCGAGAAAATCCCGCGAAGCCTGCTCGAAGCTTCGAAGGATCTGGGTGTCGGCCGATTGGGCACGTTTCTGAAGGTCACGCTGCCGCTTTCGGTCCCCGGAATCGTCGCAGGGATTACCTTCACCTTCTGCCTTTCCTTCGGTGATTTCATCGCGCCCTTCCTCGTCGGCGGTCCCGACGGCTTCATGATTGCCAATATCGTCCAGTCGCAATTCGGCACGGCGCTCAACTGGCCGCTCGGCTCGGCAATCTCGATCGCCATCCTGGCCATTGTTCTGCTCGTCATTACCTTAAGCGACCGCCTCGAACGGGCCGGCCGCCTCGATCTCGGATGACGTCATGAGCATCGCCCAGCCAGCGTCGGAGGAAATCAGGGTTCTGGCGGATGCCGGAGACGAGAAGCCGCCGCGCCGGCGCGACGGTGTCGCCTGGGCGCTCAAGGGTTTTACGGGGCTGGTGCTCGCCGCGCTCTATTTCCCGATCGTCGTGCTCATCGTCTTCAGCTTCAACGACAACATCGTCACCACCTTGCCGCTGCGCGAATTCACGCTTGACTGGTATCGCAAAGCCCTCACCAATGAAGACATGTTGCGGGCGACTTGGAATTCCTTTCACGTCGCTTTTTTTGCCACGGCTCTCACGCTCATCATCGGCACCATCGCCGCCTTTGCGATCGACCGCACCGAGTTTCCCGGCAAGAATGTGTTCCGCCGCCTGGTGGTCCTGCCGCTGATCCTGCCCGGCATCATTACCGGGATATCGATGCTCAACCTGTTTCGCGTTCTGGGCTTCAATCTCAGCCTCGAGACGGTCATCCTGGGCCATGCGACGGCGCTGATCTCGGTCGTCGTAACCCAGGTTTATGCGAGGCTGCTGCGCCTCAATCGCCGCATCGAAGAGGCCTCGGGCGATCTTGGCGCCCGACCATGGCAGACCTTTCTCTATATCGTACTGCCCAACATCCGTTCGGCCCTGATCGGCAGCGCGCTCATCTGCTTCACGCTTTCCTTCGACGAAATCCCGGTTACTTTCTTCCTCACCGGGCGCGAGAACACGTTGCCGATGTATATTTACTCGACGCTTCGCAAGGGTATTACGCCTGAGATAAACGCCATCGGAACACTCATCATCGCCGCCTCGCTTACGATCATCCTGCTCTCGGTCTGGTTGCTGCGCGATGAGGGACGGGAGGAAAAACGCTAGTTGCGATCCGCTCGCCCGGAAGATGGCGATCCTGTCAAATATGAATCCAGACGCGCGATCTCGCCAGGCGTCATCCGCAACCCCAGTTTGCTGCGACGCCAGACCATATCTTCCGCCGTTTCGGCCCATTCGGTGTCGCGCAGAAATTCGACCTCGCGCTCATGGAGATCGGCGCCGAAGCAAACCCCCAGATCGGCGAGGCGGCGAACGTCCTGCAGGAGGATGTCGCTGCGCGTGCCGTAGAGCTTCACATAGCGGGCAAGCTGCGCTTGCGGGAGAAACGGGAACCGAGCTGCAAGATCGCGCCGATAGGCCTCGATCCCGTCGCTGCCGAAATCGCCGCCGGGAAGTATCTCGCTGCGGGTCAAGCCCTGTTTCGGCCATGGCATGACGCGGCATAATTCGCGCATCGCATGCTCGCCCAGGCGGCGATGGGTCGTGAGCTTGCCGCCAAAAACGGTCAATAGTGGCGCAACGCCGTCTCTGCCGTCGATCTCGAAGGAGTAATCGCGCGTCAGCGTCGAAAGATCCCCGTCACGCCCGCCGCCCACTTCGAAGAGCGGCCTGACGCCGGAATAGCTCCAGACGATCCCGTCGCGCGTCACCGGCTTCTTCAGAAACGCGTTCACCTCGGAAAGCATGTAGTCGATCTCCTTGTCCGAGATATTGACCTTCTCCGGCGCATCGTCCCAGGGCTCGTCGGTCGTGCCGATGGAGGTGAAATCGCCCTCATAGGGAAAGGCCTCCATCAACCGGCCATCGCGTGTCTGCAGGAAATAGCCGTGTTCGCCCGCCCATTGCCGCGGCACGACGAGATGGCTGCCGCGTACCATGCGCAATTTGCGCGATATCGTCGTGCCGACGATGCGGCCGGCGACATCGACGACCCAGGGCCCAGCCGCATTGACGAGCGCTTTGGCGAAAAGCTCGACGCTCTCGCCGGTCTTCATGCTCTCGAGATTCAGGCGCCAGTGACCATCGACGCGATGCGCGCTGAGGAGCTTGTGACGCGCGAAAATCTTCGCCCCATGACGCTCGGCGCCGAGGAGATTCGCGATGACGAGACGCGCATCATCGGCGCGGCAATCGGAATAGGCGAAGGCATGGCGATAGTCGGGCTTGAGCGCGTCGCCCGCCGGATGGCGGTGAAGGTCGATCGCTTGCGAAGCTTGCAGCATACGGCGGCGGGCGAGATGGTCGTAGAAGAGGAGGCCGAGCCTGATCATCCAGCGCGGGCGCTGCGTGGCGACATAAGGCAAGATTAGCCGCAAGGGCCAGACGAGATGCGGCGCCTTGCGCATGAGGATCTCGCGCTCGATGAGCGCATCGCGCACGAGCTTGAAGTCATAGGTCTCGAGATAACGCAATCCGCCGTGAATGAGCTTCGATGAGCGCGACGAGGTGCCTTCGGCGAAATCCTGCATTTCGGCGAGACCGACGGCGAGGCCGCGGCCGGCCGCATCGCAGGCGATCGCCGCGCCATTGATGCCGCCGCCAATGACGAAGAGATCGAAGATCGTATCGCTGGTCTTGCCGGTCATTGGCGAGCGATCATCTCGCGGATCGCGTCCTGCCATTGGCCATAGCGGGCTTCGAGAGCGCGATCCGGTTGCGGCTCGATCCGATTGCCCCGCGGGATCAGGCCCCGCAATTCATCGAGCGACGACCATAGACCGGCGCCGTACCCGGCCATCAAGGCGGCGCCAAATGGCGTGACCGAATCCATTTGCGATTGCGTCAGGGGCCGGTCGAGGAGCTTTGCCTGCAGCTCCAGGAAGTACTTCGCGCGGGTCAGTCCCCCATCGACCTTGATGGTCGCGTGGTTTTTTACTCCCAGATCCAGTGCGTCGAGGATCGCACGGATCTGGAAGGCTATACCCTCAAGCCCGGCCTGTGCGAGATTGCCCGACGATGTCGCCTCGCTCAAACCCAGAAACGCCGCCCGCATCGATGGCTGCCACCAGGGCGAGGCGAGGCCCTGGAAAGCGGGGATCAACAACACACCCTCGTCATTGCCGGATTTTTGCGCAGCCGCGATGACGCCTGCCGCGCCATCACCGATCGCGAGACGCGTCGCAAGCCAGTCGACGATCTTGCCGGCATACATGACGAAGCCTTCATAGGCATAGCAAGGCGCATCCGTTTGCCAGGCGATGGTGCGGATGATGCCTTTCGCTTCCGTTTGCGGCGGTTTGGCGCCGGCATTTACCCAGAGAAAGGCGCCGGTACCGTAAGTGACTTTGAGCTCGCCTTCGGAAAAGCAGCCATGGCCGAAGAGCGATGCCTGCTGATCGCCCATGTTGCCCGTGATGGGAATCGCCGCGCCGAAGAGTATCGGGTCGATAATTCCAAAATCAGCGTTGGAGGCGCAACATTCGGGAAGCGATGACAGCGCGAGCCCGAAGAGCTCGACAAGTTCGCGATCCCATCCGAGGCGCGCGATATCGAAGATCATGGTGCGAGACGCATTGCTCGGTTCGGTCGCATAAGTCGTACCGCCCGTCAGCTTCCAGATGAGCCAGGTATCGACCGTGCCCCAGATCAAAGTGCCATTTCCCAAGCCTGCGGCGATTTCCGGTCGGTTGTGGAATATCCAGCGCAATTTTGCCGCCGTGAAAGTCGGATCGAGATCGAGACCGGTACGCGACTGGATCATCTCACTTTGAGAGCGCAGAGATTCAATTTCCGCAGCACCGCGGCGGTCCTGCCAGATCATCGCCGGAATGACGGGCCGGCCCGTCGCGCGATCCCAGACGATCAATGTCTCCGTCTGATTGGCGATACCGAGTGCCACGATATCGTACACCGGCCGCCCGCATTTGGCGATCGCATCGCGGATGCACGCAACCGCGGTTGTGAAGATCATTTCCGCATCCTGCTCGACGATTCCCGCCGACGGCGACTGCGTGGCGATCGGCCGCGCGGCCTCCGTCAGAACGCGGCCTCGCGCATCGAGCGCGATCGCCTTCACATTGGTGGTGCCCTGGTCGAGGCCAATGACGATCGGATTGTCGCGGGGCATTGGCGATGCGTTGTCCTATTTTCCTGTCATCCCCGCACGTGTTGCGGGGATTCATTGTACCGGCACTGCGGCGACCGAAGCATGGCACGATGGATTACCGGGACAAGCCCGGTAATGACAGGATATTTCGTCCTTCGATCAGATCGCGTTCCTTGGCGATTTCGCTGGCGAGAAAGTCGAGAAACACCCGCACGCGCGCCGAGCCGCGCAGGTCGGGATGGGTCAGAAGCCACAGATGGCCGCTGAAATCGGACATCAATTCCGACAGGCGGACGAGCCCCGGCCGGCGATCGGCGATGAAGCAGGGCACATGGCCGATGCCGAGGCCCGATTCGATCGCCTCTGCCAGCCCCAACACGCTGTCGATCCTGTAGACGAGATTTTCCGGCGCCACATGCTCATGGGCATATTTCACAACCTTCAAGTGTCCAAGACTGTCGCCGAGCGACACCCAGGGCCTGCGAAACAATGAGTCGCGATCCTCCGGCGGCCCGTTGGGGAAATCGCTCGCCAATCCATAGAGCGCCCAGGCGAT
>JAEUMG010000187.1 GCA_016793355.1 Hyphomicrobiales bacterium
CCCAAGCTCGAGGGCGACACTCTCACCTTCGACGTCACCGTGCTCGAGGGCGATCTCACCGGCGCCACCGGGTCGGCGGCCCTGTTCATCGACTGGTTTGCGGTCCATGGCGGCGGCTGGGGTCATGGCGCCTGGTATGGCGCGGCGGCCGCCGGCGCGGTTGCCGGCGCTGCGGTTGGCGCGGCCGTTGCCTCGTCGCATCCCTATTACCCGCCGCCTTGCGGCTACTACCCCTATCCGCCCTGCTATTGAGATAGGCTCATGATACGTCCTCTCCCGCCGGCGGGAGAGGACGCGATAAGAGTTCAACTCTCGCCGAACAATCCCGCGCGATAGACCGATGGCGCAAGCCCCGTCCACTTGCGAAACGCGCGCGTGAAGTTCGCCGCATCCGAATAGCCGAGCTCCTGCGCGATGTCGGTCACCGCGATGCCGCGATCCTCGAGAAGCCTTCGTGCCAGCGCCAACCGTGTCGCGGCGACGATCTCGGAATAATCGAGGCCGCGCTCCCTCAGGCGACGCTGCAGGCCGCGCGAACTGAGTCCGATCACGGATGAAATAGTCTCGATGCCGATCGTGTCATTGCGCATGTAAGTCAGGATGACTTGCCGGATCGAATCGATGAAGTCGCCGGGCGGTGCGGTGCTGGCGAGCAACTGCACATCATTGCCGTTCGCCGGTAGTGCGGTGCCTGATTGCAGGGGGTAGCCGAGCAGCATCGGATCGCAGATGACCGCCGCCGTGTCGCTCTCGCGCAGTGGCACGGCCAGCCCTTCGTAAATCGCCGGATCGTCGACGCCGCGCTCGAGATGGATCTCGGAAGGACGCCATGTTGCTCCCGCCGCCTGTCGCATCAGGTCGATGAGCATGAGCATGGTGAACTGGTTGGCGTATCTGCGGCCTTCGCCCGCCAGTTTCGGCAGTCGGTGAGAGATGCGCGCGCGTCCCTGCCAGCGGTCGACCTGGATGCGCTGTCCGGAATTGTAGAGCGGAATGAGACGCGAGGCCTTTTCCAGCGCGATGTTGAGGCTTGCCGATTGCGTGAGGATCCGGCCGAACAGTCCAAGCCCCGCCACATGCGATTGCGCCGCGGCGCGCATGCCCAAGTCTTCGATGCCCTCGGCGCGCGCAATGCGGCTCAGGAAGGAGAGCAGGTGGGCGAGCGGCAGCAGATTTTCCGGGTTGTCGAGCAGGCCGGATGGAATATGCGATTCATCGAGTCGCCGCTCTATGGGCGTACCGATATCGCCGAGTACGCGCAGAAAAGGCACAAACGCACTGACCCGCACCAGAGGAATCGGGTTCACGCAACGCTCCCGGCAGTTTCATTAAATTTACGCTTCTGTCGCGAAATGACAAGCGGGACACAATCCAAGGTGTTACGAGACCGCCGGGATGTGCCTTGGACCGAAACTCCGTCTGCGGCGCGTTCCTTCACGTTTTTGGCCGAGTGATTTGCATCAGCTCCGGTGGCCGCAACCCCCGGTATAATATACCAAACTGTTCTGGAAGACTTCGGCGCCGCTCGATAATCGCGGCCCGGGAACCACAAAGGTGACGTGCTGCGGCAAGAATGCTGCATCATGTGTCACTACGTGGCGGGAGATATGACCATGAAATATTCTAGTGGCACCGCGACGGCGCTGGCCGTGGCCTGCGCGCTTGCCTTGCCATCTGCCGCGCTGGCAGGCGAGGCTGAAGCTAAAAGCCTGTTGAAGGCCATGTCCGAATACCTGGCGGCTCAAACCGCCTTTTCCTTCGATTACGACACCAATTTCGAGATCGTGACGCCCGACCATCAGAAACTGCTGCTTGCAAGTTCGGGAACCGTGACTGTCAATCGTCCCGACAAGATACGAGCAACCCGTAGCGGCGGTTTTGCCAATGTCGAATTGATATTCGACGGCAAGCAGCTGACCATCCTCGGCAAGGATGCGAATGCCTATGCGCAGGCGGATGCTCCTGGGAGCCTCGATCATCTGATCGACGAGCTGCGCGACAAGTTTCACAAGCCGGTCCCGGGTGCCGACCTTCTCGTATCGAATGTCTATGACGAGCTGATGCAGGATGTGGTCGACGTGAAGGACCTCGGCAGCGGCGTCATCGCTGGCAAGGAATGCGATCACCTTGCCTTCCGCGGCAAGGAAGTCGACTGGCAGATCTGGATCGCGCAAGGGGCGATCCCCTATCCATGCCGCTATGTGATCACCACCAGGGAAGTCGATCAGGCGCCGCAATATAGCGTTCAGATCAGTGACTGGAAGACCGGAGCTGATGTCGCCCCGGACGATTTCAAATTTGCCAATGCGACGAATGCCAAGAAGATCGAACCCAAGGACCTGAGCGATTTCGATGAATTGCCGAGCCATATGATACTAGGAGGTGCCCAATGACCCTCTCCAGGAAATTACAAATCGCGCTGTTCACCGGTGTTGTCGGATTGCTTGGACTAAGCCTTGGCGATCGGCTTACGGTTCCCGGCAGCATCGGCTTCGTCTCCACCGCCGAGGCGAGGGTAGGCCGGCCGCTGACTCCGGTCAGCGTCGCTGGCGTGACGCGGCGCACCGTGCGTCGCTGCGCGGCTGGTGTGTATAACTGTTAGGCAAGGCTCGCATCGTGACGGCGGCGAACAGACCGTGACGATGCCGGTTTCGCAAGAGCGGGAGCAAGGGAGTTTGTGATGAAACTGCAGCGAATGATCTTTGCGGCGCTCGGCGCATGGGCCTTGACCATATCGGTCGCCACCGCCCAGGAAACGACCGGAAAGCCTGGCGCGCCCGATGCGACGACCACGATCGACGGGAGGCAGCTCCCGGCGCCCAATCCGCCCTTTGGCGGGGTGATCAAGCAGGACGCGCTGCAGTCGACGCCCTGGTGGGCGCCGCGCATCGTGCCGCCGAAGCAGGCGCCAAACGTACTTCTCATCATCACGGATGATTCCGGCTTTGGCGTACCGAGCACCTTCGGCGGCGTCATTCCCACCCCCGCCATGGACCGCATCGCACGGGACGGTTTGCGCTATACCGGCATCCATTCCACTGCGCTGTGCTCGCCGACGCGCGCCGCGCTGATCACCGGGCGCAATCACCATTCGGCCGGTTTTGGCGTGATCTCCGAACAGTCCACGGGCTTCCCCGGCTATAACAGTATCATCGCCGAGGACAAAGCCACCATCGGGCGCGTCCTGCTCGACAACGGCTATGCGACCGCGTGGTTTGGCAAGGATCACAACACGCCGGCCTTTGCCGCAAGTCAGGCCGGGCCGTTTGACCAATGGCCGACCGGCATGGGCTTCGAGTATTTCTACGGCTTCGTGGGCGGCGACGCGAACCAGTGGCAGCCAAACCTGTTCAGAAACACGACGCAGATCTATCCCTTCGAGGGAAAGCCGGGCTGGAACCTCGTCACGGCAATGGCCGATGACGCTATCGATTATATGACTCGCCTTAACCAGACGGTGCCGGACAAGCCGTTCTTCATCAAATATGCGCCCGGCGCAACGCACGCGCCGCACCACCCGACGCAGGAATGGGTAGACAAAATTCGGGCCATGCATCTCTTCGACGAGGGCTATGAGAAACTGCGCGAGCAGATATTCGCCAACCAGAAAAAGCTGGGCGTGATCCCGCAGGATACGCAGCTCGAGCCTTGGCCGAAGGAAGTGCTTCAGAATTGGGATGAACTGACGCCGGAAGCCAAGAAGCTCTTCATCCGCCAGGTCGAAATTTTCGCAGCCTATGCCGCCTATAGCGATCACGAGATCGGCCGCATCGTTCAGGCGATCGAGGATATGGGCAAGCTCGACAACACGCTCATCATCTACATCAATGGCGACAATGGCACGAGTGCCGAGGGTGGCCCGCTGGGCACGCCCAACGAGGTTGCCTTCTTCAATGGCGTCAACAAGATGCCGGTCGATGTGCAGATGAAGTGGTACGACGTGTGGGGAACCGAACAGACCTACAACCACATGTCGGCGGGCTGGTCCTGGGCCTTCGATACGCCCTTCACCTGGTTCAAGCAGAACGCCTCGAAGCTGGGCGGCATCCGCCAGAACATGGCGATCTCCTGGCCGGCGCGGATCAAGGACAAGGGCGGTCTGCGCGAGCAGTTCATGCATGTGATCGACGTTGTTCCCACCATTCTGGAGGTGGCCGGAATTCCGGCTCCGGAAACCGTCGACGGAATCAAACAGGCGCCGATCGAGGGCACGAGCTTCGCCTACACGTTCGACAAGGAGAACGCCACCGCGCCGTCCCGTCACAAAACTCAGTATTTCGAGATGATGGGGCAGTGGGCACTGTACAATGAAGGTTGGTTGCTCAGCACCAAGGTCAATCGCGCTCCCTGGGATGCGTTCGGACCCGCCAATGCCGATCCGCTGAACAACCAGGTGCTCGAACTCTACGACCTCACCAAGGACTACAGCCAGTCGCAGAATATCGCCGACCGGTATCCGGACAAAGTCAAGGAGATGAAGGAGCTTTTCATCGCCGAGGCAAACAAGTATCAGGTCTTTCCGCTGGATGCCTCGGTCGCGGCTCGCATTGTGGCGCCCCGCCCCAACATCACGGCCGGCCGGACCGAGTTCACCTATACGAAGCCCATGGTGGGCCTGCCGCAGGGCGATTCGCCGCTGCTGCTTAATACCTCTTACACGATCACTGCCGATATCGAGGTGCCGGAAGCGGGTGCCGAAGGCATGATCCTGACCTCGGGCGGGCGATTTGCCGGCTACGGCTTCTATCTGCTCGACAGCAAGCCGGTGTTCCTGTGGAATCTGGTCGACCTGAAGCGTGTCAGGTGGGAGGGTCCTCCCCTGACCCCAGGCAGGCACGTGATCGAATTCGATTTCAAGTATGATGGTCTCGGTGTCGGCACGCTGGCCTTGAACAATTTCTCGGGCGTCGGCCGGTCGGGGACCGGCACGCTCAAGGTGGACGGCGAAGTGGTCGCGAGCCAGACGATGGAGCGCACCTTGCCGATGATCCTGCAATGGGACGAAAGCTTCGACATCGGCTCCGATACGCTCACCGGCGTAAACGATGCCGACTACAAGCCGCCCTTCGCATTGACCGCCAAGCTCAACAAGCTGACATTGAAAGTGGACCGTCCGGTGCTCACCGAGGATGACATCAAGAAGATCGAGAACACTCAGGCCATCGCGGTGGATGGCAGCCCGATTCATCATGTGCAGCCGGGGCCGCAATAGTTCGCACCGCTCGCAGGATTGCCGCCATGAAGGAACCCCGACCGTGACGCGCGGAGCAACCCTCGCCCTGCCTCTGTTGCAGATTCTCACGGCAGGTTGAGATGTCGCCAGAGGTGTCTTTAGTGCGCGGACAAGGTCGCCTGTTGTGGGTGATGACGGCGCTGGAACTGCTGGCAGGGTTTAGCCTTCTGCTGGTTCCGGGAATCGCTCTCGATGCTCTCCTGGGAAACGGGGCCGCTCCCGCCGCCGAAACTTTGGCCGTCAGCCGGCTTGCCGGCGTGGCGCTCATTGCGATCGGCGTCATGGCGCATTCCGGGAGTCACGGCGGGCCAAATTGGTGGCTGCTGGCAGGTTTGCTTGTCTACAATGCCGGCGCTGCCGCGGTTCTCAGCTTCATCGGCGCCGGGCTTGGACTTGCAGGGCCGCTGCTGTGGCCGGCCGCGATACTTCATGCCGGGCTCACATTCTGGACATTGATCAGCCTGCGGTATCTGGCCAGTCCTTGAGAGGATTGGTATCTCGAACTGAAACTGGGAGGAGTGTAATGAGGACTGGCAAAATTCTGGCAAGCATGGCGGGCGGCGTCTTCGCTCTGGCGCTGACGGCGAACATGGCTCAGGCCGACAATGTCCAGGCGGGTTTCCTGCATTGCGACGTCTCGGCGGGTGTCGGCCTGTTCTTCACCGAGAAGCAATCGATGAAATGCGTCTTCAAGCCCTTGGGCGGCGGTCCCGAGGATTTCTATACCGGCACCATCCAGGAAGTCGGCATTGCCTTGGGCGGTACCGAGAAGGGTGTCCTGATCTGGTCGGTGCTTTCCGCCCAGAAAGGCGTTCCGATGGGAGCTCTGGCCGGTCAATATACGGGCCTCGGCGCCAATGCCTCGGTGGGCGTCGGCGGCGGCGAGAATGTGCTGCTCGGCGGCAACAACCAGGCCTTCATGCTGCAACCCGCTTCCTATGAAGGCCAGGTCGGCCTCAACCTCGCCGTCGGCGTCACCACGATTACCCTTCAGTCGCAATAAACGATCACTCGAAAGACGATGTTTGATACTTTGTCGCCTGACCGGTTGTCACAGGCGATCACCCATGCGATCGCGCCTGCCTTCGTGCTGGGCGCCTGCGCCGGCTTCATTTCGATCCTGTCGACGCGGCTGGAAATCATCATGGCGCGCTTGCGTGCCATCACCGCGCTTCCCGACGGCCATGCGAAGGCGCATCTGAAGGCCGATGTGCCGCGCCTCAGGCGCCGCGCCAAACTGACCAACCAGGCGATCCTTTTCGCGGTCATCAGCGGCGCGATCGT
>JAEUMG010000083.1 GCA_016793355.1 Hyphomicrobiales bacterium
TTGCAGAGAATCATGCCGCCGCGAGGCCCGCGCAGCGTCTTGTGCGTGGTGGTCGAAACGACATGGGCATGCTCAAGCGGATTGGGATGAACCCCGCCGGCGACGAGCCCGGCGAAATGCGCCATGTCGACCATCAGATAGGCACCGACGGAATCGGCAATCTTGCGAAAACGCGCAAAGTCGATGATGCGCGGATAGGCCGAGCCGCCGGCGAGGATCAGTTTCGGCTTGCTTTCATGGGCAAGTTTCTCGACCCAGTCATAGTCGATCTGGCTTGAGCCTTGGTTCACCCCATAGGGGACGACCTTGAACCATTTGCCCGACTGGTTGACCGGCGCGCCATGGGTGAGATGGCCGCCGGCGCGAAGGTCGAGGCCCATATAGGTATCGCCCGGCTGCATCAGCGCAAAGAAGACGGCCTGGTTGGCCTGGGCACCCGAATGCGGCTGCACATTGGCGAATGAGCAGTTGAAGAGCTGCTTGGCGCGTTCGATCGCCAGTGTCTCGGCCTCGTCGACAAACTGGCAGCCGCCGTAATAGCGCCGTCCCGGATAGCCCTCGGCATATTTGTTGGTCAGGACCGAGCCCTGCGCTTCGAGAACCGCGCGCGAGACGATGTTTTCCGACGCAATGAGCTCGATCTCATGCTGCTGGCGGCCGAGTTCGCGCTTGATCGAGGCGGCGATGGCCGGGTCGGAGGCGGCGAGCCTGCTGCTGAAAAAGCCCGGGAAACCCTTTGCGCTGCTGGCGGCTTTCCCTTTCGCCTTCCTGGCGGCCGGCTTCAACTTGCGGGCGGTGGATTTGGTAGCGCGCTTGGCCATGGTCTTTCCCCTGAACGGTCGAGCTCTGCCCATAAGGCAGTGCGGTCCGGCAATCCAGATACACGAGGCCGCAGAGCTGCCGTTTCCGACAGCGGCAGTCGAGGGATGGAATGCGTCGCTTGTGCTCCACGGTCCTCCCTCCCCGTGCGCAGCATGGGGAGGGTGGCGCGAAGCGCCGGGTGGGGCGACGTTGGCGGAGGCAACCCCACCCGTCACGCTGTCGCGTGACACCCTCCCCTCGCAAACGCGATGGGAGGGAGAATGAGCTAAGCCGCCCGTTTAAGTGTCAATTCCGTCCACAGAGAATCGAGCGCATCGCACAGGCGCGCGATTTCTGAAGCGTCATGCAGGGGTCCCGGCGTCAATCGGATGCGTTCGGTTCCGCGCGGCACGGTCGGAAAATTGATCGGCTGCACGTAAATCGCGTGTTCGCAGAGGAGCCGATCGGTGAGCGCCTTGCAAAGGACCGGATTGCCGACCAGTACCGGGACAATGTGGCTTGGGCTATCCATGACCGGCAGACCTCGCGCCTTCAACTCACGTGCGAGCAGCTTGGCATGCGCGGCCTGAAGTTCGCGTTCCCGCCCGCTTGTCTTCAGATGCCGGATCGCCGCGGTCGCACCCGCCGCAATGACCGGCGGCAACGACGTCGTAAAGATGAAGCCCGGGGCGTAGGAGCGAATGGCGTCGACAATTTGCGCCGACGCCGCGATATAACCGCCGATCAGGCCGAACGCCTTGGCGAGCGTACCCTCGATGATATCGATCCGATCGGCCAGTCCGTCGCGTTCGGCGATGCCGCCGCCGCGCGGGCCGTACATCCCCACAGCATGCACCTCGTCGAGATAGGTGAGCGCACCGTGCCGGCGCGCGAGCCCGCAGATCTCCGCAATGGGGGCAATGTCGCCGTCCATCGAATAGACCGACTCGAACGCAACGATCTTGGGCCGCCCGGCGGGCAGCCCTTCTAGGATGCGCTCCAGAGCGGCGAGATCATTGTGCTTCCATACGATTTTCTCGCAGCGACCGTGCCTGATGCCTTCGATCATCGAAGCATGGTTGAGTTCGTCCGAAATGATCACACAATCGGGAAGCAGTTTGGCGAGAGTCGACAGCGTCGCCTCATTGGCCATGTAACCTGAGTTGAAGAGCAGCGCTGCCTGCTTGCCATGAAGGTCGGCAAGCTCGTGTTCCAGGGCAACATGGTAGCGGGTGGTGCCGGAGATGTTGCGTGTGCCCCCAGAACCGGCCCCCGCCTCGTCGAGTGCGCCATGCATGGCGGCGAGGACTTCGGGGTGCTGGCCCATGGCGAGGTAGTCGTTCGAGCACCAGACAGTCACCTCACGGTCGCCTCCGGGGGCCAGCCACAAGGCCTTGGGAAAACGCCCCTTGATGCGGCGCAGATTGGCGAATTCGCGATAGCGCCCCTCGCTTTTAAGCTTTGCGAGCGCGGTTTGGAACGACTTTGCGTAGTCAAAC
>JAEUMG010000088.1 GCA_016793355.1 Hyphomicrobiales bacterium
CCTTCGCCGGCCTGGTGGCTATGGCGAGGTGTCTGAACCCGATCCCATCCCGAACTCGGTCGTTAAACGCCTCAGCGCCCATGGTACTTCGTCTTAAGACGCGGAAGAGTAGGTCGCCGCCAGGCCTGCGAAAGACAGACAGAATTGCAAACAACCCTTCTTCACAAACTCAAACAAAACCCGCCGATCTATTCTGATCGGCGGGTTTCGTGTTTGAGATCGCTCAGCCTCCGCAGCACTTCTTGAATTTTGCGCCCGAGCCGCAGGGACATGGATCGTTGCGCCCGACGTCCTTGAACGGGTTGCGATAAGGCTCATGCACGTTGAATTCGTCGAGGAGCCAATCGTCGTCCTCCCATGAGGCGGTGTTCTCGCCATGGGCACTGGCCGCAGTGAATCGGCTGAGCTCGTCGAGTACGTCCTCAATGTATCCAAGGCGCTCGCGTTCCATGCGGCTCGGATCAGATGGGCTTTTCAGCGCCGCATCGATGATTTGGCTGAAGTCATCCTCGTCCACGACGTCTCGGGGAATGCGCCCGTCCCTGAAGGCGGCTTCTACGCGGGACCGCATGTGCTCCATTCCGAGCACGCCGACGGCCGTCATCCATCCGTGCCAGACCATCGACCCCGCCGGCGACTTATCGGTTCGTTCAAATTCATCCAAGAACGATTCCGTAAACGCCCGGTCGATCCTTGCCTCGAAAGTAAGGAAGGCGAGTGTCTTGATCCCCGCTTCGCGAATGAATTCGTCGCCTCCCTGATCGGTGATCAGCGACAGCAGCGGGCCCGGATCGCCATCATAAAGGCCCGCGAGGATAGCGCTCAGTGTTTCTGTGATGCCGTCGCCAAGCAATCTCTCTGCACGCTTGGAATCGAGTTCGCGGAGGAGACCTATCAGCGGTCGGTAAGCAGCGGTGAGTCGGCGTCCCCCGAGTACATGTATGCCGCGAAACAACGCCATCTCCTCGTGGTCGTCAAGTTCGCTCCGACGTGCCAGCTCGATAAGTTCGACAATGCTGGGCTCGATTTCCGGCGCGTAGAGAGTCGCGATGGCAATCTCTGCTGCAGGAATCTCGTCGATCAGCCCCAAAGCGTTTATCAGGCTTTCTGGTGTATGCTCTGTCTCGCTGAGCGTTGCCGGCCATCCGGGGGGTTCGTTCGACATGTCACCTGCTCCGCAGACGTATCAGTTGCAGTGCCGTTCTGTGCGAGGGTGTAGTTGAATTGCGGGAGCGTTTTAAGCTTCGCGTTGTTCCCAGGAGGACCAGATTTCATCCAACCGATGAACGAGGGATCGCGGGCGTTCCGCAAACAACTGTCCGGCGCGCTTGCGAATTCGCTCTATTAGCCGCAGGCGCCGTGCCGAGATTAGTTCACGGGCCCGGCCGCATGATTGGATTCTGCCAAACGCCGTCTGCGGATTCGCAAGCAAACCGTCGAGCTCGTCAAGATCGTTCAAGTCGCCGAGCGATTCGCGCAGCCGTCCCAATTCGTCGCACCAGGTCTTCATCATCCGCGGCCAGATGGGCTCGAGGATTTCGAGATGGTGAAGGTGGTGAATCACGGATTTGCGCGCTTCGTGCAGCATCTGTGTGTCTCCGCTCGCGAGGCTGGCACCCAACAGCTTGCGGCCGCGCGCGTAACAGCGCTGAATACCGGCGAGGAAGAAGCGCCGCTCGCGTCTAGGGAGCGTCCAGCCGGCAACCTGGGCGCGAACCGCGTCGATCTCCCGCCGCGCGGCTACAAGCCCTTCGGAATGAGCCTCTTCGGCGTGGCTTGCATGTTCGCGGGCAGCCAGTTCGAGTTCGGAGATCAACTGGGTCTCCCCTTCGACCTGCCTGTGCAATTTTTCCACCGCCTCGACCATCGCTTCGCCATGGCGTTTGAGCGCAAGCTGAAGAGCGGCGGCGCGCAGATGGCCATTCGCCGTCTGAAATGCGTCTTCAGCGATGGCCGGGCGAAGCATACGCATGAGGCTGCGCAGAAATTTCAGCCGCTTGCGCATGGGATGGGCATTGGCACCTTGCTCGGCAGCGGCAAGCTCACGTGCCAATAGCGCAAGCTGACTTAGCGCAAGCCGGCGCAAAGCGTCGCCTGCCGGTAAATGACCTTCGATAGACGCCACCGAACTCCCTCGACTTCCCCGATGACAAGGTTGCGGGATGCGTTGTCACAATCAACATAACCCTGCGCCGTCATTCGGGTGTCAAATTATTATGTGCGAGGGGTGTACAATCGGGGGGTGGGTTGCTATCTAAGCCGCGCATCGACGCGGGATGGAGCAGCCCGGTAGCTCGTCAGGCTCATAACCTGAAGGTCAGAGGTTCAAATCCTCTTCCCGCAACGTACAATACTGTACATGTCGGAGCCTCCTGCAGCCTGCAGGATGGCTCCGACATAGCCCTCCAAGGTGACAGTAGGACGTTGATGCCCGCGGCGGGCGTAAATTCCTGAAATTAGACTGCGAAATCGCTCCGTTGCCTCGGCACGTTCCGGTGTCTGGCGCTGGGTAAGAACCGTTTCGATCTTACCCAACCACTGCCGGTAGACGCGGGGCATGTCGGGCGTCGGCCGAAATGGCGGAGGTTTAGTTGGCGCCGTACGTATAAGTCCGTCACGTTCAAACTCAAGCTCGGCGAGCCGTTGGGAGAGGCTCGGCGCCGTCGTTCCCTGCTCCAGTGCCATCAGAAGATTGGCAATCCGGCGATCGAGGTCATGTCTGCGGCGCTCCGCTGCCGCGCAGCTTTCTTCAGCCTCCATCCGGAGGCGCTCGCATTCGGCATGGAAGACACGAGTGAATTCCTCCAATAAGTCCGGGCGATCGAGCACTTGCTGCAAGGCTGTGATGACACCGCTCTCGAGCCTTGAGACCTTCACGCCTTGCGTGTTGCCGCAGGTCCCGGAATTGAGATGGCCGGTGCAGCGGAAATAATCACCTGACTTGGTCATGGGGGCGCCGCATTCCTCGCAACGCACAAGGCCTGAAAGGAGGGTCTTGTGGCGGCGGTAGTGATGAAGCTTGCGGTGTTTGCCCAATGCTTCGCGCCGCGCCGCCACGGCATTCCAGAGTTCTTCCGAGACAATCCTTAGTTCGGGATGGTCCTCAGCGATCCAAATCTCGGGCGGATTTCTCCGCGCGATGCGGCGGCCGGTGTCGGGATCCTTAGAAAAGCGCTGGCGGTTGAAAGTCAATTTTCCGCGATAGATCGGGTTGTTGAGTGTGCCATTGAGCCGCTCCGGATTGCCGATCAGCGTCGAGACCCGCCACAAACCGCCGCGCGGACCGGGAATACCCTCGGCATTTAAGCGGGTCGCAATGCGGCGCGGGCTCATGCCAGCGGCATATTCGGTATAGATGCGGGTGACGATCGCCTTCTCGTAGGGATCAATCGCGCGCTGCGCCTTGCCAGACACACTGTAGCCATAGCAGCGTCCGCCGGGGATGCCTCCACGGTTGACAACTCCGATCAGGCCGCGGCGTGTCTTGTCGGCAAGCTGCTTGAGGAAAAGCTCACTCATTAATCCCTTGAGACCGGTATGCAATCGAGTGATTCTGCCATCCGCGAGCGTCCAAAGAGCAATCCCGAAATGGTCGGCTAGTGTATGAAGGCGCGCGGCATCCTCCAGGCTGCGACCAAAGCGATCGAGATCCTCCGCGATGGCCGCATCGAACAGTCCGAGCCTTAGATCAGCAAGCAACCGTCGGTATTCTGGACGTTGCGCGGCATGAGCACCGGATGCGGCCGCGTCACTGTAGACCCGAACCAAACTACCGCCCTCGCGAACGATGCGTGCCGAGCAGGCGCGGACCTGATCCTCTATCGATCTGGGGTTCTGCAGATCACTAGAGTAGCGCGCGTAGATCGCGAAACGCATGGGTGCTCGTCCTTAAAATGGGAACGCGCTGCTTCGATCGCAAGAGCGCGGACGATGGCGCGCAACACTTCTTCCACCTCAGAAGGTAGACTAGGAACAGGCGACGACGCAACTGGAGCCTCGGGAAGCGCTCCGCCTTCCTTCGGATTCATCGGATCCTTGTCCGGCGGTTACAGAAGCAGTGCCCTTGCAGCGAGGGCCAAGAGGCGTCTCTCATGCCTCAAGAATCACTTGAACACAGAAGAACTCTCAATTGGAAAAGCCATGATTTCGCGTGAAGTAGAAGGTCTTTCAACTTTGTATTCGAGGTTCTGTGGGTGTTGACAACCTCGATGGTGTGTGCAGGCCCGCGGACAGATCGTGTGCGATCTGTGTGCAGCAACAGAGCGTATTCCCAGGATGCCCGATGTATTACAGTGTGGCCGCGACCTTGACCCTAGTCGATGTGCGTGTTTGTCGATCATCAAGCTTAATCCCACTGCAATCATCTTCATTGAGTCGCTCCCATGATGGATGGGAGGGACAATAGTGCTTAGAAGTCACCATGTGCGCGGAGTATGCAATAATGGACGGCAGGTTGGGTTTCGGTGTCCGGCATCAGCACCAATTGGACAGAATCGGCGAGGTGATGAAGGGAGGGTTTCTGGCTCATCGTAGCCATACGAGGAGCGCAGATGAGACAGAAATCCGAGACGAACAAGATAGCGTCCGAACAGGTTGTGAAGGACATCCGCCGGGCCACCCGCAAGCAGTATTCGGCTGAAGATAAGATCCGCATCGTGTTGGACGGCCTGCGCGGAGAATACAGCACCGCGGAACTGTGCCGGCGCGAAGGGATCGGCGAGAGCCTGTATTCAGCTGGTCGAAGGAGTTCCTGGAGGCGGGCAAGAGGCGGTTGCCGGGGACACGGCGCGAGCCGCCCGGCCTTCATCGTGATGAAGGCCGCCGACGAGTTCAAAGACAAAACCACACCACCCAATCAGCTCTGGCAGACTGACTTCACCTATCTGAAGGTCATCGGCTGGGGATGGCCGTACCTGTCCACCGTGCTCGACGACTTCTCGCGCTACATCATCGCCGGGAAGCTGTGCACGACGATGAAGGTCGAGGACGTTACCGACACATTGAACTTGGCCCTTCGGGCATCAGGGCTCGACGAAGCCAGAGTTGCCCACCGCCCCCGGCTGTTGAGCATGGATCATGTCCGAGGCGCCCCTTTCATCCCCAGACCCAAGGCAAGATCGAACGCTGACACCAGACGCTGAAGAACAGAATCCTGCTCGAGAACTGCTATCTGCCTGGCGATCTCGAAGCCAAGATCGGCGAATCGTCGCCCACTACAATCACCTGCGATACCACGATAGCATCGCTAACCTCACCCCGGCCGATGTCTACTTCGGACGCGGCTAGACCATCCTGCTTGAACGAGAAAGGATCAAACGACAGACCATCCAGAACCGACGCTTGCTTCATCGCGGCCGAGCCGCATAACATCAATCAACAGATGCGCCAGATCCTCCATTCGATCTCGCCGCCAAGAGTCCCAAATTATCTGACGACGGACAATTCGTTAATCACCCTTACGGCGGGAGCGGCTATTGTGGCGCTTTGTGCGCCCTCCGCCCAGAGCATTACGAGGGTGAGAAATTCCCCATCAATCAGAGCGAAATCAAACTTTT
>JAEUMG010000116.1 GCA_016793355.1 Hyphomicrobiales bacterium
TTCTACGAGCGGCGACCCAGCGTGTGGGTCGAGCCCCTGGGCGATTGGGGCGAAGGTGCCGTGCAGCTCGTCGAGATTCCGACGGATGCCGAGATCCACGATAATATCGTCGCCTATTGGGTGGCGGCCAAGCCGGTGCGCGGCGGAGACAGGCTCGACTATCGCTATCGGCTCTATTGGACGAAGGATGCGCCGTTCCTGCCGCAGACCGGCCGGGTCGTGGCAAGCCGGCGCGGGCGCGGCGGAAGGCCGGCGGAGGTGGACAAGCTCGGCCTCGTCAAATATGCGATCGATTTCGAAGGCGGCGATCTTGCGACGTTCGAGTCAGGCGATCCGATCGAGCCGGTCGTCTCAGTGTCGCGCGGCGAAGTACTCCATCCTTACGCCCTGCGCGTCAACACCACCCAAAAGTGGCGGGTGATCTTCGACCTCAAGGCGGACGGCACGGAGCCGGTCGACATGCGGGTCTACCTGCGCAAAAAGACCGGCGAACCACTGACCGAAACCTGGCTCGCGCAGCACCTGCCGGGGGGTTAACCCTCATTGCCAGGCGCAACATTTCTGTTGCCAGTGCAACAGTTTTGTTGCATTCTTCACCGATGAACAGCAGCCAGGCGAAGCGTTATCTCGCGCGTCATGGCTGCACATTTGAGCCTGGCAAAGGCGGCCACCTCATCGTGCGACGCGCCGATCGCAGGTCGGTTCTCCCGATGCATGGTGGGACCAAGGAGCTCGGTAAGGGCCTGTGGCTCAAGATTCTCAAGGACCTTGGATTGAAGGACGAGTGAATGCTGAGCTATCCCGTCAAGCTGACCCGCGATACAAACGGCACATTTCTCGTAACGGCTCCGGACTTTCCGGAAGTTACGACCTTCGGCGATGATACGACCGAAGCCTTGCTGCGCGCAGTCGATGCGATCGCCACGGCTATCCAGGGCCGCATCAGCGATGGCGCAGACGTTCCGCAGCCGTCTACCCCCAAACAACGACAGAAAAGCGTGGCGCTTCCGGCGCTTCTATGGGCCAAGCTTGAGCTGTACCGGGTGATGCGACAGACAGGCACACGCAAGGCGGAACTTGCCCGCCGTCTCAAAGTGCATCCGCCGCAGATCGACCGGCTCCTCGATCTCGACCACGATTCGAGATTGGACCAGATCGAGCGCGCAGCCCGCGCCATGGGCCGCGAGCTCCATATCGAAATGCGACCTGCGGCGTAGACCCCTACTCCGCAGCCTCCGCCGCCTCGTCGTCATCGGCGACGCGCGGGCGCAGCGCCTGTTCCTTCTTCAATTCCTCGGCCACCAGGAAGGCCAGTTCCAAGGCCTGGGCCGCGTTGAGGCGCGGATCGCAGAATGTGTGGTAGCGGTCGTTGAGGTCGACATCGGAGAGCGCACGAACGCCGCCGGTACATTCGGTCACATCCTTGCCGGTCATTTCCACATGGATGCCGCCGGCATGGGTGCCTTCGGCCTGGTGCACGCCCATGAAGCGGCGCACTTCCGAAAGGATCGCATCGAAGGGCCGCGTCTTGTAGCCCGACGCCGCCTTGATGGTATTGCCATGCATCGGATCGCAGCACCACACGACATGGCGGCCCTCGCGGGTGACGGCGCGCACGAGTTCGGGGAGATGCTTCTCGATCTTGTCGGCGCCGAAACGCGAGATGAGCGTCAGGCGCCCCGGCTCGTTCTCGGGGTTCAGAATGTCGATCAGGCGGATGAGTTCTTCCGGCTTGAGCGTCGGGCCGCATTTCACGCCGATCGGGTTCTTGACGCCCCTCAGGAACTCGACATGGGCATGATCGGGCTGGCGGGTGCGGTCGCCGATCCACAGCATGTGGCCGGAGGTTGCATACCAGTCGCCGGAGGTTGAATCGACACGGGTGAGCGCCTGCTCATAGCCGAGAAGCAAGGCCTCGTGGCTGGTGAAGAAATCGGTCGAGCGCAATTGCGGTGCGGTATCGGGATTGATACCGCAGGCGCGCATGAAGCCCATCGCCTCGGTGATCCGGTCGGCGAGCGCGTGGTAGCGCGACCAGGCCGGGGAATCCTTCAGGAAACCGAGCGTCCATTTGTGGACATGCTCGAGATTGGCATAGCCGCCCTGGGCGAAGGCGCGCAGCAAATTGAGGGTTGCCGCCGACTGCCGGTAGGCCATGATCTGGCGCTCCGGATCGGGCTTGCGGCCGGCCAGGCTGGGTGCTGCATCATTGACGATGTCGCCGCGATAGATCGGCAGTTCCTCGCCATTGACGGTTTCGAAAGGCGCGGAGCGCGGCTTGGCGAACTGGCCGGCAATGCGGCCGACCTTCACCACCGGCTGGCTGCCGGCGAAGGTCAGGACCACCGCCATCTGCAGGAAGACGCGGAAGAAATCGCGGATATTGTCCGCCGAATGCTCGGCGAAACTTTCCGCACAATCGCCGCCCTGGAGCAGGAAACCCTTGCCTTCCGCGACGCGCGCCAGCTTGCGCTTGAGCTTCCGCGCCTCGCCCGCAAAAACCAGCGGCGGATAGCCGGCAAGCTGCGCTTCGACCTCGGCAAGGCGCTTCATATCCTCATAGGCCGGCATCTGCTGGGCCGGCATGCTGCGCCAGCTTTCAGGTGTCCAGGTCGATGCTGCGGTCTTCATTGAAACGCTCCACAAACGGCAAAAATTGAAGGGAATTGCAGTGGCGTTAGGCGCAGTGCAGTGACATGTCAATTGCCCGGTCCCCAAGCGAACCTAAGGGCAGCTCTCACCTAAATCGGTCGAGATAGGCCTGGAAAGAGGCAGCGGCGTCGAGATAGGCCTCCTGGCGGTCGACGCTCCAATAGCGCAGATCCTCGAGCTTGATCGGCTGGCCGGTTACCGCGCAACGAACATAGTCGCCCTCCTCCAACACCTGAAAATCGGCATCGAGATAGCGGATGCGCGCCTCGCGGGCGCGGGGGAAGATCGGATCGTGGCGGTTCATCGGCCCCTACATAGCGCCGGGTCGCGGGTTTTAGAAGAGCGAACCCTGGCGTGGCGGCATTTTCTCCCCGCCATCGATGGTGGCGGAGCGCTTGCCGTCATGGAACTCGATCGCAACCGGTTGGCCCGGGCGGGTCGCGGCGGCAGCCGGAACGAGCTTGCCGGACTTGTCCCGTATGATCGCATAGCCGCGCCTCAGGACAGCCTTGTAGGACAAGGACTCGAACAGGCGGGTTTGGGCCGCGAATTCCGTGCGGCGGCGATCAAGCAATCGGCGCATGGCGCGAGGCGCCCGCAAGGCCTGGTCGTCAAGGCGGCGGCGCTGGTCTTCCAGCCGGCGCCTGATCGGCGCGGCACTGATCCGACCCTTCAGTCGCTCGAGATCCAGTCGATGGGCATGGCTATTGGCGCGGAGTGCCTGGACCAGACGGCCGCCCGCTGCATCGAGGCGCTGGCGGGCGAGCGCCAGGACATCGTCCGGCCGGGGCAAGGCGCGGCTGGCGGCGCGCAAGCGGTTCTGGCGGTCGGACAGGCCGCGCGCCATGGCCCGCAAATGCCGGCCCGAAAGAGTTGCAAGGTTGGCCAGCAGTTCCGAACGCACCGGCACGGCCCGCTCGGCCGCCGCCGTCGGCGTCGGGCAGCGCAGATCGGCTGCAAAATCGATCAATGTGGTGTCGGT
>JAEUMG010000159.1 GCA_016793355.1 Hyphomicrobiales bacterium
CTCGCCTCTCATCCTTCGAGGCAACGCTTTGCGGCGCCCGCCTTCTCCCACGCGGGGAGTAGGCGGCTTCGCTCAATCCTTGGCGCGTTCGACGTAGGAATTGTCCTCGGTCATGATCACGACGCGCGTGCCGGCCGCGACATGCGGCGGCACCATGGTCCGCACCCCGTTGGAAAGCAGCGCCGGCTTGAAGGAGGAGGCCGCGGTCTGGTTCTTGATGACGGGCTCGGTCTCCACGATCTCGAGTGTCACGCGTTGCGGCAGTTCGATCGAGATCGGCACGCCGTTGTGGAGCGCGATCTGGCACTCCATGTTCTCCTGCAGATACGCGGCGCCTTCGCCGATCAGGTCGGCGGGGAGATGCACCTGGTCGAAGGTTTCCGGATTCATGAACACATACTGGTCGCCATCTTGGTAGAGATAGTTATGCGGGATCGTCTCGACGAAGGCGCGCTCGACCGAATCGGTCGTCTTGTAGCGCACCACGGTCTTGACCCCGTCGGCGATGCGACGCATGTCGATGGAGGTGGTCGGCGTGCCCTTGCCGGGGTGGAAGCTTTCCGCCTTGAGGACGACATAGAGCTTGCCGTCTTCATGCTCGATGACGTTGCCCTTGCGCACGGCGCTTGCGATGATCTTAGCCACGATCTTTACGTACTTTCATAATCTGCTGGGGATGATGGGCCGGCCTCTTAGCAAAGCGGCGGCACTTCGCCAAGCCCATTGCCGGAAGGGAACATGACCGATTGCCCGAGCCCCTGGTGGCAGCCGCAGGCCCATGCCGACCGGCGGCCCGTGCTCCTGGCGCGCAATCGCATTGTCTCGGACATCCGGCAGTGGTTCGCCGCACAGGATTTCGTCGAGGCCGATTGCGGCGCCCTGCAGGTGTCGCCCGGCAACGAGGCGCATCTCCATGCTTTCGCGACCGAAATGATCGGGCCGGATGGAACGCGCCAGACCCGCTATCTTCACACCTCGCCCGAATTCGCCTGCAAGAAGCTGCTGGCCGCCGGCGAAACCCGGCTTTTCAGCCTTGCCAAGGTCTATCGCAATCGTGAGCGCACGGCCTTGCATGCGCCGGAATTCACCATGCTCGAATGGTACCGCGCACGGGAGGACTACCGCGTTGTGATGGCCGATTGCATCGAATTGCTGCGGCTGGCGGCGCGCAGCGTTGGTGCCGGTCGATTGCGTTGCAAGGATCGCGAGGTCGACCCTTTTCTCGAGCCCGAATATCTGACCGTTGCCGAAGCCTTTCGCCGCGATACCGGGGTCGATCTGCTGGCGACCCTGGATGAGGAGGGCGGGGCCGACCGCGGTGCCCTCGCGCGGCAGTCGCCGGTCCGCGTAGCGCATGATGACACATGGTGCGACATTTTCAGCCGAATCCTGACCGAGCTGGTCGAACCGCGCCTCGGACTGGAACGCCCGACGCTTCTCTACGAGTACCCTGCCGTTGAGGCAGCGCTGGCGCGCGTTTGCGCCCATGACCACCGGGTCGCGGAACGCTTCGAACTCTATGCCTGCGGCGTCGAACTGGCCAACGGCTTTGGCGAGCTGACGGACGCGGATGAGCAGCGCCGCCGTTTCGAGGACGAAATGGCCCTGAAACAGAGGATTTACGGCGAATCCTACCCCTTGGATGAGGACTTTCTCGCAGCACTTTCCCTGATGCCGGAGGCATCAGGCGTTGCGTTGGGCGTCGATCGATTGGTCATGCTGGCTACCGGAGCGGCGCGGATAGACCAGGTATTGTGGACGCCGGCTTCCTGAAACAATTGAAACACAAATTTCTCACCCGCGAAGAATGTAAGAAATATTCCGCGAGTATAGGCAGCGCGACATGCAGAAGCAGTCACATAGGGAGATTCCCATGTCCGCAACAATGGTGACCTTGAGCGCGCTTGCCACTGGCCTGGCCAGTGTCGGTGCTCTTCTCGCTTATCCGCTCGCCTCCGTCCCTGGCATGGCCGAGCTGAGCAAGCCGGTACATCCGCAGCGGAAAACATGGTTCGCCCGTTTCCGCGAATGGATGCGCGGCCAACGCAAGGTAGCCGATCTCGCCGATCTCGACGACCGATTGCTGCGCGACATCGGGCTGACCCGCGGTGTTATGCTGTCGGAGAGCTTTCGGCATGCGCCGCGCCGTTCCAGTCCGAGCGAGTTCGACTATCCGCAACTGCGCCGGCACTGAGCCTCCGGCTCATCGGGCATAGATTTTCGATCCGACGACTTGAGAGGAGATGGTCGATCCATCTCCTCACTGTCTTTCATCAACCCAAGAGGAGATTTCCAAATGAACCTCGCGCATCTCTGCCTGCGCACCGCCGTGGTGCTCGGCTTTATCGGTTTCAGCATGGGTTTCGGAATGGGCATCAGCCAGGACTTCAGCCTCGCACCCGCGCACGCCCACATGAACCTGCTCGGCTGGGTATCCTTCGCTCTTTATGGAGCATTTTACGCGCTGATCCCACAGGCGGCGGTCGGCATGCTGCCGCGCATCCACTACATCCTCGCCAGCGTCGGCACGGTTGTGATGGTTGCTGGCATTGCCGGCATCTATCTCGGCCATGGCGCGACCTTCGAGCCCCTGGCGATCGGCGGCTCGATTGCCGTCTATGGCAGCTTCATCCTCTTCGTCTTCATCGTCTTCCGCGCAACCCGGCAGGCGAGTCTATTTGGAAAGCCGAGCGTGTCCGAGGAGCCGGCTGAGGCGAACGGCGCGGCGCAGGGCGTCTGGGGCTAAGCGTTCCAGGACCAGACGCAAAAACGGGAGGACCGCTCCTTCCCGGAGCGGCCCTCCGTCTTGTTAATGCTATCGAGCCCTTGCGATCATCACCGGCACGGGCCGGCAGACGGTGTTGCAGACCGGCGAATGCTGCTGCGTGAAGGCGAGGAGGTCATCAAGCTCCGCATCGCTGCAATCGGCCTCAACATGCATCTTGATGCGAATCTGCTCATAGCCGGGGGACACCGCCGCATCGAGGGCGAGCAGG
>JAEUMG010000165.1 GCA_016793355.1 Hyphomicrobiales bacterium
ACGACGTGGAAGGTCGCGATGCGATTGAACGCTTCGGCCGCGTGGCCGGAGATGGCTGTTCCAGCAAGCAGGATAGCGGCCAGCGGGCCGCGCAGGAGTATGGTGTGCATGGTTTCCCCATTGCATGCGCAGACGCGCATCCATGTGATGGTGAGCGGACCGACTAGATGGGGCTCGTGTGACGGGCGAATGACAATTTCACCCCTGTCGGTTCCGGGCAGGCGATGTCAACAGGATAGCCGCACCCAAGCTGGCGGAAATGAGCGAACCGGTGATGACGCCGAGGCGCACGGCATCGGCAAGAGCGGAATCGCCGAAGGCAAGCGTCCCGATGAAAAGGCTCATGGTGAAGCCGATTCCGGCAAGTGCACTCACGCCGATCATGTGGCGCCAATTGACCTGTTCGGGCAGGCGGCCAAAGCCCGAACCCACCACCGCGACACATGCGATCAGTATGCCGACCGGCTTGCCGACAACGAGCCCCGCGGCAATACCGAGAGGGACCGGAGCGAGAAGGGCGGAAAGCTCCAGCCCGGCCAGCGGGACGCCGGCATTCGCGAAGGCGAAGAGCGGCAGGATCAGGAACTTCACATAAGGGTGGAGGCCCTCTTCAACCGCTTCGATCAGCGGCGAGCCGTCCTTCCGTCGCAAGGGGATCAGGAAGCCAAGCACGACGCCGGCCAATGTGGCGTGCACGCCGGACTTCAGCACGAATATCCACAGGGCAATGCCGATGAAAACATAGGGTGCGAGCCGCGACACCCGCATGCGGTTAAGCGCGAGGAGGGCCGCCAAGGATACGGCCGCGAGACCGAGTTGGGTCAACGATACCTGCTCGGTATAGAAGAAGGCGATCACCATGATCGCGAGGAGATCGTCAAGCGTTGCAAGGGTGAGGAGGAACACCTTCAGCGCCAGAGGAACGCGATCGCCCAGCAGAGCCAGAACACCAAGCGCAAAGGCAATGTCGGTCGCCGCGGGAATTGCCCAGCCTCTCAGCAGGGCGGAATCGTGCCAGTTGAAGTAGGCATAGATCAGGGATGGGGCGACCATGCCGCCGACTGCGGCAAGCGCCGGAAGCACAACCTGGTCGCGCGAAGACAGGTAGCCGTCCAGCATCTCGCGTTTGATTTCGAGCGCAACCAGAAAGAAGAACACGGCCATCAAACCGTCGTTGATCCACAACAACAACGGCTTCTCGAGCGCGAGCGCACCGATTCTGACCGAGACCGGAAGATGAATGATCTGAGCGTAGTAGCGCTCGAACCCGCCGATATTGGTTGCCATCAGCGCGAGCGTGGCAGAGATCACGAGAATCAGGCCGCCCGTCGCCTCATGCTCGATGAAGCGGCGCAGTGCGCCACTGCTGTCGCGAGAGAGTCGTGACATCAGCTAGAAGAGGCTCTTGTTGAGGACAAGATGGGCCAGAATGCTCGCGGCATAGCCGAGGGCGACTGCCCAACTCCACCGAAAATGGCTGAGAAAGGTGTAATGCCCTCGCGCCAGCCCCATCAGTGCAACGCCTGCCGCAGAACCGACAGAGAGCAGACTGCCGCCGACGCCGGCCGTGAGCGTCACAAGGAGCCACTGTCCTTGCGACATCTCCGGGTCCATTGTCAGAACCGCGAACATGAGCGGGATGTTGTCGATGATCGATGACATGATCCCGATCGCGATATTGGCGAGCGTTGGGCCGACATCGACATAGAGAAACCTGCTGGCGAAAGCCAGATAGCCGAGCTCGCCAAGGCCTCCGACGGCGAAAATGATGCCGAAGAAAAACAGCAGCGTGTCCCATTCTACACGGGCGATCTGGTGAAACGAATTGAGCACCATGTCCCCGTCATTGCGGCGCCGGCCGCGCTGCTGGAGGACATAGGACCAGACCTGGAGATAGCCGAGCCCCAGCATCATGCCGAGCGCGGGTTGCAGGCCCAGAAAGTTGCGGAAGGAAACGGCGGTTGCGATCGTCAACGCGAACAGCACGATCACCCCGCGCGCACCGGGCTTGAGGCTTACTCTTTCGGTGTGGGGCGGCGGCTTGATCCGAGGCACGGCGAAGTGCATGAACGCGGCGGGTATGAGCCAGTTCAGCAGCGAGGGCAGGAAGAGAACGAGGAACTCGATGAACTCCACCTTGTTTTTCTGCCAAACCATCAAAGTCGTGATGTCGCCAAAGGGCGAGAAGGCACCGCCGGCATTGGCTGCGACCACGATGCTGATGCAGGCCAGCACGATGAAGCGGGGCGAGTCGCGCCCCAGCGCCATGACGACCGCGCCGATCACCAGGGATGTCGTCAGATTGTCGAGAACGGGCGAGAGGAAGAAGGCCAGCGCTCCGGTAACCCAGAACAGGCTTCGATAGCTCAGACCCAGACCGACGAGCCAGGCACGAAGAACATCGAAGACGCGCCGCTCCTCGAGCGTGTTCACATAGGTAATCGCCACGACCAGGAAGAGGAAGAGCTCGCCATACTCGAAGATCGTGTGCTTTGCCACTTCCTCGGCTGCCTGCGACATCCCCGCCTGCGTATAGGCGAAACCGATCAGCGCCCAGATCAGCCCGGCGGCCAGCAGAACCGGCTTGGATTTCTCCATCCGGCTGAACTCCTCAAAAATGACCAGCGCATAGGCCACGGCGAAGATGGCAAGGCAGAGAAAGCCGATCGGATGGCGCGTCAGGTCAAGCACCTCGGGAACGGCGTGTGTTTCAGGCATCGGAAAGGTTTTCCTGGGCTTCGAGCCACCGGCTCTCTGCGCGATCCAGATCGGCGGCAAGCCTGGAGCGCAATTTCGCGAAGTCCGCGGCCTTGCGCGGCTCCGACGCATAAAGGTCGGGATCGGCGAGGGCGCGATCGAGCACCGAGAGCTTGTCCTGCAAACTGGCGATGCTGGCCTCGAGATCCTGCACCTGCCGCGATAACGCGACCGGGTTGAGCTTGGCCGGCCTGGTCGCGGGCCCGTTGCTGCTGCGGCGGGGAGCCCGGCCGCCGGTACGCTCGAGTACCAGCCGCGTATAGTCATCCATATCGCCGTCGAAAGGCTTGACCGTGCCGTCCGCAACGAGCCAGAGCCGGTCGGCGCAGGTTTCGATCAGATGGCGCTCATGGCTGATGAGAATGACCGCGCCTTCATAGTCGTTGATCGCATGGATCAGCGCTTCGCGGCTGTCGACGTCGAGATGGTTGGTCGGTTCGTCGAGGACCAGGATGTGCGGCGCGTGGAACGCTGCCAGCGCGAACAGGAGCCTCGCCTTCTCGCCACCCGAAAGGGTGCGCGATGGCGAGTCGGCGAGTGTTGCGCCAAAGCCGTAGGCGCCGAGCCTGGCGCGGCGCTGCGATTGCGTCGCTTCCGGCATCAACTCCTCAAAGTAACTGTAGGGCGAACGCTCGGGCGACAATTCGTCGACCTGATGCTGGGCGAAATAGCCGACGGTGAGTTTGCCGTGATGGCGCATCTCGCCATCCATCGTCGCGAGCTTGCCGCAGAGCAGCTTGGCGAAGGTCGACTTGCCATTGCCGTTCGATCCCAGAAGCGCAATGCGGTCATCGGGATCGAGGCGCAGCGTGATCTTTTTGAGGATGGGCTTGCCGGGCTCATAGCCGACCGAGGCGTCTTCCCACTTGATCGCCGGCGGGGCAAGCGGCTTTTCCGGGTTGGGAAAGTGGAACGGGTAGACGCGATCCTCGACGACGTCGGCGATCGGCGCGAGCTTCGCCAAGGCCTTGAGGCGGCTTTGCGCCTGACGGGCCTTCGAGGCCTTGTAGCGAAAGCGCTCGACGAAAGCCTCCATGTGCTTGCGCTGCGCCTCCTGCTTCTTCTTGAGCTTCAGCGTCAGGGCCTGCTGCTCGCTGCGCTGGCGCTCGAACTGGTCGTAATTGCCCTGATAGAGCGTAAGCTTGCCGCGATCGAGATGCAGGATCGCGTCGACCGCGTCGTTCAACAGATCGCGATCGTGGCTGACAAGCAGAACGGTGTGGCGATACTTGCGGATGAAGTCCTTCAGCCAGATCGTTCCTTCAAGATCGAGATAGTTGGTTGGCTCGTCGAGGAGCAGCACATCGGGCGCGGCGAACAGGGCCGCGGCGAGGGCGACGCGCATGCGCCAGCCACCGGACAGAGCCGAGCAGGGGCCGGCCTGTTTTTCCTCCGAGAAGCCAAGGCCCGACAGGATGGCGGCCGCACGAGACGGTGCCGAATGGGAATCGATATCGGCGAGCCGGGTCTGGATGTCGGCAATGGTGTGCGGGTCGGTTTCAGTCTCGGCGGCTTCGAGGAGTTCGGCTCGCTCACGGTCGCCGGCCAGCACGGTATCGATCAGGGTCTCGGATCCGCCCGGCGCCTCCTGGGCGACGGTTCCGATCCTGGCCCGCCGAGGCAGCCTGATCGAGCCGGATTCAGTACTGAGTTCGCCCAGAATGATGCGGAGAAGGGTCGATTTGCCCACGCCATTGCGCCCGACCAGGCCGATCTTATGGCCTTCGGGGAGCGCAACCGTGGCATCCTCCAGAAGCAGGCGGGTGCCGATCCGGTAGGTCAGGTTATTGACATGCAGCATGGCGGCGCTCATTAGCGCGTCCCAGCAACCCTGTCATGATAGAATGGTACTGGCGTCGGAGAACCGCATGAATGTCAGGGTCCAGCTTGCGCCGGTCGACGGCGGCTATGTCGACGAGATTACCGTGCTGCTGCGCGACCTGTTGCGGCAGGTCATCAGGGCTCGTGAGCCCAAGGTCGCCGGAATTATCGACAATCCCGAGTTGCAGGATGTGCTGGCGCCGGAGCTGATTCCCTCGGCGCTACAGGTCATCGGCATATGGTTGCAACTCTTGAGCATCGCCGAAGAGAACGCCGCGATGCGGGCACGCCGGCGGCTGGAGGTCCATGGCGGACAGGACCAGCTGATCGGGTCGCTTTCCAATGCTTTTTCGACCATCGCGGCGGCGGGAATCGAGCCCGATGCGGTCGCGCGGGCTTTAGAGAAAGCCTATATCGCACCGACCATCACCGCGCATCCGACCGAAGCCAAGCGCGTCAGCGTGCTCGAGATCCATCGCCGCATCTATCTGAAGCTCTATGAGATGGAGAGCCCGCGCTGGACGCCGCGCGAGCGGCAAGCGCTGACGCGGGCACTGCGCGACGATATCGACATGCTGTGGATGACGGGCGAAATCAGGCTGGAGAAACCGACCGTCGAGCAGGAGATTTCCTGGGGCCTGCACTTCTTCAAGTCCGCGCTGTTCGAACGCACGCCGCAATTGTGCGATCTGCTCGAAAGCGCATTGGCGCGGCATTATCCGGAGCTTGGACTCGCCATCAAGCCACCCTTGCGCTTTGCCTCCTGGATCGGCGGTGACCGCGACGGGAACCCTTTCGTGACCGTGAGCGCCACGAAACATGCGCTGATCGAGAGCCGCAAGGCTGCGGTCGAGCGTCTTGACCGGCGGCTTTCCGAACTTGCGCAGCTGGTTTCGGTCAGTTCAAGCGAGGTCAGCATTCCTGCGGGCTTTCGCGAGCGGCTGTCGCGCCTGTTGGCGCTTTCGGGCGATGCGGAAGGCATTGCCGCACGCAATGCCAATGAGCCATTCCGCCAGTATTTCACCGCGTTGCGGACGCGGCTGACCGCGACCTTCGCGGCCGATCCCGATCGTGCGAAGCCGTTCACGGATCCTGGCGAACTTGCCCGCGAGCTTGCGGATGCCGAGAAGGCATTGGGCCAGATCCAGGCCGGATCGATTGCACGCAATGTCGTGCGGCCGGTGCGCTGGGAAGTGCAGATTTTCGGCTTCCGCACCATGAGCCTCGATCTCAGGCAGAACACGACGGTCGTCAACCGCGTGCTCGCCGAGCTTTACGCGAAGCTCAATATCGGATCGCGCAAGTCGCAGCCGGAACCGGGCAGCGGCGACTGGCTCAAATGGATCATGGCGGAACTGAAAAAGCCGATGCCATGGGTGCCGCACTTCAAGAACCTCAGCGATGAAGCGCGCGAACTCCTCGACCTGCTGACACTGGTGCGCGAGACATTGGACGGGCCCGACCCGCAAGCGATCGGCGCGTTCATCCTGTCGATGACGCAGCACGCGAGCGATGTGCTCGGGCTTTACTTGTTGGCGAAGTATGCCGGACTTTTCTCCGATGCCGAGTCGCGCGATGCATGCCGCCTGCAGGTGGTGCCGCTGTTCGAAACGATCGAGGATTTGCGGCGCGCGCCGGAAATCCTGCGCGAATTGCTCGCCGTTCCCTTCATCCGCCGCTCGATCAAGGCGCATGGCGGCGTACAGGAGATCATGCTCGGCTATTCCGACTCCAACAAGGATGGCGGCTTCTTCTGCGCAAGCTTTGAACTTTACGAGGCGCAGCGGCGGCTGATCGAGGTGGCGTGCGAGGCAGGGGTCGCGGTGAGCTTCTTCCATGGCCGCGGCGGTTCGGTAAGCCGCGGCGGGGCGCCGACCGGTCGCGCCATTGCCGCGCAGCCGGCGGGCACGATCGGCGGCCAGATGCGGGTAACCGAACAGGGCGAAGTCGTCTCCTCCAAATTCGCCAACAAGGGTACGGCACTCTACCAGCTCGAAGTGTTGACCTCGGCCGTTCTCGTCCACACGCTTAAATCGCCGATCGAGTCTGCGCTTAAGGTGAACCCGGCGCACCAGGCGGCGGTCGAGGAGATCGCGCGCGAATCCTTCGCCGCCTATCGCAAGCTCGCCGAGGATCCGGGCCTCATCGGCTATTTCCAGGCGGCGAGCCCGGTCGAGGAACTGGCGCATCTCAAGATCGGCAGCCGGCCGGCCCGCCGCTTCGGCGCCAAGGGAATCCAGGATCTGCGCGCCATCCCGTGGGTCTTCGCCTGGAGCCAGAACCGTCATGTCGTGACCGGGTGGTACGGGCTTGGCACCGCGCTCGAGCGCTTCCTCCAGAATGGTGGCGAGGAGGGCCGGCTCCTGCTCAAGGACATGTTCAAGCGGTCCCGCGGGTTTCGCCTGGCGATCGATGAAGTCGAAAAGTCGCTTTATCTCGCCGACATGGAGATTGCCGGGCTCTATGCCGAACTGGTGCCGGAGCGCGCCGATGCCGAGCGCATCTATGGACTGGTGCGCGATGAATATGAGCGGACCGTCGCGGCGGTGCTGCGCCTGACCGAGGCGCCCCAGCTTGTCGAGCGCTTCCCGGGCTTCCGCCGCCGTTTCGATCGGGTACGGCCGCTGGTCGGGCAGGCCAATCGCTGGCAGATCGAATTGCTGCGCGAGACAAGAAGCGGACACGCCCGCAGCAAATCGCTCAATTCGCTATTGCTGACAATGAATTGCGTGGCGACCGGACTGGGCTGGACGGGGTGAGGCCGGGCTTGATGCCCCGCGGCGGCGCCGCTATAAGGCGCGCGACTTTCCACAAGCATTCATAAGGGATTACACATGGCCACCGAGCGCACGCTCTCGATCATCAAGCCCGACGCCACACGCCGCAATCTGACCGGCGCGATCAATGCGATGATCGAAGGCGCTGGATTGCGCATCATTGCGCAGAAGCGGACCAAGTGGTCGAAGGCGGACGCGGAAGCCTTTTACGCCGTCCACAGGGAGCGGCCGTTCTTCAACGATCTCGTGGCGTTCATGACGTCTGGCCCGATTGTCATCCAGGTGCTGGAAGCCGACAATGCCGTTCAGCGCTATCGCGACGTGATGGGTGCGACCAACCCGGCGAATGCCGCAGTGGGCACAATCCGCAAAGTCCATGCCGAGTCGATCGAAGCCAATTCGGTGCATGGTTCTGACAGCGTCGAGAACGCCAAGAAGGAAATCGATCTCTGCTTCAAGCCGGCCGAGATCGTCGGCTGAGCCAGGGGAACCGGAACGAAGCCATCATGTGGGTCGTCGCCTATATCGCCGCCATCGTATTGGTGAACTGGCTGTTCGTGGCGGTCGCGCCCTGGCAGACGAGTTTCGGCGACCTCTATGTCGCCAATGTCGTGGTGGGCTTCGTCTTCGTGCTGCGCGATTACGGGCAGCGGCAGATCGGCCAGCGGATACTGCTGGCGACCTTGCTTGCCGGTATCATCACCTATTTCATGGTCGGCCAGGACCTGGCGATTGCGAGTCTCACCGCCTTCTTCATTTCCGAAATGGCGGATTGGGCGATCTTCACCTTCACGAAGCGCCCCTTGCAGGAGCGCATTCTGGTGTCGTCCGCGATCTCGGTGCCGCTCGACACGCTCGCCTTTCAGTATCTTGCGGGCTATCTGACGCCCGCGGCCTTCACCACGGAAGTGTTGAGCAAGCTCGTCGGCGTGCTGGTCGTCTGGTACCTGCTCAAGCTGCGCATGGAACGCAGCGCCGCGGCGGCATAGCCTACGGCGCCGGCTCCGGCGCGCGCTCGATGTGGCGCAGGCGCTCGCGATGCGACATGTAGATCGCGCTGGCGATCAGGATGGCGACGCCGACAAAAGTCCATTTGTCCGGGAAATCGCCGAAGAACCACCAGCCGCCGATCACCGCCATGATGATCTCGGTATAGGAGAAGGGCGCCAGCGTCGAGGCTTCCGCAAAGTCGAAGGACCGCACGATCAGGTAATGCCCGACAGTGGCGAAGACGGCGAGCAGCACGAACAGTCCCCATTGCTCGAGCGTCGGGGTCTGCCAGACGAACAGGACGGCAATGCTGATCAAAACCATGCCGATGGCATTGGTGTGCAGCGTGGTGAGGAGCGCGTTGGCGCGGCCGGCGATCTTGCGCGTCAGCAACATGTAGACCGCCATGGCGAAGCCCGATCCCAGCGCCAGCACGATACCGAGATTGAAGGCCTGGAAGCCGGGCCTGATGATGATGAGCGTGCCGATGAAGCCGACGACCGTCGCCGACCAGCGCCTGATGCCGACATGCTCGCCGAGCATGATCGGGGAAAGAAGCGTGACCGCGAGCGGCTGGACGAAGAAGATCGCCAGCGCATCGGCAACGGGCAGGTATTTGAGGCTCCAGAAGTAGAGGCCGGTCGAGCCGAGCAGGAGCAGGCTGCGCAGCACCTGGATTCCGGGGCTGTCGGGCGTCGTCACGGATTTCCAGCCGAACTGTCCGACGACGATGGGCAGCGTCAGCATGGTGCCGAAAAAGAGTCGCGCCCAGACGATCTGGATGACCGGCACGCCGGCCTCGCCCAGGTACTTGGCGGTGACGTCAAGATAGGGCAGGACGGCCATGGCGATCAGCATGAGGGCGATGCCGAGCAGGGGACGCTGCGCCGGGGAAGCGGGCAAATTCATTCTGGGAAATTTCGGATCCGGTTGTAAACTTGGCTGGCACTTAGCGGGGAATCACGCAGCATGGCAATCCGCATTGCCCTCATGGCGCTCCTGCTCTTGAGCGGGGTGGCCCTGGCCGCGCCGAAGGCAGGCGGCCCGGTGCGTGGCGCGATGACGATCGGCGAGAGCAAACTGGCGGTCGATGTCTCCTGGCTTCAGGACGGCGGGGTAGTGCTGCTCAAGATCGTGACCGCCGAGCCGATACCCGAGGCTGAACGTGAATCCCGGCTCGAAGCGGCGAAGAAACTCTTTGCGGGCAAGCCCGGCAGCCGCGTCTCGCTGACGAAGCAGGGTCAGTTGATGGCGGTCTTCAAACTCACCGGCTGGACGAAGCCGTTCACGGCGGATGCGATTACAGGGCCAGCCGTGCCTTAGTCCACGCAGATGTGATGGGATCGGGAGGGAATGTGAATTCCTACCATCATCGCCATGCTTAAGAGTGGCGCGCGCCAGGAATGGAGATTCCCAATGATTACTCGTCGTGCCGTGTTGATCGCGTCGGCTTTGTTTGCTCTTCCATCCGTGCCAACCCTTGCGGGCGCGTCGGCTCCCTATACCGATGCTGCCTTCGAAGCGGCGAAGAAAGAGAACAAGCCGATCTTGATCGAGATCGCTGCGGACTGGTGTCCGACCTGCAAGGCGCAGGAACCCATCTTGTCTGATTTGCTTGCCAATGATGATTTCAAGAACATGGTCGCCTTGCGCGTCGATTTCGACACACAGAAGGACGTTGTCCGATCGTTAGGTGCTCAGTCTCAAAGCACTCTCATTGTGTTCGTTGGCGAAAAGGAAGTAGGGCGCTCGGTCGCCGACACCAACGCCGCCTCGATCGAAGACTTGCTGCGGCGCGCCTTCTAGGCGAGCGATGCTGACCAGCCTCGCGCTAGCTTTTCTGGCAGGCACGCTCTCGATACTCTCGCCTTGTGTGCTGCCGCTCATTCCGATCATTTTCGGGACAGCGGCATCGGCCGGCAGAAGCGGTCCGCTGGCCTTATGCACCGGTGTAGTTTTGTCATTCGTCGCCATTGGGCTATTTGTAGCGCTGCTCGGTTTCTCGATTGGCTTCGATACGGTCTTCTTTAGGACCTTCGCTGCCGTCCTTCTGGTCTGTGTCGGCGGGATCCTGATGGTCCCGGCATTTCAGAGCCGCTTCGCAAGTGCGGCCGGTCCTGTCGGGGATTGGGCAAGTCGCTGGATGGCAGGCTTCTCGGAAGCCGGCCCCGCTGGGCAGTTCGCAATCGGGCTGCTGCTCGGTGCAGTATGGTCACCCTGCGTCGGGCCGACGCTTGGCGCGGCGTCGCTCCTAGCGGCGCGCGGCGAGAGTCTTGGCTATGTTGTCCTGATCATGACGGTCTTCGGAGTCGGCGTGGCCGTGCCGCTCTTGGGAATCGGGCTTCTTTCTCGCGAACTCTTCCTAAAGGAACGCGACCGGATGCTGGCGGCGGGCAGCAGGATGAAAGTGGCGCTTGGAGCCGTCCTCGTGGTCACCGGTCTGTTTATACTCTCGGGGCTGGACAAGGCGGCCGAGGCGGCGCTGGTCCGCGCCTCTCCGGATTGGCTGACGCGGCTCACAACGCAGTTCTGAGGCCTAGATTTCGTCGCCCTGCACGACGGTTACGCCCATGGCGGCGAGGGTCACGCAGAAGATGGCGATCACTGCAAGCCAGCCGAGACCTTGTGCGAGGAACATCGCGCCGACGATGGCGCCGAGCGCGGGCTCGAGGGTCAGGAGAATGCCATATGTGCGCGCCGACATGCGGCGCAGGGCGCGATACTCCATCGCGAAGGGCAGGATCGTCGCAAGCAGGGCAACGGCGCAGGCGCCGAGATAGTCAAAGCCGCTCGCGGTGAAGACGCCGCCTTCGACGATGGCGAAAGGTGCGATCAGGACGGTCGCCACCCACATGCCGAGGGTGAGGCCGCCAACGCCTTCGAAGATGATCTGCCCGCGCTTGCTCAAGGGCACGAAGGCGGCCCAAGCAATCGCGGCGAGCACTGCATAGAAGAGGCCGAGAGCATCGAGGCTCGTGCCGATCTCGGGCGTCAGCAGCAGCAGGCCCAGCAGGGCAAGACCGATCCACAGAAAGTCCATGAGCTTTCGCGAGGTGGCGATGGCCAAGATCAAGGGTCCGAGAAAGGCGACAGTCGAGGCAATGCCGAGCGGAATGTATTGAAGAGCCACGAAGTAGCACAGGATGAGGGCTGCGACAGTGATCCCGAAGAGAAGCAGGAAGCGTGAATATTCGATGATGCGCCTGTCGAGCGGCGGTCGCGGGCGCATCAGGGTCAGCACCGCGGCGGAGAAGGCGGTCGAGACAAAGGCCGTTCCGGCGGGACCCAGGCTGGAGAAGAACACGGTCGCCAGGGCCGAGCCGAGCTGGATCGAGAGGATCGACAAGAGCATCAGGACGGTCGGCGGCGTGCGACCCAATGCTGCGCCGAGGCGCGATAGTCCGCTCGCTTCCGGCTCGTTGCCGTCACCCGATGTGCCGAGCGCTATGGCGGTCTGCGGTGTCATGCGGGAGCAGTAGCAGCCGTACTTGGACGGCTCAAGCACTTCGACTATGCCCCACCCGTCACGCTGCGCGTGA
>JAEUMG010000166.1 GCA_016793355.1 Hyphomicrobiales bacterium
GTTGGCCACGGTCGGCATTGCCGAGGCTCGTTCGCTCGACGACATAATCAAAGAAGGCACGATCCGCATCGGCATCAATCCCAACTTTCCGCCGATGAGCAGCCGCAATGCGGCCGGCGAATGGGAAGGCTTCGACATCGAGATCGGCAACAAGATCGCCGAAGCGCTGAAGGTCAAGGTCGAATGGGTTCCGACCGAAACCGCCCAGCGCGTGCCGTTCCTCGTCGCCGACACGATCGACATCTCGCTCGGTGCGCTGACCCGCAATTCGGAGCGCTCCAAGCTCATCGAATATACCGTCCCGCTTCACACCGAAGTGCTCGCCGTTCTCACCACCGACAAGGTGACGGTCACCAACTGGAAGGAACTCAACGACCCGAAATACACGCTCGCCAACATGCGCGGCAACTGGACCGTCGATTTTATCAAGGCGGAACTGCCCAATGCCAAGCTTGAACTGGTCGACAGCATCGCCGACACCGTCCGCCTGGTCGCCCAGGGCCGCGCCGACGCGATCGTCGAGAACATCGACTTCTTCATGGCGCAGACCAAGAACTATCCGGATGTGAAGTGGAAGACGCTGCCCGATGCGATCGACGTCGCCTACTGCGCGATCGGCGTGGGTCGCGGCAATTATCCATTGCGCGATACGCTCAACATCATCCTCTACAACCTGCATTCGAGCGGCGCGGTCAACGAGACCTGGGAAAAGGCCTACGGCTCGCCCATGCTGGTCAAGGTCGTGCCGAATCCGTATTTCTGATCTCTTGAAAGCGCCAATGGCGGGCTTCGATCGCGCATCGAGGCCCGTCGTTTCCGACGCGGGAGACGGCCGGTGAACTATACGTTCCAGTTCGGCGTCGCCTTCGATGTGTTGCCGCAACTCCTCGAAGGTGCCGTGCTCACCTTCCAGATGGGGGTGGTCACCTTTGCTGGGGGATCGATCCTCGGTCTCTTCTTCGCCGCGCTGAAGACCTATGGCAACCGCCCCTTGCGCGGTCTGGCGCAAGCCTATGTCGTCTTCTTCACCAATACGCCGGCGCTCATCCAGATCTACTTCCTCTATTTCGGCCTGCCGGAATTCGGCATCCTCTGGGACAATTTCGTCTGCGTGATGATCGGGCTCATCCTCAATTCGGGCGCCTATCTGACCGAGATCATGCGCGCCGGTTTCCTGTCGGTGCGCGCAACCGAGATGGAAGCGGCGGAGGCGCTGGGCTTCAATCGCCTGCAGCAGATCCGCCACGTCATCGTTCCGCATATCGCCAAAACGATCTATCCCGCACTCGCCAATTTTTTCATCGTCATCCTGGTGATGGGGACGTCGATCGGCGCCGTCGTCGGCGTCGATGAACTGACGGGCCAGGCGATCAACCTCTCGACCGAAAACTATCGCTGGCTCGAGATGTTCACCGTGGCGGCCGGCCTCTATGTCATCCTCACACTCGTTGCGAGCATTGCGCTCGCGCTGTTCGGCCGCTGGGCCTTCCGGGTCAAGGCGAAGGTGTTCTGATGGAGCGCATCATCGCCCAGCTTCCGCGCTTCTTCAGTCCGGAAAATATCTACTTCCTGCTGCAGGGCATGGCGATGACCCTGACCCTGACCATCGTCGGATGCGTGCTGGGCTTCCTGCTCGCCTTCATCATCGTCTATGTGCGCCAGACGCCCGGCTGGTGGGCGGTGCCAATGCGGCTCGTCGCCATCGCCTATGTCGAAATCTTTCGCCGCATCCCGTTCCTGGTCGTGACCTATCTCGTGCTGTTCTTCATCGCGGCCTTCGTCAAGCAAGCCTCGGTTTTCGTCATCGCGCTGGTGGCGATCTGCATCTATTCGACGGCCTATACCGCCGACATTATTCGCGGTGGCTTTGAATCGGTGGCGCGCCAGCAGATCGAGGCGGCCACCGCGATGAATTTCAGCCGCTGGCAGACGCTCACCAAGGTGATCATGCCGCAATCCTGGCCGGTCATCTTGCCGCCCGCCATCGTCTTCATGGTGAGTTTCATCAAGGATACTTCGCTCGTTTCGCAGGTCGGCGTCTTCGAATTGACCTTCCGCGGCAAGGAGCTGAACAATGCCGGCTTTTCCGGCGTCCTTGTCTTCGGCACCATAGCGCTTCTCTATTTCGTCATGTCATACCCGCTGACCCGCTTCGGGGCCTGGTTGGAGCAACGTCTTGCCGCATCTCGACATCATAGACCTCAACGCCAGCTACGGTAGTGTAGGCGTCCTCAAGGGCGTGAACCTTTCCGTGGAGCGCGGTGAGGTCGTCTCGCTTGTCGGGCCTTCAGGTTCCGGCAAGTCGACCTTGCTGCGCGTGCTCGTTGGCCTGACCCCGCCGAGCGGCGGTCGCATTGTCGTCGACGGAACCACGATCGACTATCGCAGCAAGTCGAGCCTCAAGGCCGCGCGCGATCGCATGGCGATCGTGTTCCAGCAGTATAATCTCTTCCAGAACATGGACGTGATGCGCAACGTCACCATTGCGCCGGTCCAGATCAAGGGACGGCAGCGCGCCGAAGTCGAAGCCGATGCCACGAAGATCCTCGCGCGCATGGGCCTTGCCGACAAGCACCATTCCTATCCCGATCAATTGTCGGGCGGCCAGCAGCAACGCGTCGCGCTGGCACGCGCGCTGGCATTGAAGCCGGAGATACTTCTGCTTGATGAAGTGACGTCCGCGCTCGATCCGGAACTCGTCAATGAAGTGCTGGATGCGATCCGTGCGCTCGCCGCCGAGGGCATGACCATGCTCATTGTGAGTCATGAGATGGCCTTCGTGAAGGAGGTCTCGTCAAAAGTCGTGATGATGGATAAGGGGCAGGTGGTCGAAGCCGGGCCGCCGCGCGAAATTATCGATGCGCCGAAGACCGACCGCGCCAAGGAATTCTTCGGGAAGATTTTGAGGCATTGAGAGCGAAGCCGCCCCCTCCCACAAGAGGAGAGGGGAAGGATACGAGGCCTACTTCCTGCTTCCCGCGGCCTCAAGCGAGAAAACCGATGTCGGCAGTTGCCCGAGAATCTTGACGACTTCGTCGATCAGCGCATCGGCATCAGCCTTGCTCGCACGCTCGGCGCCTTCGGCATCGCCTTTCTCGATCGCGGCAATCATCGCCAGATGATGGCTGAGCTTCGGCAGGGGCACGCGATCCTGGAAGTGATGCAGGTACATGCGGAAGACGCGCTGGCCCTGGTCCAGAAGCCCGCGCATCCAGGTGACGATGAACTGGTTGCCGGTCATCTCGGCGATCGCGCCGTGAAAATCGCGATTGAGGCTGACGATCCCGAGCACGTTCGAATCCGTGTGCGCCTGTTCCAGAAGGCGTTCGATCTCCTTCAACCTTTCGACCTGGGCCCACGTGCGGTTGAGCGCGGCGAGTCGCCCGCTGAGCCGATAGAGCAGCTGCATCGCGTCGAAATAGGCAGGCAATGTCGCGAAATCGAATTGCGACACCATCGAGGTGCGATTGCGCGGCGTGTCGACCAGCCCTTCGGCGGAAAGCCTGATCAAGGATTCGCGCACCGGCGACCGCGACAAGTGGAATTCGCGGCTGAGTTCGGTCTCATCGAGCAATGTTCCCGGCTTCAATTCGAGATTGAGAATCTTCGCTTTCAGATTCTCATAGACGAAAGTGGCACCCGTGCCGCGCGGCCGCCTGACGGTTCCGCTTCGACGCTGTTTCGGTTTGGAAGGTGACTTGGACAAGTGAGTACCCCTGGGATCGGTCAGGATAGCGAGAGGAAAAACTGCGCGAAAGCCTTGGGTGGCTTCTTGCCGAGGACAGCATCGGCGACGAGCTTTGCCGAGAGCGGTCCAGCGGTAAGCCCCATCCACGGAAATATGCAGATATGAAAGCCGGGGATTGAAGGTACTTCGCCGAGGATCGGCCGCCAGTCGGCCGTGCCGTTGACGATGGCCGGCCAGGTTCTGAGCAGCTTGATGTCGGCGAGCTGCGGCACCGCGGCGACGGCGATTTGCAGATTGGTGCGAGCCGATGCCGGATTGACCATGGGCCGGCCGCTTTTGGGATCGAGGAGGGCAGGCCACCCTCCGCCGATCAGCAGGCTGCCCATGCGCGCCTGCTTGAGGGTGAGTTTCTCGCCCGCCGAATAGACGAGATGCTTTATGAAGGGCGCGACCGGCTCGGTGACATTGACCTGGATCGGATAGCCTTCGATCTCGAAATCGACGCCCAATAGTCTTGCGATCTCGCCCGCCCGCGCGCCGGCGCAATTGACGACCCGCCGCGCCGTGATCTCGCCGCGCGATGTCGCGGCGATGAAACCTCGCGACTCGGTCTTGAGTCCGGTGAGGCGGGTCTGCCGCCATAGCGTGACGCCCGCCTGTTCCGCTGCCTTTGCGATCGCCGGCACGGCAAGGAGGGGATTGATCTTGCCTTCCTGCGGGCAGAAGGCGCCGCCGATCATCCGCTCCGAAAGATAGGGCGCGATGGCCTGGAGTTCGCCCGCATCGAGAAGATCGATACGAAGTCCCTGTTCGTGCTCCAACGCCGCTTTGCGCCTGACATCGCGCATCTGCGCTTGCGTTTCGGCGACCAGCAGACCGCCGCCGAGCGAGATTTCCAGATCGGAGGCGAATTCCCTCGCAAGCTCCCGCCAGAGCCCGATCGATTCAACCATGAGGGGAATGACGGGCGCGAAGCCGCGTGCCCAAGCCTCGCCCTCCAGAACGAAGGGCTCATGCGGGATTTGGGCGTGGAGACTGCCGGCATTGGAGCCAGAAGCCAGCGTCCCAAGGTCAAATTCCTCGACCAGAAGCACGTCGC
>JAEUMG010000235.1 GCA_016793355.1 Hyphomicrobiales bacterium
GGGCCGGTACTACGTCTGGTCCTACGACGAACTCAAGGCCCTCCTGCCCGAAACAGACTTTCCGTTTTTCGCCGAGACATATAACGCGACGCCGGCCGGCAACTGGGAAGGCCATATTATCCTCAACCGCACCGGCGGACCGAAGCGTCTCGATGCCGACAGCGAAGCCCGCCTCGCGGCCTGCCGCGCCCTGCTTCTCAACCACCGCAGGACGCGCATTCCCCCAGGCTTCGACGACAAGGTGCTTGCCGACTGGAACGGCCTGGCCATCTCGGCCCTGGCCGATGCCGCGCGTCTCTTCGAGCGGCCGGACTGGCTCGACGCGGCGAAGTGTGCCTTTGCGCGCATCATCGAACTTCTGTGGACCGGCCAGTCGCTGCATCACTCCTGGCGGCAGGGTATGGCCAAGCACCACGCGACGGCCGACGGCTATGCCAATCTCATCGCCGCCGCCCTCGCCCTCCATGCCGCGGACAACGACCCGGACTACCTTGCTTGGGCCGAGCGACTCGAGGCGGCCCTTGTCAGACACCACTGGAGCGAAGAACGCGGCGGCTTCTACTTCGCTTCGGATGAGGCGCGCGAACTCCTCGTCCGGCCGTTCTCCGCCCATGACGATGCCACCCCCAATGCCAATGGCGTGATGATCGCCAATCTCGTTCGCCTCTCCCACCTGACCGGCACGCCCGCCTATTCCGCCAGGGCCGAAATCGTCCACCGCACATTCGCGGCCGAGGTGAGGAACAATCCCTTCGGCCATGCGAGCTTCATGACGGGATTGCTCGATCTTCTGGACCCCGTCCAGCTCGTCTTCGCCGGCGGCGGCGACAGCACGTCCCTCAAGCGCGCCGCAATCGATCTGCTCGGCCCCGATGCCATCACACTGACACTCGCCGAAACCGCGACACTGCCGCCTTCACATCCCGCCTATGGCAAGTCCGTAGCGAGTCGATACCCGACAGCTTTCTTGTGCCGCGGCAACACCTGCGCGACGCCCGCTCATGATGCCGATCAGCTTCTCGCCGCGGCGCGGCTTCTGCAACTCGACCGCGGCATTCACCCGGCCGATTAGAGCGTTTCCCGGCGAAGTGGAATCCCTTCGCCGATTGGGAAACGAGACAATCCCTAATCTATTGGCGCATATCCTTGTCGCCAAAGTGCAAACACTTTGGCGGGATATGCGCTAGGCGTTCATCGAATCGTAGAAATCGCTGTTCGACTTGGTCTGCCGCAGCTTGTCCAACAGGAACTCGATCGCATCGACCGTACCCATGGGATTGAGAATGCGCCGCAGCACGTAGGTTTTCTTGAGCTGGTCGGGCTTGACCAGCAGTTCTTCCTTGCGCGTGCCAGACCGGAGAATATCGATCGACGGGAAGACGCGCTTATCGGCAACCTTGCGGTCGAGAATGATTTCGGAGTTGCCGGTGCCCTTGAACTCTTCGAAGATGACTTCGTCCATGCGGCTGCCGGTATCGATCAGTGCCGTCGCTATGATGGTGAGCGACCCGCCCTCTTCGATATTCCGCGCCGCGCCGAAGAAACGCTTCGGCCGCTGCAGGGCATTGGCATCGACACCACCGGTCAGCACCTTGCCCGATGAGGGCACGACCGTGTTGTAGGCACGGCCAAGCCGCGTGATCGAATCGAGCAGAATCACCACGTCGCGGCCGTGTTCGACCAGGCGCTTGGCCTTCTCGATCACCATTTCGGCGACCTGCACATGCCGCGAGGCCGGTTCGTCGAACGTCGAGCTGATGACTTCGCCCTTCACCGAACGCTGCATGTCGGTGACTTCTTCCGGACGCTCGTCGATCAGGAGAACGATCAGATAGCATTCCGGATGATTGCTGGTGATCGAATGCGCGATATTCTGCAGGAGCACGGTCTTGCCGGTGCGCGGCGGTGCAACGATCAAGCCGCGCTGGCCCTTGCCGAGCGGGGCAACGATGTCGATCACCCGGGCGGAGAGGTCCTTCTTCGTCGGATCCTGGATTTCCATTTCGAACCGCTCATCGGGATAGAGCGGCGTCAGATTATCGAAATGGATCTTGTGACGGGTCTTTTCGGGATCTTCGAAATTGATCGTGTTGACCTTGACGAGGGCAAAATAGCGTTCGCCATCCTTGGGGCTGCGAATCTGGCCCTCGACCGTGTCGCCGGTTCTCAGATTGAAGCGGCGAATCTGGCTCGGGCTGACATAGATATCGTCGGGTCCCGCGAGGTAATTGGCGTCAGGCGAGCGCAGGAAGCCGAAACCGTCGAGCAGCACCTCCACGACACCCTCGCCGATGATTTCGACATCGCGTGCCGCAAGGCTCTTCAGGATGGCGAAGGTGAGCTCCTGGCGGCGCATCGAGCTTGCATTTTCGACCTGCAACTCCTCCGCAATGCCGAGCAGTTCGGTTGGAGTCTTGCTTTTCAGGTCGTGAAGTTTGATTTCTTTGAGTTCGGAAATACTGGCCATGATAATCCAAGTCACTGAGGAGAATGGTGCGGCCCGCTGGGATCAAATCCGT
>JAEUMG010000319.1 GCA_016793355.1 Hyphomicrobiales bacterium
TCGGCCGCCGGTTCAGGAAGAAGAAACGCCGGGGGCCCGAACCCCGCGCCTATTTCTTCCCGCCCGATCCCCCCGATACACGCCATCCGATCTTCCGTGGCATTCGCCAGCCGGAGCCGGAGCCGCCACCCCCGCCGCCGCCGCCTCCACCGGACCCTGTCGTGGAGGCGAAGGCCGATGACGGCATGGCCGATGCCGGACCGCTCATCCGCCGGCTCATTGCCATGGCGGATGCGCTGCAGGATATCCCCCGCCAGGCGCTGCGCTATGCGCGCTGGCAGGCCCGGCCGCCCGAAGAGCGCCATCCGCGACGGCAATCGGCCATGCGCTCCGGCCGGCCGCCGGGCTGGCGCGAGCGGCCGAAGGATGAGATCGACCGCATCCTCAAGGAGTGCCACCTGCTCGCCCGTCACGTCACCCCGCTCTTCGACGATACGTCATAGGGCCCAGTCCGCCGCAACTCTCGATGGGCGGGCCCGCCTGTCCTCGGGCTCGACCCGGGGAACCCGCCCATCCGGGCTGGATGGCCGCCTCAAGGGCGGCCATGGAGGATAATTATTGCCCTCATCCTTCGAGGGCCGCTGCGCGGCCGCCTCAGGGCGAGGGCTGACTTGCGGCAACCAAAGACCAATCTCCTCTAGGGTTCGCTCAGCTTTTCGAGATTCTGGTCGGCGCGGCGGGTGGCGGCTTCGAAGCGCTCCTCGAAGGTCTGCATGTTGCGCTTCGGCTCCTGATAGAAAGCCGTCAGCTTCATGATCTTGAGGAACGTCCCGTTGACGAAGCGGCCCCAGAAACGCATCGGCCGGTCGATGTCGAAGAGCAGGATGACGCGCTCGTCTTCGGTATCGTTCCAGACTTCGTGCTCATAGGTGTCGTCGAAGACGAAGATTTCGCCGGGCCGCCAGACCTTGATCTGATCGCCGACGCGGATGCGGCACTTCTCGGCGTCGCGCGGAATGATGAGGCCGAGATGGGCGCGGACAATGCCCTTGGAGACGCCGCGATGCGCCGGGATGTGATAGCCCGGGGCGAGGATCGAGAACCACGCGGTCTGCAGATTGGGAACGGCCTCCAGCAGTTTCGTCGTCACCGGCGCCTGCCTGCAGTTCTTCTCCATCTTGGTCTTGAAGCCGAAAAGGATGAAGGTGCGCCAGTTCGTACCGGTGGCGATACGATATTGATCGGGCGAAACATCCTGGAAGCCGGGGATAGCCTCGCGATGCACGAGGATTTTCTCCAGCTCGGCGCGGATCGTCTCCCAATTGTCGGTGAAGCTCTTGAGAAACGGGAAGTGGCTGTTGTCGAGGATCGGGGTATCGCCGACCAGCGACTGGCGGCCGAGGAAATCGCCGAGCGCGCGCGTCAGCCGCTTGCCGGCGCGCTTGATGCGGCGCCGGCGCTCCTGCTTGAATCGCTTGAGCCAGCTTAGATCCTGGTCCGCGGATGTTTGAGCCATCGGGCCACTCCCATCGTTAGAGCGCGGTCGGCGTCCCCTTATCGCCTGAGCGAGCGGATTGCAATCTTGCGGCAATGCGCAAGCGGCTAGCCTGAGGCCCCAAAAGCGGCTAACCGGGGGCCATGTCGAAGCATGTCATCGTCATCGGTTCGGGGATCATCGGATCCTCGATCGCCTACCAATTGGCCAGGCGGGGCGCGCGCGTCACCATCCTCGACGAAGGCGAGCCGGGCGGCGTGGCGACGCGGGCTTCCTTTGCCTGGATCAATGCGAGCTGGGGCAATCCGGATTTCTATTTCCGATTGCGGCGGCGTTCCATGGCGGAATGGCGCGGTCTTGCCGCGGAGATTCCCGATCTTCAGGTGTCGTGGTGCGGCGGCTTGCTGTGGGACGTGACCGGCGATGCCCGCGACGATTTCCTGCGCGATCATGCCCATTGGGGCTACGGCTTGCGGGTGGTGGATCGGACGGAGATTGAAGCGCTTGAGCCTGGTCTGGCCGCACCTCCCGCCGAGGCCATCCACGTAGCCGAGGAGGGCGTCGTTGAACCGCTCGATGCAGCGCTCGCGCTCCTGACGGCGGCGCGCGGGCTCGGCGCGGAACTTTTCACGCCGGTTCGGGTCAAGTGGCTCGACGTGGAAGCGGGAAAGGTGCGCGGCGTGCTTCTCGATGACGGCCATATCCAGGCCGACGAGGTGGTGGTTGCGGCAGGGGCGGGGGCCCCGGCACTGCTGGCGAGCGCCGATTTCGATCTGCCGCTCGAATTGCCGCCGGGCCTTCTTGTGCACAGCGAACCGGCGCCGCCCTTGATCCGGGGCCTGGTCATGGCGCCGGAACTGCATCTGCGCCAGACGCGCGAGGGCGTGCTGGTCGCGGGGAGCGATTTCGGCGGCAGCGATCCCGGCGCCGAGCCGCGCAAGACCGCCGAAGAACTGTTCAGGAAGGTCCAGGGCTTCGTGAAGGGCGGCAAGGACCTGGTGTTCGGCGGATTTTCGGTCGGCTATCGGCCGACGCCGCGCGACGGCCTGCCGGTCATCGGCAAGGTCCCATCGGCGGAGAGGCTTTACGCCGCCGTCATGCATTCCGGCATCACCAATGCCGCGGCGGTCGGCCTGTTCGCGGCGCATGAAATTCTCGGCGGCGAGCGCGAAGTTCTGCTTGAACGTTTCCGGCCGGAGCGGTTCTGTATCAATTAGCGGATTGACACGTCAGGAGACCTCGCCATGGCGATGAGCAAACAGAAAGCCGATTTCATCGAACGCTCGATGAAATACTGGAATCCCGGCAAGACGGCCGACTGGCAGCGCATGGGCGTCGATCTCGTCATCGACAGGCGCGAGGGCTACTACCTCTACGACCTGGATGGACGGCGGCTCATCGACGTGCATCTCAATGGCGGGACATACTCGCTGGGTCATCGCAATCCGGAAGTCGTCGCGGCGGTGCGCGAGGGACTCGACTATTTCGACATCGGCAATCATCACTTCCCCTCGATCATGCGCACGCATGTGGCGCAGATGCTGGAGCGCCTGACGCCGAAGGGGCTCAAGAACACGATCTTCGCCTCCGGCGGCGCCGAGGCGATCGACATTGCGCTCAAGAGCGCGCGGCACGCGACCAAGCGGCGCAAGATCATCTGCATCCAGCGCTGCTATCACGGCCATACCGGCCTTGCCGTGCAGGTGGGCGATGACCGCTTCTCAAAATTGTTCCTGTCCGATGCCCCGCGCAGCGAAGTGGTGAAGGTGCCCTTCAACGATCTCGAAGCGATGCTCGAGGCGATCGCTGTCGGTGATGCGGCCTGCGTGATCATGGAGACGATCCCGGCCACCTACGGCTTCCCGATGCCGCTGCCCGGCTATCTGACCGCGATCAAGAAGGCCTGCGAAAAAGTCGGCACACTCTATGTCGCCGACGAGGTCCAGACCGGTCTCATGCGCACCGGCGAGATGTGGGGCGTCGACACCTATGGCGTCGTGCCGGACATGCTTGTGACCGGCAAGGGCCTGTCGGGCGGCGTCTATCCGATCGCCGCGGTGGTCGTGAACGAGCGGGCCGGACAATGGCTCGGCGAAGACGGCTTCGGCCATATGTCGTCCTTCGGCGGCTCGGAGCTCGGCTGCCTTGCTGCGGCCAAGGTGCTGGAAATCTGCGCGCGGCCGGAGACGCGCTCGCAGGTCCACTACATCTCGGCCTATCTCGGCAGCGGGCTTCGCCAGATCCGCGCCAACTATCCTGATTTCTTCACCGGCATCCGCCAGCGCGGCATCGTGATGGGACTCGAATTCAATCACGGCCAGGGTGCCGTTCATGTGATGAAGCACCTCTATCAGAACGGCGTCTGGGCGATCTTCTCGACGCTCGACAAGGCGGTGCTGCAGTTCAAGCCGGGCCTCCTTATCGATCGTGACATGTGCGATGAAATCCTCACCCGTCTCGATGCGGCCGTCGGCCAGGCACAGGCGGAGCTTTTCGGCCGCAAGGCAAGCGCGCCGAAGAAAGTCCAGAAGCCGCGCTCACGGCGCCTGGCAGCCTAGGCTCGATTCGTGTCTTCCTTCGACGATCTTCCGCATGAGGAAAAGCTGAAGCGGCTTGACGAGGTCGCACATGCGGCGGTGCCCGCATTCGGGCTCCCGGCCCAATCAAGAGTGCACATGATCAACCTGTCCGAAAATGCGACGTACAAGGTTGAGACGCCCGACGGCCGGCGCTTCGCGATGCGCGTCCATCGGGCGGGCTACCATTCGAAGAATGCGATTGCCTCCGAACTCGCCTGGGTCGAAGCCCTGCGGGCCGGCAGCCCCGTCATTGCACCCGTGGCTCTGCCGGGTGCCGACGGCGAACTCATTCAGACCGTTTCCGTTCCCGGCATGGAGCCGCGCCAGGTTGTGCTGTTCGCCTGGGAGGAAGGTGCCGAGCCGCCGGAAGATGAATTGCTCGGGCCCTTCGAGACGCTGGGCTTCGTCACGGCGCAGATGCATGCCTTCACCCGCCGGTGGCGGCCGCCGCGGAATTTCGAGCGGCTGACCTGGGATTTCGAGGGCGCCTTCGGGCCACAAGCGCATTGGGGCTCGTGGTGCGACGGCATGGGGCTCGACGAACAGAAAACCGAACTCTTTTCGCGCGTGGTCGATCTGATCGGGAAGCGCCTGCAACGCTTCGGAAAGGGACCGCACCGCTATGGGCTGGTGCACTGCGACATGCGGCTCGCCAATCTGATGATCGATGGGGAGAAGACCAAGGTCATCGATTTCGATGACTGCGGCTTCTCCTGGTATCTTTATGACTGCGCGACGGCGCTCTCCTTCATCGAGCATCGCCCCGACGTTCCCGATCTCGTTGGCGCATGGGTCAAAGGCTATCGCCGCGCGCTCGCACTGCCGGAAGAAGATGTCGCGGAAATACCGACCTTCATCATGTTCCGGCGCATGCTGCTTATCGCCTGGATCGGCTCGCATTCCGAAACCGATCTCGCCCAGTCGATGGGCGTTGCCTATACGAATGACACGGTGGCACTCGC
>JAEUMG010000366.1 GCA_016793355.1 Hyphomicrobiales bacterium
CCAGTTCGACGTCGATTGCGCGAGTAGGCCATGGCCGCCGGCCAGATGCGAACCCATTTCGAGAATGAAGACCGGGATTGCAAGCGCGAGACCGATCCAGAAGCGGCGCTGCATGTCGGCGAGTTCCGGATTTGGCGGCGCTTCGGCGGTGATGAGTTCCGGCTCCAATGCCATGCCGCAGATCGGGCATGAGCCCGGTCCGACCTGGCGGATCTCGGGATGCATGGGGCAGGTGTAGACGGTGCCGGGTGGGGGTGGAGGTTCGGCGGCCTCACTCTTGCTTAGGTACTTGCCTGGGTTGGCGATGAATTTTGTACGGCAGCCGGCCGAACAAAAATAATAGCCTTGTCCCTGATACTCTGCCTTGTGCGGGGTCGTGGCGGGATCGACGCTCATGCCGCAGACGGGGTCGATCGCACCGCCGGCAGGTTTCGGCGCATGGTTGGAGCAGCAGCTGTGATTGTCGTCGGTCATGGGCAATGATATAGACCTTCCCATGATGGGAAGGTCAAGGAGCGACCCCAAATGAATATCGGCGAGGCTTCGGCGCGATCCGGCGTCAGCGCCAAAATGATCCGCTACTACGAGGGGATCGGTCTTCTGCCCGAGCCTGACCGGCGCGAGAGCGGTTATCGCCTCTATGACGAAAGCGACATTCATCGCTTGCGCTTCGTGCGCCGCGCCCGCGATTTCGGCTTTTCGGTCGAACGCATCCGCGAATTGCTGCGCCTGTGGAACGACCGAAAGCGGCCGAGCGCGGAAGTGAAGAAGATCGCCGAGGCGCATGTCGCCGAACTTGACAGGAAGATCGGGGAACTCACCGCATTGCGAGATTCCATGAAGGATCTGGCCAAGCGCTGCCACGGCGACCAGCGGCCCGACTGCCCGATCCTTGCCGATCTCGAGGGCTAGGAACTCCAGTCTCGCCAAATCGCCAAATGTCAAATCGAATATTTGCGCAGTGTCGAAATATTACTCTGCGGCCGCCCCTGCATGATCGGGTAACATTTGCGCCCTGGAAATACCTCACGCCGAACCGACGCAGATTGCCAGACGTATGTTCGGATCGATGCCAAGGAGGGCAGCATGCCAAAAGGTCAGCAACGCGGTAATCGCGAGAAAAAGAAACCAAAACAAGTCAAGGCGCCCGAGGCTGCGAAGGTCTCCATATTCGCGACTCCGCCCGGCAAATCCGCCGGCCTGGTGCGAAAGCCAAAGTGACGCTGTCACTTTCTTGGGTCGTGGCGTAGTGCCCTTGCAAGCTTGCTCGCTCCGAGATGCGAAGAATTGATTAGGCGTTCGCGGCGCATAGGGTCATACTGATTCAATCATCGGCACTGCGTCTTTGGCCCGCCCATGACAGAGAGGTAGCAACTCCCGCCTGTTTGGCAGTTCGAGTTCGACCTCCTCAAATTCAGGGTGACATGATGCAAGTCTCTGCGGAAAGAATGGGAAATGTAAAAGCCGTATTGATGGGCGCCGTTTTGGGTGCTGCGGTGCTGGCCTTCGTTGGCTTCAAATGGGGCGGCTGGGTCACGGGCGGAACCGCCGAAAAAGACGCTGCAGCGCGGGCGGATTCCGCCGTCGCGACGGCTCTCGCGCCAATCTGCGTCCAGACATTCAAGAGCGCACCGGATGCCGCTTCGCAACTGATAAGCTTGCAGAAGCTCTCAAGCTATCAGCAGGGTGATTTTGTCGAGAAGGGCGGTTGGGCCACTCCGATCGGAAGCAAAGCCCCGAACAGGTCAGTCGCCCGTGCCTGTGCCGAGACCCTCGCGAAGTTGTCCGTCGCTGATCTGAGTTGAAAGACCTGTCTCTCGACGATTCTCTAGAGAACCAGCAAGGGCCATCCATGACGCAGCCGAGATTCGCTGTTGGTCAACATGTGCGATTGATCCACAAGTTTTCCAGCGGGAAGATTGATCGGTATGTGATCAAACAGGCAATGCCCTACGACGGACACAATTACGAATACCGGATCAAGAGCGAGGCGGAGCAGTTTCTGAGGGTGGCCAAGGAGCATGAACTCGACGAGGATGATGCTCCCTTCGTGCCGAAGCGCTAGAGACCGTTCGAAATCGGGCGGACAACGTCCGAATCTGGACCTATGAGAGCGCCTTCCATGATGGGAGGAGCGCATGACGGCTGAGCCGGGGCCTGTTTTCGATATGGCGATGAAGCATGCCATCGCTTATCGCGAGGCCGTGGCTGCCAATCCGCAGCTGCCGCGTACCGACTATCACACCACGCTTGAGACATTCGCCGAGCCATTGCCCGAGGTGGGCATGGATCCGGTGATGCTTATTGACCGGCTTGCCGCGATGGCCGAGCCCGGCCTGATGCCGATGACCGGCCCGCGATTCTTCGGATGGGTGATTGGAGCGTCGCATCCTGCCGGCGTCGCGGCGGATTGGCTGGTTTCGGCCTGGGGGTAGAATTCCGCCTATCACACGCCGACGCCGGCGACCGCGGCGATCGAGGAACTTGCCGAACGGTGGCTGGTCGAGATCCTCGGACTGCCGCTGGGATCATCTGTCGGTTTCACGACGGGCGCGACGGTTGCCAATACGATCGGGCTTGCGGCAGCGCGCACCGGCGTGTTGCTCAAGGCCGGATGGGATCCTGACGCTGACGGTCTCTTCGGGGCACCGCCGGTCACGGTGTTCATAGGAGCGGATGCGCATTCCTCGCTCTTCTCATCCCTGCAACTCATCGGCTTCGGTTATCGCCGGGTGACGACGATCGGAGCGGACGAGCAAGGACGCATGAGGCCGGACGATCTCGAAAGCGCGATGGCGGAGGCCGGTGGACCGAAGATCGTGATCGCGCAGGCCGGGCAGATCAATACCGGCGATTTCGATCCGTTTGGCGAGATTACGACCATCGCCAAGGCGCACGGCGCCTGGGTACATGTCGACGGTGCCTTCGGATTGTGGGCGCAAGCTTCGCCGCGCTACCGGCACCTGAGTGCGGGCGTGGAGGCGGCGGATTCCTGGGCGACCGACGGCCACAAATGGCTGCAGACGCCCTATGATTGCGGTTTTGCGATCGTACGCGACCGGGCAATCCATGAGCGCGCGATGACGCAATGGTCGAGCTATCTGCCGGCGATCGGGCAGGGCGATCGCGTGCCATCGGCTTTGGTACCGGAACTGTCGCGCCGTGCGCGCGGTGTTCCCGTCTATGCGATGCTGAAAGCGCTGGGACGCAAGGGCGTCGCGGAACTGGTCGAACGTCATTGCCGCCTGGCGCGGTTGTTCGCGGATCTGCTTGGCGCTGAACCCGGGATTCACATCCGTAACAATGTCGTGCTCAATCAGGTGATCGTGAGTTTCGGAGAGGGCGCGGAAAGTGCCGACATCACCAAGGCGGTGATCGCGCGCGTCCAGAAGGATGGCGTGATGTTCGCGGCGGGGGCGGAATGGTGCGGCGGCTGGGTGATGCGGCTGTCGGTGATGTCGGGTGCGACGCAGGAGGCGGATATCGAGATTTCGGCAGCGGCGATCATCGCGGCGTGGAGGGCGGTGCAGAGCTAATCGCGTACGACCACGTCCTGCGACTGGCCGGCGCCGATCGAGAAGCTCCGGGTGAGTGTCTTATCGCCGATCTCGGCGCGCGCGGTGTAGCGGCCGGGCCTCAGCACGACATCCGCCGTCGAACCGGGGATCGGCGGCAGTTCGGCGCCGGTTTCATCGGTGATCGTCCAGGACACGGCCGGGCGCTCCGGCTTCACCGAGAGATGAGCGAGACCCGCCGGATGATCGATCTCGACAGCGCTCATGCGGCCGGGCTTCACCACGACCTCGGTGACGGCCAGCACATTGCCCGGCGAGAAGCGGCTTTCGATGCGATAGGAGCCGGAGCCGACGCGGATGATCTCGCCCGGCAATTCGGACACACCGACAAGCTGGCCTGCGGCCGAGCCGGACGTGGCGTATATTGTGGTGAAGGAGGGCGTCGCGGGAAGACCGATGCCGGACAGGCGGGGCAGCACGCGGATGCCGCCGACATTGAGCGTGAAGATGACACCGAGCCTATGGCCTGGCGGCAGGTTGATCCGGCGCTTGAAGCGCACCGCGCCATAGGTGGCCTCGACCTCATATTCGCCAGGCGGCGTCAATGTGCCGGCGGCGGGTGCGGTACTGCGCATCACGATCTCGCCGCTACTGTCGCGCACCAGCCAGGCGATGGGCCGCTGGATCAGGCCGCCATCCTCGGTCAGGCGACCGGCGAGTTCCAGGCCCTCGGTGCCGGGGCGGGTCGATTCCATGCGGATTTCGTGGGCGACATTGTCGCTGAGCAGCGGCGTTTCGGGGTTCCGGTCGATGCTGGCGGTCGTTGCGGCATTGAGGGCCGATCCGAGCTGGAAACCCGCGAACAGGCAGCTCCACAACAGGACCGCCGCCAGGGCAACCAGATAGCGGGTCTGATTGCTCCGGCGGCGTCCTTGGTGCGAGGCACGAGGGACTGTGTCGCGCACACGCCTTCCCCTGTTATCAACTCCCCGACCCGACATGGCCGGCAGGAGGATGGAATCACAGGAAGGGGGCCGGGCTCAACAACATGCTTAATTTTGGGTTAACGGGAATGCTGCGATTGTCGTCTCATTGTCGCGAATGCTTGACAATCAAGGCTAGCTTCGATTGTTAGGCGCCATGAAATTCAACGATAATTCTTCCGGGCTTGCGCTTCTCAAGACCCGTAAATCGGCTTCCGCCAAGGCCATGGGGGAGCCGGGACCAACCGCCGAACAGCTCTCGGAAATCCTCTCGATTGCGGTGCGGGTGCCCGACCACGGCAAGCTGACGCCATGGCGGTTTGTCCTGTTTTCAGGGGAAGCGCGGCAGCGCTTCGGCGAGGTACTGGCGCGGCGCTGGCAGGAAAAATACCCGGAGCATGGCGCGGAGAGCGTTGCCTTTCAGCGCGGCCTCTTCATGCGGGCGCCCATGGTCCTGGCGGTGATCTCGCGCGCCGCGCCGCATCCCAAGATTCCGGAATGGGAGCAACTGCTTTCGAGCGCGGCGGTGTGCCAGAATATCGTGCTTGCCGCGTCCGCCATGGGGATCGGCGCGCAATGGCAGACCGACTGGCCGGCCTATGACGCGGAGGTTTTCAAGGCGATGGGACTGGAGCCGCATGAGAAGGTGGCGGGCTTCATCTATCTCGGCACGCCGACGGCGGCGCTCGAGGAGCGGCCGCGGCCCGATCCCGCAACGCTACTGACCCGCTGGGGTGAATGATGACCATTCGCGGTGTACTCTTCGACAAGGATGGAACCCTGATCGACATGAACGGCACGTGGCTGCCGGTCTATCGCGAGATGCTGGCGGAACTTGTGACGAGCGAACCGGCCGAGATCGACGCGATCATGGCCAAGGCCGGCTACGATCCGGCAACCGGCACGGTTCGATCCGGGTCGATCCTCGCCGGCGGGACCACGCGCGAACTCGTCGATGTATGGTGGCCTGGGCTGACCAAGGAGGAGGGCGACGCGCAGATGCGGGTCGTCGATTACGACTACCGGCATCTCGCGATCAAACACCTGAAGCCCTTGATGACATTGCGGCCGGTGCTCGAAGAGCTGCACGGCCTCAATATGAGGCTCGGGGTCGCGACGAACGACACGGAACATTCGGCGCGCAGCCACATGACGCAGCTTGGCGTGGCGGAGCTGTTCGATATCATCATCGGCGCCGACAGCGTGACGCGGCCGAAACCGGCCGGCGACATGATCCATGCCTTTGCCGCGGCGACGCAGCTTCCCACCAGCGCGATCGCGATGGTCGGCGACAATCCGCATGATATCGAAACGGCGCGCGCCGGCGGCGCGGGGCTGGCGATCGGCGTGCTCACCGGCAACGCGGCGCATGACGATATCGCGCATCTGGCCGATCATACGATCGCATCGATTGCGGAGCTTCCCGCCCTGCTGCGGCGGCTCTCCTGATGTTCTACGATCCGCGAGCAAACGACCACGGATTGCCGCTCGATCCGTTCAAAGCGCTGGTGGCGCCCCGGCCGATCGGCTGGATATCGTCATTGTCGCCGGGCGGCGTCGCCAATCTTGCGCCTTACAGCTTTTTCAACGCCATCTCCGAACATCCGCATTACGTCGTCTATGGTTCCGGCGGGCGCAAGCATTCGGTCGAGAATATCGAGGCGACGGGCGAATTCGCGGTCAATCTCGCCACCCACGATCTGCGCGAGCAGATGAATATGAGTTCGGCGACAGTCGATGCGGAGGTCGATGAGTTCGAACTAACGGGCCTCGCCAAGGCCGCATGCCGCCTGATCAAGCCGCCGCGCGTCGCGGCGAGCCCCGTCTGCCTCGAATGCGTGCTGCACCAGGTCGTGCCACTTCCGGATGACAAGGGGCACGCGGATGATTTCGCGGTGATCGGGCGCGTTGTCGGCATTCACATCGACGATCGCTTCATCGTTGGCGGCCGCGTCAACACCGCGGCCATGCAGCCGATCGCGCGGCTCGGCTACAGCGAATATGCGACGGTCACCGAAGCCTGGCGGATGCGCCGGCCGGATTGAGCGGAACCGGTAAGTAAGCTGCGTGAAACCGCGGCGTAACGCCCTATCCTTGCACTGAGGCGCCCGTTTTGTGGCAGGAAATTTCCGGCGCTTGCCGCGTCGGCGACCGGCCCGGGACTGAATTTTTTCATGTTGACTTGGTTTCGTGTATGTTCTAGATAACGGTCATGGACTGGGATTTCGCCATCGCCGCCAATCGCACAAGGCTCCGCGCCGTCGTGGCGCGGCTGTGCGCCGAGATCGGCCTCGCCGAGGGTGCGGTCGTCGAAAGACTGTCCAGGCCTGCCTACCGGGTGGCGCTGCGCGTATTGCGGAAGGCCGAATCGGCGGTCAGGCGGCTGATCTATGTCGCGGCGCGCAATATCGTGGTCGAGCCGCGCGATGCCCGCCCGCCGAGGCCGCGCAACAAGCCTTCCACCAGGACCAAGACCGAGGGCGAAGCCAGGCCCAAACGCAAGCGCGGCCTGCTTTTCAATCTGTTCGATCCGCCCCGGCGTCTCAAGGATCTGCTTGGCCGCCGGCGCAAACGCCGCCAGGCCGAGCCCCGGGTTCACCTCATGGATGGCCCCGATCCGCGCATCCCGTCATTCCTGCGGCCCCAGGCTCAGGCCCCGGCTCCGGCACCCGACATGGAGGTGAAAGCTATCGTCGACGACGGCACCGTCAGCGCGGTGCATCTCTGCCGCCGCCTTGCGGCCATGATCGATGCGCTGGAGGATATCCCGCGCCATGCCATGCGACTTGCCCGCTGGCAGGCCAAGCCCATCGAGGAGCGCCGTCCGGAACGCTGGAGCCCGTTGCGCTCCGGCCGGCCGCCGGGTTTCCGCCAGCGGCCAAGGCACGAGGTCGACGAGATCCTCAAAGACTGCGACTGGCTCGCCCGCAATGTGATGCCCGCCCTCGACACGTCGTGAGGTCTATTCCTCCGTATACTGATTGATAACAGACCCCTCATCCTTCGAGGCGCGCCTTCGCGCGCGCCTCAGGACGAGGGGTATTTT
>JAEUMG010000381.1 GCA_016793355.1 Hyphomicrobiales bacterium
GAGCATGACATGGCCCGCAAGCGTGCGCTCGCGGCCTTGAAGACCATCAAACAGGCGGATGCCTAACCGTCGCGGCGCATGCGCTCGACCAGGAAGTCCGTAAACAGGCGGCACTTTGCGGAGACGGTCCGGTTCCCGGGATGACGGGCGCAGAGCCAGTTTGGTTTCGGTTCGAAACCGTCAAGCAGGCGATGCAGTCGTCCCGCTCTCACATCCTCCGTGACCACGAATGCCGGCAGGAATGCTATCCCCAGCCCGGCCAGCGCGGCCTCCCGGATCACGCTCGCATGATTGCTGACCAGCCGGGGGCTAAGCTCTATGGGCTCGGCCTGTCCGCGCAACTGCCAGGCGATCCGCCGGCTCCGGGCGCCTAGGCAAAGAGCCTGGTGTCCGGCAAGGTCGGCCGGCGCCTGCGGCCGGCCATGGCGCGCAATGTAGTCCGGCGAAGCAAACAACCCCGTTTCGAGAGGCAAGAGGCGGAGCGCGGAATTCGCGCTTGCGTCAGCCTCAAGATCAAGGACCAGGTCGAAACCTTCCTCGTCCGCTTCGACAAAGCGGTCCGCCAGAACGACATCCACGATGAGGAGGGGGTGCCGTGCCATTAACGCAGCAACGATGCCGGCAAGCCGGCTCGTCCCGAAGGCAATGGGCGCGGCAAGTCTGATCGGTCCGTCCAGGCCAACTTGCGGTGCACCAACAGACCGGTCGGCGGCTTCGAGGTCGGCGAGAACGGCCCGGACCTTGCTCAGATATGTCTGCCCGGCCTCGGTGAGCTCGACCCGGCGGGTTGTCCGGGTGAACAGGGCAGCGCCTAATCCGCGCTCCAGGGTCGAAATTTTCCGGCTTGCCGCCGATTTCGATATTCCAAGCTCCGCTGCGGCGCGAGAGAAACCACCCTCCTCGGCAACCAGCACAAAGGCCTTTAGTGCTTCGATTCGATCCATATTGCATCAATAACATAGATGAGGCAAAGATTGTTGTAGGTAATGCAACAATCTTTGCCCGGCTGGCCACTCGGGATCTCGCGCCCGGTCTCAAGACCGGCTCGACTCTTTGAGGGGAGGGACCGAAAACAGGTCATGAACTTCTTCTTTCCGCCGCAGCCCCAGCCCTATCTCCGGATTGCCGGCGAGACGTCCGTCTACCCTGTCCACCGCATCTACTGCGTCGGCAGAAATTATGCCGCGCATGCCATGGAAATGGGCGGCGATCCCGACCGCGAGGCGCCGTTCTTCTTCGCCAAGAGCCCCGACAATCTGGTCATAGACGGTGGCGATTTCCCCTATCCCGCCTGTTCCGAAGACGTTCATCATGAAATCGAGCTGGTGGTGGCCTTGACGCAGGGCGGACGCGGAATCCCGCGCGAAAATGCCCTCAATTGCGTCGGATTCTACGGCGTCGGCCTGGATATGACCCTTCGTGACCTGCAGGCCGAATGCAAAAAGCACGGCCGGCCCTGGGAAATCGCCAAGGCCTTTGACCGTTCGGCGCCCTGTTCGAACCTGCGCGCCGTGTCCGAGATCGGCCATCCGGCCGCGGGAGCGATCTGGCTCGACGTCAATGGCGCGCGCCGTCAGACTGGCGACCTCAACCAGATGATCTGGAAAGTGCCGGAGATCATTGCCTGTCTGTCAGAGCTTTTTGAGCTCTTCCCCGGTGACCTGATCATGACCGGAACCCCCTCGGGTGTCGGTGCGGTCAGGCGCGGCGACCGGCTCCACGGCTCTGTCGAAGGCGTTGGCGAGGTAAGAACTAAGGTTGTATAGACAGGCGTCAGGCTAGACCGAGAGGCTTGTTGCTGCGGTGCGAAGCGCCTTGATATTGCGCCCGTAATCGGGCGTTGCGAACACCGCCGAGCCTGCAACCAGCACCTGCGCCCCCGCCTGGGCTGCCCGCCCTGCAGTTTCGGGATGAATGCCGCCATCGACCTGAAGCGCGATGTCGCGCCCCTGCAGCATGCCGCGAACCTGGGAGATCTTGGGCAGCATCGCCTCGACAAAGGCCTGGCCGCCAAAACCCGGATTGACGGTCATCACCAGGACGAGGTCGAGCCGGTCCAGCACCCACTCTATGGCCGAAGGCGGCGTCGCCGGATTGATCGCCACGCCGGCCTTCTTGCCGAGTGCGCGGATAACCTGCAGCGACCGGTCGAGATGCGGGCCTGCCTCGGCATGGACGGTGATCCGGTCGGCACCGGCCGCGGCAAACGCCTCGAGCATGGGATCGACCGGAGTGATCATCAGATGCACGTCGAAGATCTTCTTCGTCATGCCGCGGATCGCCTTCACGACCGGCGGCCCGAAGGTGAGATTGGGCACGAAATGCCCGTCCATCACATCGATATGGATCCAGTCGGCGCCGTCCTGGTCGAGCTTTTGGACCTCCTCGCCAAGGCGGGCAAAATCCGCCGACAGGATCGACGGCGCGATGAGGACATCCCGCGCCATGGGCCTCAGATCAACTTGCCCATGGCGACCGCTGTATCGGCCATGCGGTTCGAAAAGCCCCATTCATTATCGTACCAGGAGAGCACCGACACGAATGTTCCGTCGAGCACCTTGGTCTGGTCGATGGCGAAGACCGAGGAGTGGGGATCGTGATTGAAGTCGATCGACACATTCGGCGCCTTGGTAAAGCCGAGAATCCCCTTGAGCTGCTGATTTGCCGCGCGCTCGATCGCCCCGTTCACCTCCTCGACGCTGGTCTGCCGCTTGGCGACGAATTTGAGATCGACCACCGAGACATTGGGGGTCGGCACCCGGATCGACATGCCGTCGAGCTTGCCTTTCAGCTCCGGCAAGACGAGGCCGACGGCCTTTGCCGCGCCGGTGGAGGTGGGGATCATCGACAGCGCCGCGGCGCGGGCGCGATAGAGATCCTTGTGCATCTGGTCGAGCGTCGGCTGGTCGTTTGTATAGGCGTGAACCGTCGTCATCAGGCCGCGCTCGATACCGATCGCGTCGTTCAGCACCTTCGCGACGGGGACCAGGCAATTGGTGGTGCAGGACGCGTTCGAGACGACGATATGCTCTTTGGTGAGCTTTTCGTGGTTGATCCCGTAGACGACCGTGATGTCGGCCCCGTCTGCCGGAGCCGAGACGAGGACGCGCTTGGCGCCCGCTGTCAGATGCGCCGAGGCCTTTTCCTTGGAGGTGAAAATCCCGGTGCATTCAAGCGCTATATCGACATTGAGCTCCTTCCAGGGGAGCTGTGCCGGGTCCTTGATCGCGGTAACCTTGACCCGGCCTTCGCCGACGCTGATCGTGTCGCCCTCGACGGTGACTTTGTGCGGAAAACGGCCATGAACCGAATCGAAGCGCAGCAGATGCGCATTGGTTTCGACCGGTCCCAGATCATTCACGGCAACGACATGAATGTCCTTGCGCCCGGACTCGAAAATGGCGCGCAGAATGTTGCGCCCGATGCGCCCGAACCCGTTGATAGCCACGCGAACCGCCATGAAACCCTCCTGTCGAACCGTCAAAACGCGAACCGGGGTCTTATAAACGACCTTTCAGACGATGAAAGCCATTATTCGCCGCGCTTTTCCGCCGAATGAGCGTCGGCCGGGTCGCCTTTCGCGGAGGTGGGGAAATGCAGGATTGTC
>JAEUMG010000403.1 GCA_016793355.1 Hyphomicrobiales bacterium
GTGTCTCGCTCCGCTCGCCACCGCCCTCTCCCGCGAGGGGAGAGGGAAGTGGGGATTGCCTCGTCGCCAGCACGCTCTCCCGCGAGGGGAGAAGGGCTTGAGATCAAGCTCGCTTCTCATGCCGATGCTGCAGCCACAGCAACGCGAAGCCGATGACCGGCAGGAAAATGTCGCTCCAGAAGATGATGCCGGCATTGCCGGGGGCGAAATTATGCGCGGTGATCATCTGGTAGATATGGCCGCCGGCGGCGCCCAGGAGAAAAATCGATGGGCCCAGGATCGCCGCCAATCGCATGTCGAAACCGCGCCAGGGCGCAATGAGGCCGATCAGGCCGAAGCCGAAGCTCGCAAAGCCGACTTCGAGCTGGAAGGGCGAGTTCGCCCAGCCGATATAGGATGCCGCGAGATCGCCGAAGAAGACGTGGAAGATGCCGTTATAGATGTAGGACACGCCCATCGAGAAGAAGACGAACCATTTGAGCAGAGCCTCGATGATTACCGGTCCCGTCAAGGGTTTCGGCGCGCGGGCGAGACCGATCGCCGAGGCGATCAGGCCGATGACGAAAAAGGTGAGGGTAAAATTCCCCATCACGAAGGCGATAAGATCGCGCATCAGCCGATCACCATGTTGAAGCTCACCGAAATGCGCGCGGCATTGGCGCGGTTGAGCGCCACTTCATGCCGGAGCCAGCTTTCCCACAAGAGCAATGTGCCGGCCTCGGGCTCGATGCTCACATAGGTCTGCATCGCACGCGGGGCATTCGCCTTTCGCGGCGGTGCGGCCATCTGCATGGCATGGCGCGGATCCTCGAAGACGAGCGCGCCCGAGCCTTCCGGCACGGCGACATAATAGGTGCCGCTGATAACGGAATTGGTATGGAGATGCGACGTATGCGAGCCGCCCTCGGGCAGGATGTTCACCCAGAGCGAATCGCAGATCGGCTTGCCGCCGCGCAGATCCCACTGCAAGGCGCGTGCATATTCCGCGGCATGCCGGCCGATGATCCTCTCCAGCCTTGCGAATGCCGCATGCCGCGCCGCAAGATCGCTTTTCGAAGCGTAGGAGGTGTAGCCGACATAGCCATGCTGCAGGCACCAGCGCCGGCCCGCCTTGTCGTCGCGGGCCAATTGCCAGGCGGTTTCGGCCAGATCGCGATTGAGCCTTTGAGACCCGGCGCCATCCGCGCGATAGATCAGCGTCGGATAGAGCGTTTCGATACGGCCCGGATTTCTTGCCATTCAGACGCCTGAAAAGCCCGCTCGCAGTCACCGGATTCCGGCGGTGACAAGCGCAATTCCAGATGGCAGTCTTGCCGTCCGGCAGGCTGGGGAATCACAGGACGGAAGGGCAGGATGGCGGCGAAACTGAGCTTGATCAAGGGCGCTCTCGTGGCGGCGGCAATGGTAACGGCAACCGGCTCTACATGGGCGGCCGGGTGCGGCAACAATGCCGCCGGGTTCGAATCCTGGAAAAAGGCGTTCGCGGCGGAAGCCAGGGCCAACGGCATCAAGCCCAAGGCGATTTCAGCGCTGATGGGAACGCAATATTCCGCCGCGACCATCAGGGCCGATCGCAGCCAGAAAAGTTTCAAGCTGTCGCTTGAGCAGTTCATGCAGAAGCGCGGCGCCGCCGGCATCGTCTCGCGCGGCAAGCAGCTCAAGAAGGCCAATGCCGCGCTCTTCGCCTCGATCGAGAAGAAATACGGCGTGCCGCCAGGACCCTTGCTCGCCATCTGGGGCATGGAGACCGGCTTTGGCGGCTTCACGGGCAATCAGAACACGCTCTCGGCCGTGGCGACGCTCGCTTACGATTGCCGGCGGCCGGAATTCTTCACCGAGCAGCTCTATGCCGCGCTCAAGCTGGTCGACCGCGGCTGGCTGTCGCCCTCGGCTAAAGGCGCCATGCATGGCGAAGTGGGCCAGACGCAGTTCCTGCCCAAGAACATCATCCTTTACGGAACCGGCGGCAATCTCAACAACAAGGACGTCGCCCTCGCCTCGACGGCGAATTTCCTCAAAGGCCATGGCTGGCAGCGCGGGGCGGGCTATCAGCCGGGTCAGCCCAATTTCGCGGCGATCCAGGGCTGGAACGCGGCGAGTGTCTATCAGCGCGCCATCGCCATCATCGGCAAGCAGATCGACGGCGATTGAGGAGAAGGTCTCGCGTGGCCCTGATCGATCAGAAGCACCCGTTCTTTCAGCCTTTGTGGCGGCGCATCGCCCTTGTCGGCGTGGTGGCGGTGTGGCTCGGCTTCGAGGTGCTCTATACCCGGGACACGCTGTGGATTTCGGTAGCCACCATCATGCTGATCTACGGCATCTGGAGCTTCTTCCTGAACTGGCCAAAGCAGTCGTAATCTCTTACCCGCGCGGGACAAAATCGTCACGCGGGATTGAGTGAGCAGGGGCGTACAAGATGACCGCAAGAACAAACATCACCATCAACCCGCAGCGTCTGTGGGACGCGATCATGGAAACCGCCAGATACGGCGCGACACCGAAGGGTGGGATCAAGCGATTGACGCTTTCAGATGACGACAAGAAGGTGCGCGACTGGTTCAAGGCGCAGTGCGAAGCCTTGGGCTGCACGGTCGGCGTCGACGCGGTCGGCAACATGTTTGCGCTGCGGCCGGGGAAGAACAATGCGCTCCTCCCCATCGCCATGGGATCGCATCTCGACACCCAGCCGACCGGAGGCAAGTTCGATGGCGTGCTTGGCGTGCTCGGCGCGCTCGAAGCCATGCGCTCGATCGTCGATCTCGGCTATGAGACCAATGCACCGGTGATGATCGTCAACTGGACGAATGAGGAAGGCTCGCGCTTCGCGCCCGCCATGCTCGCCTCCGGCGTCTATGCCGGCGTCTTCACGCCCGACTATGCCTATGAGCGCACCGATCGCGACGGCATCAAATTCGGCGATGAACTGGCGCGTATCGGCTATCGCGGCGCCGATCCGGTCGGCAAGCAGAAATTCCAGGCGATGTTCGAGTTGCATATCGAACAGGGACCCATCCTCGAAGCCGAAAACAGGATGATCGGCGTCGTCACCGGCGTCCAGGGCATGCGCTGGTATGAAGTGACGGTCAGGGGCCAGGAGGCGCATACCGGCGCTACCCCCATGCTGCTGCGCAAGAACGCGCTGCTTGGTGCGGCCCGCATGATCGAAGCCATCCATCAGGTCGGCATGGCGCATCTGCCGGGCGTGGCAAGCGTCGGCCTCATCGAGAACAGGCCCAACAGCCGCAATGTCGTTCCGGGCGAAGTCTTCTTCACGGTCGACTTGCGCCATCCCGACGAAAGCGTGCTCGATCAGATGGAAAAAGAGTATCAGGCCGCATTGCCGAAGATCGCCGAAGAGCTCAAGCTCGAACTCGAAGAAAAGCGCATCTGGAATTCGCCGGCGGTAAAGTTCAATCCCGATCTCATCGCCTGCGTTCGCGAGGGCGCGGAGCAGGCGGGCTATTCGTGGCGCGAGATGGCGTCTGGCGCCGGCCATGACGCGGCCTATATCGCGCGCGTCGCGCCCACGACGATGATCTTCGTGCCATGCCTCGGCGGGCTCTCACACAACGAGGCCGAATCGACGTCGTTCGATGAATGCGCGGCCGGCTCGCAGGTGCTGCTCAATGCGGTTCTGGAATATGATCGCCGCCTGGCATGACGCCATCGCCTGAGCGCGTCCGCGCCATTGCGCTGACGCTGACCGGCTGGCCCTCGGTGACGGGTACGGCCGGTGAAGCGGCCTTTGCTGATAAACTCGCGCGCTATCTCGAAGAGATCGGCGGGCTTGATGTCTGGACCAGGCCGATCCCGAATGATCCGTTGGGCCGTGCCAATGTCTTTGCCCTGAAGCGGGGCATGGGTGCCAAGACCGTGCTTCTCGCCGGCCATTTCGACACGGTGCCGGCCGATGATTACGGTGCACTCATGCCGCTGGCCTTCGATCCCGAGCGCTTGCTCGACAAGACGATCGCGAGATTGCGCGAGACCGGTGAGCATGCGCTGGCGCTCAGCGATTTCGAGTCCGGCGACTATCTTCCGGGCCGCGGGTTGCTCGACATGAAGGCAGGGCTCGCGGCAGGGATCGCGGTGCTCGAAGCCCATGCGGGCGACGGTAATATCCTGCTCGTCGCCACGCCCGATGAAGAGGATCGCTCCGCCGGCATGCGCGCGGCGGCAGCGCAGATTGCAACACTCGCGAAAGAGCAGGGGCTCGACATTGCGCTCGCCATCAATCTCGATTCGATTGCCGACGACGGCGATGGAAGCTTCGGGCGCTCGATCGCCTTCGGATCGATCGGCAAATTGCTGCTCACTGCCTTCGTCGTCGGGCGCGAGGCGCATGCCTGCTATCCCTTCCAGGGTATCAATGCGAATTATCTCGCGGGTGCGCTGCTCAACCGCCTCGAATGTGCGCCCGAGCTTGCCGAATTGACCGGCCCTGAGATCGCCGCGCCGCCGACGGCGCTCCAGGCGAAGGATTTGAAGTCCGGCTACAATGTCACGACCCCGGCACAGGCCTGGCTCTATTGGAATACCCTGCAGCACAAGCGTTCCGCGACGGAGGTTCTGGAGATCGCCCTGCGATTGGCGCACGAGGCCGTTACATCGGCCGTCGCGCAGCTCGACGCCCGTGCGCTGAGCCTGAAGCAACAGGCATTTGCCGGCGATGTTCCCGTCCTCACCTTTGGCGAACTGGCGGCCGGACTCGACTTGATCGCTCCCGCTACCGAACTCGCGCGGAGCGACCTCGACCTGCCCAGCCGTTGCTTAAGGCTGACGCAGGAAGCCTGGCGGCTCTCGGGTCGCTCAGGGCCGGCCGTCATCATCGGCTTCGGCTCGATTCCCTATCAGGCCGTGACGCTCGGCGATGCGACCTTGCGCCGGCGCCTCATCGCCGCGGCGGGGCCGGCTGTTAACCCTATCGATTATTTCCCCGGCATTTCTGACATGAGCTTCCTCGGGCGCGGCAGCGGCGGGCTCGAGACCGCTGCCGCGAATACGCCGATCTGGGGGACCAGTTTTGCGCTCGATCCGCCGCCCGGCTATCCGATCGTCAATATCGGGCCCTGGGGCCGCGACTATCATCACTGGCTCGAACGGCTCAATGCACCCTTCGCCTTCGCGGTCCTACCGGGCTTGGTGCAGCGGGTGGCGAGAGCCGCATTCGAGGCCGATTGACGGGTGATAAGCGCTTGCCGCAAATAGCACCATGGGACGCTATGAACGCCCGCCCGAACTTGCCGAAGCGCTCGAATTTCTGAGCGGCGGCTCATTCGCGATTCTGGCCGGCGGGACCGATTTCTACCCGGCACGCGCCACGCGGCCGGTGAGCGAGGACGTGCTCGACCTCACCGGTATCGCGGCCCTGAAAGGCATTCGAGAAACGCCCGATCATTGGCGCATCGGCGCGCTCACCACCTGGAGCGAACTGATCGCAGCGCCGCTTCCGGCGCTCTTCGACGGCTACAAGCTTGCGGCGCGAGAAGTCGGCGGACGCCAGATCCAGAATACCGGAACGCTTGCCGGCAATCTGTGCAATGCCTCTCCCGCCGCCGACGGGACGCCCAATCTCGTGGCCCTCGATGCCCTGGTCGAGCTTGCCTCGCCGCGCGGTACAAGGCTCATGCCGGTCGGCGATTTCGTCACCGGCAATCGCAAGACCGCTCGCGGCGCGGACGAGATCGTCACGGCCTTGCTAGTCCCGAAGCGCAAGGGCGATGCGCGCTCGACCTTCGTGAAGCTCGGCGCTCGCAAATATCTCGTCATCTCGATCGCCATGGTCGCCGCGGTCATCGAGGCCGAACGCAACATCGTCACGCGTGCGGCGCTTGCAGTGGGTTCTTGCAGCCTGATCGCGCGGCGCCTGCCCGAACTTGAACGGGCGCTCATCGGCGCGGCGATCGACAGGCTCGACGGGATCGTCTCGCCGGAGCATCTGGGCGCGCTCGCACCGATCAGCGATGTGCGCGCAACGGCGGAATACCGGCAGGACGCCGCCGTCGAGCTCGTGCGTCGTGCCTTGCGGAGCTTCGCCCCATGCTGAAGCGCGCCGGCACGGGCTTAAGCTTCACCGTCAATGGCGAGGCGGTGGCGCTCGACATCCCGCCGATGACGCGCCTCGCCGATGCCTTGCGCGACGAACTCGGCCTTACCGGCACGAAGATCGGCTGCAATGCGGGAGATTGCGGCGCCTGCACCGTCTTGATCGACGGCAGGCAGGCCTGCTCATGCCTCGTGCCGGTCGGGCAGGCGGTTGGCCACGAGATCGTGACCGTCGAAGGCCTTGCCGAAGACGGTGCGCTTTCGGCCCTGCAGCGCGCCTTCCATCAGCATGGGGCGGCTCAGTGCGGCATCTGCACACCGGGCATGTTGATGGCGGCATCGGAGCTTCTCGCCGAAACTCCAAAGCCGACTCGGACGCAAGTCGAAGATGCAATGGGCGGCGTGCTCTGCCGCTGCACCGGTTATGTGAAGATCGTCGATGCGGTCACGGATTTCGCCAAGGCGCGTGACGATGAAACCGGCAAGGGCTGGGTCGGCGCGCGGCTCAAGCGCGTCGACGGCATCCCCAAGCTGACCGGCGCCGAGAAATTCGGCGCCGATCATGCGCCGGATGGATCATTGTGGCTGCGCATCATCCGCTCGCCCCATGCGAGGGCCCGTTTCGAGATCGGCGACACGGAAGAATTCCGCCGCAGGCACGGGCTTGCCCTGGTGCTCACCGCCGATGACGTGCCGGCCAATAATTTCGGCATCTATCCTTCCGGCAAGGACCAGCCGGTGCTGGCTATCTCGGAAGCCCAGTATCGCGGCGATGCGGTGATGGCGCTCGTCGGTGCGCGGGCCATCGTCGAAGCGATCGTCGAAGCCGATCTGCCGATAAAGTGGGAGCCGATCGCGCCGGTGACCTTCGCCGATGCGCAGACCGAATCGGCGCGCGCGCTTCACAATCACGCGCCGGACAATGTGCTGGTACGCGGCCGCGTCGTGAAGGGGAATGTCGACAAGGCCTTCGCCGAAGCCGCCGTCACCGCGGAAGTATCAACCGAAAGCGGCTTCGTCGAGCACGCCTATATCGAACCCGAGGCCGGCTTCGCGCAGCGCATCGGCGATCGCCTCGAAATCGTCGCCTGCACGCAATGCCCGACCATGGATCGCGACGAGATCGCTCATATCATGCGCATGGAGAAGTCGGCGGTGCGCGTCATCCCGACGGCGACCGGCGGCGGCTTCGGCGGCAAGCTCGATCTCTCCGTGCAGCCGCTTGTCGCCCTTGCCGCATGGATGCTGCAGAAGCCGGTGCGCTGCATCTATTCGCGGCCCGAATCGATGATGGCGACGACCAAGCGTCATCCCTCGCAAATCCGTGCGCGCGCCGCGGCGGATGCAAAGGGACGCTTGGTTGCATTCGATTTCGCGGGCGATTTCGACACCGGCGCCTATGCCTCCTGGGGCCCGACGGTCGCCAATCGCGTGCCGGTGCACGCGACGGGGCCCTATCATGTGCCGCATGTAAGGGCCTTGAGCCGGGCGCTTCACACCAACAACCCGCCGTCGGGCGCGTTTCGCGGCTTCGGCGTGCCGCAGGCGGCGCTCGCCCATGAAGCCCTGATGGATCAATTGGCCGACAAGCTCGGCATGGACCGCCTCGAATTCCGGTTGCTCAATGCGATTCGCGCCGGCGAGGCGACGGCCACCGGACAGGTATTGAACTCGAGCGCCGGGCTCGCCGCCTGTCTCGAAGCCTTGCGCGATGACTGGCGCGAAGCACTTGCCAGGCGCGTGACGGAAGGACCGTTGCGGCGCGGCGTCGGCATCGCCTGCATGTGGTACGGCATCGGCAATACGTCGCTTCCCAATCCCTCGACCATGCGGGTCGGACTCAGGCCCGACGGCCGCCTCATGCTCTATAATGGTGCGGCCGATATCGGCCAGGGCTCCAATACGATCATGATCCAGATCGCCGCCGAGGCCTTGGGCGTCGGGGTCGAATATTTCGATTATGTTATGGGCGACACGGACCTGACCGAGGATGCCGGCAAGACATCCGCCTCGCGCCAGACTTACGTCTCGGGTCGCGCGGCCGAGCTTGCGGCGCGGGCTTTGCGGGCCGAAATCCTAAAACGCAGCAATGCCGGCGAAGACTCGACGATCGCGCTTTCCAATGGCCGTGTCACCTTGCGCGATTCAGCCGGCGAG